>OZ244940.1:1545913-1855096 GCA_965222035.1 Candidatus Amphirhobacter sp. | reverse complement strand
CGCTTCTTTTGCTTGTGTTCCCTTGTTGTAGAGCAGAGGCGTATTCTAGCATAAACCGGGCGGCTGCAAGCAGCCGCCCGGGCCCGCGGGCGCATGCGGGCCTCAGTAAGCCCCTTCGACCTTCGTCCGCAGCTCTTCGACAAAAGCGGGGCCGGCCTCGAACTCGTGCGCGATGCCGTACCACAGGCCCTGCTCGCGGACGAAGGCCGGCAGGCCCGCGAGGGCCTCGCCCACCTGCTCCCAGTCCAGGCCCATGGCCGCCGGGCGGATGTCCAGGCCGGCGCCGGCGATCGCCGCGAGCATCTCGTCGGCGCGGGACTGATGCATCAGCGAGCCGGCGACGACGCCCAGGCAGACCGGCTCGCCGTGCAGGAACTTGATGCCGGTCATGGCCTCGAGCTTGTAGAACAGGAAGTGATCCACGCCCTCGATGTGGCGGGGATTCCAGCCGGCGTTGTGATAGGAGGTCCCCCACTGCAGGCCGCTGACCAGCAGGCGGATGCCGCGCTCGTTCATCGCCTTGACGTCGTCCATGCCGGCCAGCAGCCGGTCGACATGGGCCAGGGACATGGCGGCCAGCTCCTCGTCGTAGGCCCACTTGGGCTCGCACTTGCCCTGGGCGTGCGCGTATTTCCAGTCGAGCACGCCGGTGTGGAAGCACAGCACGTCGCAGATGCCGGACAGGTTGAACTTCAGCGGCGCCTTCTGGATCACGTCGTAGTCGATATAGACCGCCTGCGGGGGCGCGAAGCCCCGGTACAGCACCTTGGAGCCGACGCGGATGCCGCTGCGCTGCCCGAAGGCGGCGTTGTTGGTCAGGGCGGTGGGCACATGGAACAGCGGCAGGTTGCGGCGCCAGGCGAGGTACTTGGCCGCGTCCATCGCCATGCCGCCGCCCAGGCCGATGACGGCGCGCACATCGTGCGCGGCCGACAGCTTCTCGAGGTCCTCGACCTTGACCGAATCGATCAGCAGCGGCACGCAGTCCGCATCGGCGAAATGATCCTTGAACATCGACCACAATTCGGGCATGGTCGCGACGGCGAAGGGCGGATTGACGATGTTGGGCAGCTCGGCGATCAGGTTGCGCCCGAACACCGTCGGGAAAGTCGCATGCAGCTGGGCGTGGCGTTCTTGATCCATGGTTGTTGGTTTCCTCGAGGATTAGTAAGTTGCGAGCATGCCGCCGTCGACGGCGAGTACTTGCCCGGTGATGTAGGAGCTGCGTTGGCCCGCTAAAAACAGGATGGGCCCGGCGACGTCATCGGGCTGGCCCGGCCGGCCCAGCGGGATGCGGCGGCGCTTGAGATAGAACTCCTTGAAGACCGGCTCAGCGTGCTCGTGGCGCCCGTCGGGCATGATCGCCATGGCGGTGTCGATGTAGCCGGGCGCGACGGCGTTCACCCTAATGCCGGCCGGCGCGAAGTCGACCGCCATGGCGCGCGTCAGGTTGACCACGCCGCCCTTGGCGGCGCAGTACGCCGCGCTGTCGACCTGGGCCGCGACCCCCTGGGTCGAGGCGACGTTGACGATGCATGCGTTGGCGGCGCGCTTGAGCCAGGGCAGCGCCACCTTGGCGCAGTGATAGACGCTGTCGAGATTGGTCGCGAGCACCCGGTCCCAGCCGGGCCCGGCCTGCTTGCCGCGCCAAGCGGTCGGGATGTAGATGGCGGCGTTGTTGATGAGCACGTTCGCGCCGCCGAGCTCATCGGCCGCCGCAGCCACCGCCTCGCTGGCCTCGTTGGGGCTGGACAGGTCGGCCACCACCCGCGCGACCTGCGGAGCGCGCAGCCCGCGGGCCGCGCGGCCGAGCTTGCCGCGGTCGATGTCGATCAAACCCACTCGCGCGCCGGCCTTGGCGAAGGCCTTGGCCGTCGCCAGGCCGATGCCCGCCGCCGCGCCGGTGACAATCACCCGGACGCCGGCGAACTCAGCTTTTACGGGCGCCACGTGCCCTTGTCCGCGCCCTGCCGGCGCTTGTACTGCGCCCAGCTCATGCGACGGCCGTCCTTGTTGCGGCGCGCCGCCGCCAGGGCCGACTTGACGCGCGCGAACACTTCCTCATCCTCGCCCGGCGCCAGCTGGCAGGGCTCGAGCACCAAACGCTGCTGCTCGATGAACTGCGTGCGCACGAAGACGCGCGGCTCCTTCGCGAGCAAGCGCTGCTCCAGCTCCCAGGCGTGCAGGCCCGCTTGCTTGGGCTCGAGCAAAAGCTGCAGCCGCGGGGTCGGATTGCCGGTCCAGTCCGGCAGGATGCTGGCCTCGATGCCGGGCAGTACGCCGAAGCCGCGGCGCCAGCGTCGCAGGATGCGGTCCCAGGCGCGCTGGTCCTTGGCGTGGTCGCGCTTGAGCCACAGCTCGAGCGCCGCCAGCGCCCCGCAGATGCTTTCCTTGCCGATCTTCATGGTCCGGCCGATGCCACGGTTCTGCAGATAGGCCGCCTGCACCAGCTTGCGCTTGCCTGCGATGATGCCGCCGGTCGGCCCGCCGAGGAACTTGTGGCTGCTGTAGACCGCCGCGGCCACGCCGGGCAAGCGGACCGCGCCCAGGTCATACTCGGCCGCCATGTCGGCAATGACCGGGACCTTGTGCTTGTGGCAGATGGCCGCGAACTCACGCAGCGGCAGCATGCCCTCCTGGACGCAGTGGTGCGAGACCACATAGACCGCCGCCGCCAGGCGCGGCGCGGCGCGCAACGCCTGCTCCAGGTGATAAGCCTGGACCTCGGTGGCGTTGCCGATCACCACCAGCCGCGCGCCGGCCAGGCGGATGGCCTGCTCGATGGGCGCGCCGTAATTGATCATGTGCCCGCGCTGGATCACGACCTGGTCGGGCATGCCCGCCGCGTCGGGCAGCTGCTCGACCTTCGCGACGCTGTCGCCGGTCATGCAGCCGGCGACGCAAACCGCAACGCCGGCGGCCGAGCATGCGGTCATGCAGCCGGCCTGCGCGCCCGTCGCCCGGGCGATGGCCGTGCTTGCGCGGGCCTGCAGCCGGTCCATATCGACGAACTCGCCCGCGATCGCCGCGGCCGCGGCCATGGCCTCGGGATGGATGCGGCTCGCGCCGAGCGAGGTCATGGTACCGGCGGCGTTGAGCACCCGGCCCAATCCGCGCGGTGGCTTGGACGCCGCCACCGTCAGTGGGCCGGCGGCGCCACGCGCTCGTCCGTGGCGGTGTCGAAAAACAAGGCGTCGCGCGGCTCGAAGCAGGCCTTGACCGCCGCGCCCGGCTCCAGGTCCTGATGGGCGCGGTCCTGGCTGCGCGCGACCACCGCCGCGCCCTTGCCATCCTGCGGCTCCAGCCACAGCAGCACTTCGTGCCCCAGCTTCTCCTGGCTGCGCACCACCGCCTCAAAGCCGACGGCGCCGTTGGCGGCCGGCTCCAGGCGGATGTGCTCGGCGCGGATGCCGATGATGGTCTTGGAACCGTCGCCCAGCCGGCCGGCGGCGGGCCACTGCTCGCCGCTGAACATGTTCATCTTGGGGCTGCCGAGGAAATTCGCGACGAAGAGATTGGCTGGATCGGCGTACAGATGCATCGGCGTGCCCACTTGCATGATGTCGCCAGCGCGCATCACCGCGATGCGGTCGCCCATGGTCATGGCCTCGGTCTGGTCATGGGTAACGTAGATGGTGGTCGCCTTGAGCTCCCGCTGCAGGGCGACGATCTCGCCGCGCATCTGCGTGCGCAGCTCAGCGTCGAGATTGCTCAGCGGCTCGTCGAACAAAAAGGCCGCCGGCTGCCGGATGATGGCGCGTCCGAGCGCGACGCGCTGGGCCTGGCCGCCCGACAAGGCATGCGGCTTGCGGTCCAAAAGCTGCTCGAGCCCCAGCATCGCGGCGATGCGCTCGACCTCGGCCGCGATGGTCGCGGCGCTTTCCTGGCGCACTTGCATGCCGAACGACAGGTTGCCGCGGACCGTCATGTTCGGGAACAGGGCGTAGGACTGGAACACCATCGCCAGGTTGCGGTCCTTGGCCTCCTTGCCGTTGACCATCTCATCGCCCACCCAGATCTCGCCGGCGGACGGCTGCTCGAGCCCGCTGATCAGCCGCAGGGTCGTGGACTTGGCGCAGCCCGACGGCCCGACCAGCACCATGAACTCGCCGTCCTTGATCTCCAGGTTGATGCCCTCGAGCACGGTCGTCGTACCGAAGCGCATGGCCAGGTCGACCAGCCGGATGCCCGCCATCGTCGCTCGCCGGCGCGGGCGCCCTTAGCGGAAGGCCAGCAGCCGCAGCAGGTAGCTGCGGGTGAGCTCCCGCGCCTGCTCGCCGTCGTGCGCCTTGATGGCGGCGAGAATGGGCCGCAGGTCGGCCTCGGCCTGGCTGATGATGAAGGGCGCGACCTTGGCCTTGGGATTGCGGCCGTCGTAGTTGCTGCGCCGCCGGGCGCTGTGGATCGAATCGAAGACCCCGTGCAGGAAGCGGTTGCCGGCGATGGCGTAGATCTGCTTGTGAAAGGCGTAGATGTTCTCCTTGAAATCCAGCCAGGTGCATCCCGGCCGCAGCCGCGCCAGGCGGCGCTCCATGCGCGCGACGCCTGCGGCGTCGCGCTTGGCCGCGGCCAGGGAAGCGATCTCGGGCTCGAACAGCAGGCGGGCCTCGAGCAGCTCGTAGAACGAGCAGCCGCCGTCGGCCGCGAACTCGATCTCGGCGTCGCCCATCTCCACCAGGAACGGCACGTTGGGTCGCAGGAAGGTCCCGCAGCCCACCTTGCGCTCGACGATACCCTCGGTCTCGAGCCGCGCCATGGCCCCGCGGACCGCGCCGCGGCCCAGGGCGAAGCGCTGCGCCAGGTCGCGCTCGTTCGGCAGGCGCTCGCCCGGGCGGTAGCGGCCGTTGCGGATCTCGTCCATCAAGCCGTCGTAGACGCTTTGGCGCCCTGCCGGGGCCGCGGCCGCTAGCGTTTTATCGCTCAAAGTCGTTGGTTATTCTACACTACGGCATTGTCGCCCAATCTTGCAATTGGGCTATCAATCCACCATTCCTCAGCCTGCGTCCCCGCATGTGTTAGAATTGGTTTGTGCGATATACAGGAGAGAGTCGTATGAACACCAACATTGCCAAGCTCGCGCTCGCCGGCGCGGTGGCGCTGGCCACGGCCGCCCCGGCCGCGGCGCAATTCAGCTGGAAGAAGTATGCGGGCCAAGAGGTCAACGTCATGCTGCCCGAGCACCCGATCACCGACGGGGTCCGCGGCGCGCTCGATGCGTTCGAGCGCGACACCGGCATGAAGGTCAACCTCAACACCATGGCCGAGGACCTGTACTTCGACCGCATGGAAGTGGCGCTGCGGGGCAACCGCGGCTCGGCCGACGTGTACCTGCTGCCGATGGACGCTACGGCCTACACCCAGTACCGGGCCGACCTGATCCATTCGCTGTCGCCCTTCATCGACGACCGTTCCATGACCTCGCCCGACTACGACATCGGCGACTTCCCCTCCGGCTTCCTCGACACGACCAAGTATCCGGGCGGTCCCGGCTCCGAGTACTACGGCATTCCGGCCTCCTTCGAGGTCTACGTGCTGTTCTACAACAAGGACCTGGTCGACAAGTACCTCGGCGGCAAGGTCCCTGAGACCATGCCCGAGCTGATCAAGGCGGCCGCCAAGATCAAGAAGGACAGCAACGGCCAGGTGGCCGGCGCGGTCATGCGCGGCATCCGCTCGGACACGCTAATCGACACCATCTCCGGCGTCGTCTTCAACTCATGGGGCAAGCCCAGCGACGTCCAGGCGCCGTACGGCCTGTGGTTCGACGGCGGCTGGAGCAAGCCGCGGCTGACCGACGACAAGATCGTACGCGGCCTGAGCGACTACGCCGAGCTGATGAAGGCCGGTCCGGTCAACATCCAGTCGATCGACTGGCCCGACGCCGAGCAGGTCTTCAAGCAGCAGCGCGCGGCCTTCTTCATCGACGCGAGTTTGTTCGCGCCGGGCTTCGAGGCCGACGACTCGCCGATATCCGGCAAGATCGGCTATCGCCTGATCCCGCCGCATCGCGCGGGCGGGTCGTCGTATACCGCCCACTGGGGCTGGGGCTTCGGCGTGCCGGCGAACGCGGCCAATCCGGGGGCCGGCTGGTTCTTCATCCAGTACATGACGAACAAGGACAACGACCCCGAGATCGGCAAGCTGCACTGGGGCTCGGTGCGCGAGAGCACCAACAGCAACCCGTCCTACCGCCGCGCGCTCAATCCCGAGTACGCCAAGGTGGTCGGCGAAGCGGTCAAGACCTCCAAGACCTCGGTGGTGTTCCGCGAGAACTTCTCCGAGCTCGCCCTGGCGGTGGTCGACGCGATCCAGTCCATCTACGGCGGGACGAGCCCGGACGCAGCCGCGGCCCAGGCGCAGCAGACCTTCAAGGACAAGGCTAAATAAGCCTCTCCTCCCACAGCGGGCCAGCCCTTTGGGGCCGGCCCGCATTTTTTTTGCTGCCGTGCCTGGCAGTCCTGGCGTTCGCCTCGCTGTATCCGTCCGGCGCGGCGCTGTTCCTGTCGCTGCACGATTACAACTGGGGCAGCAGGTTTGAGTACATCGGGCTCGGCAACTACGTCGAGCTCGCATCCGACCGCGAATTCTGGATCACAGTCAGCAACACCCTGGTCTTCGCGTCCATCGCCTGCGTCCTGGAGCTGGCGCTGGGGCTGTACCTGGCGGTGCAGGTGGACCGCCTGCCCTTTTCGACCAACGCGATCCGGGCGCTGCTGATGGCGCCGCTGATGGTCTCGGGCATCATCGTGGCGCTGATGTCCAAGGTGATGTTCGATCCGTTCCTGGGGATCATCAATTACTTCATCAGCCTGTTCGGGCACGGGCCCTCGGCGTTCTACGGGGCGTCGAACACGGCGATGGCGACCATCATCGCGGTCGACGTCTGGTGGCAGACGGCTTTCGTCTTCATCATCATGCTCGCGGGCCTGCACAACCTGCCGCAGGGTCCGATCGAGGCCGCGCAATTGGAGGGCGCGACCGACATGCGCATTTTCTGGAAGATCAAGCTGCCGCTGCTAATGCCGCTGCTGCTGACGGTGGCGGTGTTCCGCTCGATCGACACGCTCAAGGTCTTCGACATCGTCTTCGGCACCACCGGCGGCGGGCCCTCGCTCGCGACCGAGGTGGTCCAGACCCTGGCGTACCGCACGTCCTACGGCTTCTTGCAAATCGGCAAGGCCATGGCGATCATGGTGCTGTTCTCGCTGGCGATCGTGGTGCTGTGCGTGGCGTACGAGCGGCTGCAGCCGGACGCGGAGCGCTGAGGTGTTCGGGCGGCGCGGCAATCTGATCTGGTCGCTGGCGGTGGTCGGTACGGCGCTGCTGCTGACGCTGTTCCCGATCTATTGGGTACTGACGATCTCGCTCAAGTCCGAGGCCGACGCCTTCGCCTCGCCGCCGGTGTGGTTGTTCGCGCCGGTGTGGGAGAACTACGCCAAGCTGTGGACCAAGGACGTGTTCCGCTCTTCCTTCTTCAACTCCCTGTGCATCACCTTGTTCAGCGTGGCGCTGTCGCTGGCGATCAGCATTCCGGCGGCCTATGCGCTCAGCCGCATGCGCGTGCGCGGCGCGCGCGCGATCGCGCGCTGGCTGCTGCTGGCGTACATGCTGCCTGAGTTCCTGTTCATCATTCCGATGTACGGCATTTACCAGCATCTCGGCCTGTACGACACTTACATGGGCATGGCGCTGGTTTACCAGGCGCATGTGGTCCCCTTCTCGATCTGGATGCTGCGCAGTTTCTTCGCCGACATCCCCCGCGCCCTGGATGAGGCCGCCAAGCTGGAGGGCTGCGGGCACTGGCGCATTTTGTGGAGCATCTACATCCCCTCATCGCTGGCGGGCATCGTCGCGACGGCGGTGCTCAACGCCATCTGGGTCTGGAACGAGCTGGCGATCGCGCTGGGCCTGACCATCGCGCGGGCCCAGACGGTCACCGTCGGGGTGACCTCCTTCCGCGGCTACGCCTCCATCGACTGGGGCGCCATGGCGGCGGCCTCGATCGCGGCGCTGGCGCCGATGCTGCTGCTGGCGTTCTTCGCGCAGCGCCACATCGTCAAGGGCCTGACCCTCGGGGCGGTCAAGGGCTAGAATCACAGGCGGGCGCCCACCGAGGGCGCCAGCGGAGAGAGGAACATAGAGATGGCTGAGCTGCTGCTAGCGATCGACGGCGGTACCGAGAGCATGCGGGCCGCGGTCTTTGATTTGGAAGGGTCCATGCTGGGCGACTGCGCGGCGCCCTATCCGACTGCCTTCCCGCAGCCGAACCATGCCGAGCAAAATCCGGCTGATTGGTGGGCCGCGGCCGGACCGGCATGCGCCGGCGCGCTCAAGGCGGCCGGCGCGAGCAAGGACGACGTCATCGCGCTGTGCGCGGACACCACCTGCTGCACCGTGGTGCTCGCGCGCAAGGACGGCACCGCGCTGCGGCCCTGCCTGCTGTGGATGGACGTGCGCTCGAGCAAGGAAGCGGATGAAGTCGCGGCGAGCGGCGATGTCGCCCTATGCGTAAACAGCAACGGCGCCGGGCCGGTTTCGGCCGAATGGATGATCCCCAAGTCCTTGTGGCTCAAGCGGCACGCGCCTGAGTTCGCCGAGACCGAGGTCGTCTGCGAGTATCAGGACTGGCTCAACTACCAATTGACCGGCAAGTGGACCGCGTCCCGCAACAACGTCGCGGTCCGCTGGCACCAGTCCGGCGGCATGCCCTCATCCCTGCTGGACAAGGCCGGCATCCCCGAGCTCGCCGAATTGTGGCCGGCAGAGGTGCTCGCGCCGGGCGCGGTGGCGGGCGAGCTGACGGCCGCGGCCGCCGAGCACACCGGCCTCAAGGAAGGTACGCCGGTGGTCCAGGGCGGGGCCGACGCCTTCATCGGCATGATCGGGCTCGGCGCGGCCCAGCCGGGGGACATCGCCCTGATCACCGGGTCCTCGCACCTGCAGCTGATGGTAGCGGACCAGGCCTTCAACGGCGCCGGCGTCTGGGGGACGTACGCCGATGCCGTCTATCCGGGCCGGCAGATCCTCGAGGGCGGGCAGACCTCGACCGGATCGGTCATCAACTGGTTCAAGCAGAACTTCGCGCCCGACATCGACTACGCCGAGCTCAACGCCGCCGCCGCCGCCATCGCGCCCGGCTGCGACGGGCTGCTGTCCCAGGACCACTTCCAGGGCAATCGCACGCCGTACACCGATCCGCGCTCGACCGGCGCGCTGGTCGGCATGTCCCTCGCGCACGGCCGCGCGCATGTCTATCGCGCCATCATCGAGGGCGTCTGCCTCGGTACTAAATTAGTGATCGACAGTTTCGCCGCCGCCCGGGAGCCGGGACGCGTGATCATCGCCGGCGGCGCCACCAATTCGGATTTGTGGATGCAGATCCACGCCGACACGCTCGGGCTCGCGATCGAGCGCACCAAGGTCGCGGCCGCGCCCCTGCTCGGCTGCGCGATCCTCGCTGCGACCGGCGCGGGCAAGTTCAAGGACATCGACGCGGGCATAGCCGCCATGGTCCATGCGGCCGAGGCCGGGCCGGTAAAGCCGGATGCGGATGCGGCCGAGGCGTACGCCGACGTGTATAAGCGCTATCGCGAGCTGTATCCCGCGCTCAAGCCCTTTTCGATCAAGTAGCTTCTTCCGCCAGCGCCGCCGCGGCGTGCAGGACGGCCAGCATGCCCGGATCGTCCAGGCCCTTGGACTTTTCACCGTACATGCGCGCACGGCCTTGGCGGTTCTCGCAATCGCGGAACTGATCCAGCGCCGCCTGCGCGCCCGCATGGGATGCGGCTGCGATCTCCTGCGGCTGCTCCAAGCCGGCGGTCGCCTCAGTCATGGATGCGAGCGCATCGAGCACCGTCTTGTCCCCGAGCTCGGCCTTGCCGCGCGCCTGCATGGCTTCGCGCGCCGCGCCCAGCAGGGCTGAGACCTCGCTCCACGGCACTTGCTCCCGGCCCTTGCACTGCTTGGCGCCCGCCATCAAGCCGGTCGCAAGCAACGTACCGAAGCTCGATCCGGATACCTTGGTGAAACACTTCGCGCAGGACAGCAGAGCCAGGCCGACGTCCGCCGGCAGCTGGTCGATTTCCGCCAGCACCGTCTCCATGCCGCGGGTCATGGTCACGCCCAGGTCGCCATCGCCCAGCTTGCCGTCGGCCGCGTTGAGCTCGTCGCACCGCGCCTCCATGCGCGCGGCGATTGCCTTGAGTCCGGCCGTCAAGGCGGCGCGATCGAGGCCGCCGCTCATGGCTTCGCGCTCAGCCTACTTGCCAGAACGCGCAGGACGCCGGCGCCTGCAGCAGCTCTTCGAGCTCCGCGTCCAGCTGGCACACCGTCAGGGTCGCGCCGGTCATCTCCATCGAGGTCGCATAGCGGCCCACCAGCGGCATCACCACTTTCGCGCCGCAATCCTTCAAGTGCTTGGCCAGGCGCCCATACAGGATATACAGCTCCTCGGGCGGGGTCGCGCCCAGGCTGTTGACCAATACTGATACGCTGTCGCCCTTGCCGACCGGACGGTCGGCCTGCAGGCGCTCCCACATCTCATCGATGATGTCATCCGCCTTTTTCAGCTTGTCCCGCCAGATGCCGGGCTCGCCGTGGATCCCCATGCCCATCTCCATCTCGTCGGAACCGATCTCAAAGGTGTTCTTGCCCGACAAGGGAATCGCGCACGGCGTCAGCGCCATGCCTAGCGAACGGCAGGCGTCCGCGGCCTTCTGCGCCGTCGCGGTCACCGCGGCCAGGTCGCCGCCCTTCTTCGCCGCCGCGCCCGCGATCTTGAAGGCGTACACCATGCCCGCGACCCCGCGGCGCTTGGCTGCCTCTTCGGGCGGAGCGCTCGCGACGTCGTCGGCCAGCAGCACCGTCGTCGACTTGATGTCCTGCTCCATTTCCAGGGTCTCGCCCGCCAGGTCGAAGTTCATCACGTCGCCGCCGTAATTGCCATACAGGCGCAGCACGCCCGCGCCGCCATGGGCCGCTTCCATCGCCGCGCCGATCTGCTCGGCGCTCGGCGAGGAGAACACATCGCCAATCGCGCATGCGTCCAGCAGGCCGTCGCCGACATAACCGGTAAACACCGGCAAGTGGCCCGAGCCCCCGCCGGTTACGATCCCGACTTTGTCCTTGATTGCGCCGCCGGGGCGCGCTATCACCCGCGGGCTCGGCTGGCTGTAGTACTCCGGATGGGCCGCGACCAGCCCGGCGAGCATCTCGTCAACATAAGCCGCCGGCTCGTTGAGGATCTTCTTCATGGGCGCTCCGGGCCCCGGCAGGACGGCCGGACCCTAGATCTTGTAGCCCAGCCGGCGCGCGCCATCGATGAAGTTGCGGTACTGCTCCTTCTGGCTGTCGATGCCGAGCTTCTGGACGATGCGGGTCCACTCCTCGGCGGCCTCGTCCAGCGCCTGCTGGCTGGTCAGTTCACCCGAAACCGCGCGCGAGATGTTGCGCCCGAGCGCGTCGGCGTATTCCGGCGTGCCCTCCCAGAAGAACTGCGGATAGCCGACCTCGATGTTCGCCAGGCCGGCGTCCAGGTGGTTCTTGGCCGTCGCATAGTTCTTGAAGATGCCCGAGTTGGTCGGCCACAGCTCGCCGGTGCCCCGCTGCGGATTGGCCTGCAGGTACAGGCGGGCCGCGTCGGAGCCGTAGTGGGTGCGCCCGAACGGGTCCGAGCCGCAGTACTCGTCGGCGACGATCTCGTTCGACATGCCCGGGTGGGACATGCGGTAGATGAAGTAGAAGGCCGCGTCCTTGACGTCCTGGGGGATGTTTTTCGGAATCGAGGCCGTGCGGCACCACAGCGAGATCGCGCGGTGGGTGACCGAGCCGTCGTCGTTGACCCAGCCGGGTACGATCGCCCCGCGCTGGTCCTCGGCGCGCTCGACGCCCTGCTGCTGGACCGTGAACTCGGCCAGGTCGATCCACCACACCGACATGACGTCGGAGCCCGACTGCCAGCGCTGGATGGTCGTGCCGATGTCCATGCTCTCGGCCCCCGGCGGGCCGAACTTGATGATCTCCCGGAACATGTCCAGCGATTCGGCCGCGTTGCCCTGGTTGATGGTGACGTTCATGTTGCGGTCGAAGTAGTTGACGCCGGACGAGGCCGCGATGTCCATCCAAAAGCCCCAGCCGAAGTTCGGCGGGTTGACGACCATCGAGGTCCCGTAGACGCCCTCGCCCTTGAGCTCCTCGGTGAAGAACTGCACCGCGTCGATGAAGTCCGGCCAGGTCTTGGGCACTTCGAGCTCGCGCCCGAAGCGGGCCGAGAACTTGCTGCGCAGGTCCGGACGCTTGAAGTAGCTGTCGCGGTAGTGCAGGATGTGGATGTCGCCGTCGAGCATCAGGCCGTAGGTCTTGCCGCTCCACTTGGTGTAGAACTCGCGGTAGGCAGGCATGACCCAGTCGAGGTACTCGTTGCTGCCCTCATACTGGGCAAGATAGTCGTCGAGCGGCTCGAGCTGCCCGGTCTGCGCGAGCGAGCCGAAGAACAGCGAGGGGTACTGGACCCAGTCGAAGCGCGGGCGCCGCGACAGCAGCTGCGGCAGGATCTTGGAGATCGCATCGCCGCCGTCGTAGTTCTCGCGCGACTTGATGCTGACGCCGGCCTCCTTCTGGATCAGCGGCGACAGCCACATCGGGGCGTGCAGCCAGTTGCTGTCCTGGAAGTACGTCAGCTCGATGTCCTTGAACAGCTTCTTGCCGGGCGGGACCTGGGTGGCCGCCCGCGCGAAGCTGGTCGGCAGCTGCGTGGCGGCCGCGGTCGCCGCGGCGGTCTTGAGGAACTTGCGGCGGTTGAACGCAAGCGCTTGTGCTTTGAAGATTCCCATGGTTTCTCCCTCCCTTAGTAATCTGCCATGAATTCTACTCTATTTGAGCAGATCTCCGCTCTTGGCGTCGAAAAAGACGCAGCGGTCCGGCGGGACGGCGAAGCCGACGCTGTCGCCGGGGCGCTGGGCGCTGTCGGCCGGCGCGACCGCCTTGAAGGTCGCGTCCCCGGCGGCGAGGCTGTAGACGACGCGCTCGCCGAGGTACTCGCGGACCTTGATCTCAGCGCGCAGCTCCTGTCCGTCCGGGCGCAGCTCCATGTGCTGGGGCCGGATCCCCAGCATCAGCTTGGCCGCGTCCCCGGCGGGACCGGCGTGCGCGAGTTTCATGCCGCCGGGCAGGCGCAGGGCGCCGTCGGCGCGCTCGCAGGGCAGCAGGTTCATGGCCGGCTCGCCGATGAAGCCGGCGACGAAGGTGTTCGCCGGTCGCAGGAACAGCTCCTGGCGGGTGCCCACCTGCTGCAGCCGCGCCTGGTGCATGACGGCGACGCGGTCGGCGAGCGCCAGGGCCTCGAGCTGGTCGTGGGTGACGTACACCGTCGTGCGCCCGACCTCGCGGTGGACCTGGCCGAGCTCGTCGATCATGCGGAACTTGAGCTGGGCGTCGACGTGGCTCATGACCTCGTCGAGAATGAAGGCCGCCGGCTCGCGCACCAGGGCGCGGCCGAGGCTGACGCGCTGCTGCTGGCCGCCGGACAGGGACGGCGGCTTGCTCTCGAGGATCGCGCCGATGTCGAGCAGGGCGGCGATGCGGTCGATGCGCTGAGCGATCTCCGCGGCCGGTACGCCGGCGAGCTCGAGCGGGAAGGACAGGTTGCCGCGCACCGTCAGGTTCGGGTACAGGGCGTAGTTCTCGAAGCCCATCGCGACGTTGCGCTCCTGCGGGCTCAGCTCGTTGACGCGCTTGCCGTCGAAGCTGATCTCGCCGTCGCTGATCTCCTCGAGCCCGACGATCATGCGCAGCGTCGATGACTTGCCGCAGCCGGAGGGCCCGAGCAGCGCCAGGAACTCGCCGTCGGCGACCTCCAGGCTGAACTGCTCGACCGCGCGCACCGGCCCGTCGCGGCCGGCGTAGGTCTTGCCCAGTTCCTTGAGCTCGAGCTTCGCCATCAGGCCACCGCCTGCCCGTCGGGCCTGAACCACACGGCGCGATCCATGTCGAATGCGACCTGGATCTGCTCGCCCGGGCGGTGCCCGGCTTCCGGCGCGGCGAGCATGCGCAGGGAGGCACCGTGACACGTTACCGCCAGCACCCCGTATGACCCCAGCGACTGGAAGCTGTCGACCTGCGCCGGTGTGCCCCCGTCAATCAGGTCCAGATGCTGCGGGCGCAGGCCCAGCTGCAGCTTGGGCCCGGCAGCCGCCAGGGCGGCTCGACGCGCGGCGGGGATTGACAATTCAAGCTTGCCAGCGCAGGCCTTGAGCGCATCGCCCTCTCCGCGCAGCTCGACGTCCAGCAGGTTGATGTCGGGCTGGCCGAACTGCCGCGCGACCGCGACCGAGGCCGGCTGCTCGAAGATCTCCGTCGGCGTACCGATCTGCAGGATGCGACGCTCCGACAGCACTCCGACCCGGTCGCCGAGCGACAGGGCCTCGGCGTAGTCGTGGGTGACGTACAGCGTCGCGACCCGGCGCAGCTCCTCGAGCTGGTGGAACTGCTCGCGCAGCTCGACGCGGATCTTGGCGTCGAGATGGCTGAGCGGCTCGTCGAGCAAAAACACCTTGGGCGTCGCGACCAGGGTGCGCCCGAGCGCGGTGCGCTGCTTCTGCCCGCCGGAGATCTCGCCGGGCCGCCGCCCGAGCAGCTCGCTGATGCGCAGCAGCTCCGCGACCTTCTCGACCCGCTGCTTGATCTCGGCCTCCGGCAGGCGCCGCGCTCGCAGAGGACTGGCGATGTTCTCGAACACGCTCAGCAGCGGATACAGCGCGTAGGACTCGAACGTCATGGCTGCGCCGCGGCGGTACGGCGGTACGTCGGTTACGTCCTCATCGCCGAAGTGGATGCGACCGGCGTCGGGCGTGTCGAGCCCGGCCACCAGCCGCAGCATGGTGGTCTTGCCCGCGCCCGAGGGCCCGACCAGCACGAAGAACTCGCCCTCATCGACTTCCAGCGAGATCTCGTCGAGGACCGGGAACTCCCAGCCCCGGCACAGCTTGTCAATGCGCAGCTTGGGCATGGATCCTAGCCCTTGACCACGCCGAGCGACAGGCCGCGCACCATGTAGCGCCGCAGCACGATGAACAGCGCGACCGGCGGGATGACCGCGATCAGGGAGAACGCCATCTGCAGGTTCCACAGGGTCTGGCTGCCGTGGGTGAAAGTCGGGATCACGACGGTGAAGGTACGCACCTCGGTCCCGACAAACAAATTGGCGAACAAGTACTCGTTCCAGGCGAAGATCCAGCACAGCATCGCGACCGAGATCATGCCGGGGATCACCAGCGGCAAGGTGACCTTGCGGAAAGCCTGCAAGGGCGTGTAGCCGTCGAGATAGGCGGCCTCCTCGAGCTCGCGCGGCGCGTCGCGGAAGAACACCATCATCAGCCAGGTCGCCAGCGGCATGTTGAACACCAGATACAGGATAATCAGGGAAATGTGGCTGTCGGTCCCCCACGGCGTCGCGTCGAACAAGAAGAACATCGGGATAATCACCGCCACCGGCGGGAACATGCGGTTCGACAGGATCCAAAAGGCCAGGTTCTCGCCGCCGGCGTGCCGCGGGAAGCGCGCGAAGGCGTAGCCCGCCATGGTCCCGAGCAGCAGCGACAGCAGGGTGTTGCCCGAGGCGATGATGAAGCTCGAGACCAGCGCGTCGAAGTTGGTCGACTCGGTGAACACCGCGGCGAAGTTGCCGAAGCGCAGCTCCTCGGGCCAGAAGGTCGGGATGGTCCGGTTGGTCTCCTCAGTGGTCTTGAGCGCGGTGATCAGCTGCCAGTACAGCGGGAACAGCGTCACCACCAGCCACGCCAGCAGCACGGCCCACAGCAGGGCGCGGACCGCGCGCTCGCCGGCCGGCGCCGTCATGCGATCCCCTGCGCCTTGACCACGCGCTTGAGGTACTGCAGGAACAAGGTGATGATCACGGCCGAGCACACGAAGATCAGCAGCGAGTACGCCGCGGCCTCGCCGATCTCGAACTCGCGCACGCCGCGCTGGTAGGCGATGTAGGCCGGCAGTTCCGACGACTGCGCCGGGCCGCCCGAGGTCATGACGAAGACCAAATCGACGAACTTGAAGGCGTCCATGAAGCGGATGATGAAGGCGATGGCGATGATCTCCTTGAGCATCGGCAGGGTCAGGCGTCGCATCACCTGCCAGTTGCTCGCGCCGTCGACGCGGGCGGCCTCGAACACCGCCGGCGGCAGCGACACCCGGCCGGAGAAGACGATCAGCAGCGGCAGCGCGGTCCAGTTCCAGACATCGGCGATGATGATCGACCACAGCGCCAGGCCGCGGTTGAACCACTCAATGTGCTCGGTGATCAGGCCGAGGTTGAGCAAAGCCTGGTTGATGGCGCCGTTCGAGGGCGTGAGCAGGAACTTCCACAGCACGCCCACGATCGAAGGCGGCAGCATCATCGGGATCACCAGCAGCACCAGCAGCACGGTGCGCATGATGTTGCTGCGCACCAGCTCGTACAGCGCCAGCGCCAGGATGGTCCCCAGCATCACCTGCAGGCATGCGCCGAACAAAAGGTAGGTCCCCATCTGCCCGGCGGCGTTCCAGAAGCGGTCCGAGCCCAGCACGGTGCCGAAATTGGCGAAGCCGACGTACGACCAGTTCTCCTGGAACAGCCGCATGAGGTTGGTGTCCTGCAGCGAATGGTAGAACATCCAGATTGTCGGGTACACGACGATCGCCACCAGCACCAGCACCGGCGGCGCGACCAGCGCGGCGGGCACCCAGCGGCCCACCTGCAGGCGCTGCTTGCCGGGCTTCGCCCGGAACCACTCTGGCAGCTCGCTCCTCTCCATCCCTTTTTACCGCGTCCCGGCCCTTCTCACTCCGGCGGCGCGACGCTGCATTTTAGGATAGCCGCCGCCCGGGCGGCATGGAGCGAATTAAATTGCTTCGTGCCCCACTTCCTTAGCGTCCTGCTGACAGTAGTCAAAAAATGATGGAATGCCCGCTTCCACCCGACCGCGCCGCATCCAGATGAAACCCCGATCCATCAACTTGTTGAAAATTTCCACATGCTCTGGGCCGAACACGTTCTTTTTCTTGCCCGCCAAACCCGAGATCATCGTCACACGCTTGACCTTGCCCTGGTTCTTTCCTAGGATTTCCATGGCTCGTTCCGCATGCTTGAGCAAAGAAGCACTGATTATCTTTGCATGAATCTCTTCGTAGAAACTTTCCCGTTTCTCTTTAATGGCAGGCTCAGTCTGCTTGACTAGCGCCAAGCTTACTTCGCGCTTGCCAGTTGCCGACATAGCTTTCCAAACCTCACGGCCAACAATCTGGATGAAAAACGGATAGTTATCGGGCAACTTCGTCATGCGAGCCAGTGCCGCAGGCGCAACCTTGGCCTTGTGCAGTTTGAAGGGACGGGCCAAGGCGTCCAGGGTCTCATCATCGTCAAAGGCGTTGATGTAAATCTTATTGACTCTCTCAATGAAGCTCGCTTTCAGCTGGCCTAGCACCTGGTCAGTCTGCGGTGTACCTGCCATTATCACCGCCAGCGGCTCTCTGTCACCAATCAATTGCTGGCATATTCGCAACAGCCCGCTCAGCGCCTTGGGCTCATAGTGCATCAGCTCATCAAGCAGCAACAGCAACGGCTGCTCCGCCATTTTCTTGCGGAAGGAATCCTCCAAACCGATTTGCTCCGGCTCCCAGGCTACGCCCACGGGACCAGCCGATATGCCTTTGATCCGGGAGAGTTTGTTCAGCAGGCGTTCCTTGGCTTTCTCGCCCACTAGGCCGGTCAATAGCTTAGCGTCAGCCAAACTGTTGAGCTCCGAGAGGTGCAGCACCTGGATTTTGTGACTCTTGGCCAACTTCTTCGCTTCAAGAAGCAATGTGGTTTTGCCCACGCCGCGAGGACCCACAATCTTGAGAGGTACAAGCGGGCCTGGCTGCGTCTCATCAGCTGGATCCAAGTCCGTTATCCCCAACAAGGTTTCCTCGATGAGTTCCCTCTCTTTCAACCGACCAGCCACATACACGGGCTGAGTCGCCGTGCCAGGATTGAATGGGTTTTTGACAGTCTTCGCCATGCAATCGTATTTTAAGCGAAATCAATCTTGGTTGAACGCAGAGCCGCGACATCCGGATGTCTTCGCTCAGCCAGCGCGCCAATTATAGAGCCGTCGCCATGCCTGAACTCGAATCCCCGCCCGGCTACCTCATCCTCGATGAGGCCGCCACGCTGCTCGGCGACAGCTAGTCCGACTAGCAGGCGCTGCTTGCCAGGCTTCGCCCGGAACCACTCTGGCAGCTCGCTCCTCTCCATCCCTTTTTACCGCATCCCGGTCCTTCTCACTCCGGCGGCGCGGCGGTGCATTTTAAAGATGGCCACCGCCCGGGTGGGATGGAGCACATTACAATTTTTCTTGCTTCGCTTCCTCAACAATCTGATGGCAGTAGTCAAAAAATGACGGGAGGCCCGCTTCTACCTCATCGCCCTCCGTCCAGATAAGACCCCGATCCAGCAACTGGTTGAAAATCTCGATATGCTCTTGACCGAACACATTCATTTTTTTGCCAGCTAAGCCCGAGAGCATCGCGACATAATCAACCTTGCCTTGGTTCATCTTGAGAATTTCCTCGGCTCGCTCAGCATGCTTGCGCAAACCATTGTTGATTACCCAATCGTGGATCTTGCTGTAGAGATGTTCCCTCCTCATATTAATGGCAGGCTCAGCCTGCTTGACCAACGCCAAGCCTGCTTTACTCTTGCCAGTCGCCGACATGGCCTTCCAAACCTCATAACCAACAATCTGAATGAAATATGGATAGTGGTCGCTCAGCTCAACCATGCGTCGCAGCGCCGCGGATGTAGCCTTCGCACCAAGCATTTCGAAGGGTCGGGCCAAGGCATCTAGTGTCTCATCGTCGCTCAGGCCGTTGATGTCAATATCAATGACGTCCTCGGCGAATCTCGCTGGCAGCTGATCCAACAGCTGGTCGGACTCTGGCGTACCTGCCATCATCACCGCTAGCGGCTGTTTGTCCCCAATCAATGTATGGCATACCCGCAAGAGCCCGCTCAACGCCTGCGGCTCATAGTGCATCAACTCGTCGAGCGCCAACAGCAGCGGGCGCCTAGCCATTTTCTTGCGGAAGAGCTGCTCCAAACCGACATCCTCCGGCTCCCAGGCTATGTCCGCAAAACCAGCCGACATGCTCTTGCGCCGAGCGAGTTTGCCCAACAGGCGTTCGTAGGCTTTCTCGCCCATTAGGCCGTTCAATAATTGGGCGTCAGCCAAACTGTTGAGCTCTGAAAGGAGAAGCACTTGGATGTTTTGGCTCCGAGCCATCCTCTTCGCTTCGTACAGCAACGTGGTCTTGCCCACTCCACGAGGGCCCACAATCTTGATTGGTGCTAGGGGTCGCAGTTTCCCTTTCTTGATTGAGCCTGATCCCGACACCCTCAGCAGGACTTGCTCAATCAATCTTCGTTCCCGCCGCCGGCCAGCAATATACAAAGGCACGGTCCCCGGACCAGGGTTGAATGGATTTTCAATAATCTTCGCCATGCAATCGTATTTTAAGCGAAATCAATTCTGAGCAGACGCAGGGCCACGACGCCTGAACTCCTTCGCTCAACCAGCGCACCAATTAAAATAGAGCCGTCGTCATGCCTGAACTCGAATCCCCGCCCGGCTACCACATCCTCGATGAGGCCGCGGCCGGCAAGCTGCTGGCCGACGACAACAAGGCCGCCGCGCTGCTCGGCGGCAGCCCGGCCGACTGGCAGACCGAGGAAGTCGGCGACGGCAACCTCAACCAGGTCTTCATCGTAACCGGGCCCGGCGGCGGGCTGGTCGTCAAGCAGGCGCTGCCCTACCTGCGGCTGGTCGGCGAGGCCTGGCCGCTGCCGCTGTCGCGCGCCTATTACGAGCACCTCGCCCTCGCGAGCGAGAACGAGATCACGCCCGGCCTGGTCCCGGCGGTGCACGCCTATCACGAAAAACTGTATTGCATCGTCATGGAGCTGCTGCGCCCGCATGCCATCATGCGCAAGCCGATGATCGCCGGCGAGCGCATCGAGGGCTGCGCCGCCCAGCTCGCCGAGTTCATGGCGCGCAACCTGTTCCTAACCTCGGACCTGCATCTCGAGGCCGGTACCAAGCGGCTGCGCGCCGGGGAGTTCGGCGGCAACCACGTGCTGTGCGGCCTGACCGAGGACGTGATCTTCACCGAGCCCTACATCGAGCACGCCAACAACCGCTGGACCGCCCCGCAGCTCGATGGCTACGCCGCGCGCTGGCGGGCCGACCGCGACCTGCATGCGCGCGTCGCGCAGCTCAAGCTCAAGTTCCTGTCTTCATCCCAAGCGCTGCTGCACGGCGACCTGCACACCGGCTCGATCATGGTCGCCGACGGCGACCTGCGCGTCATCGACCCGGAGTTCGCCTTCTTCGGGCCCATGGGTTTTGATGTCGGCAAGCTGATCGCCAACTTCCTCATCAGCTTCTTCAGCCAGCGCGGCCACGAGCCCGATTCCGGCGCGCGCGATCCCTACCGACAGTGGCTGCTGCAGTGCGCCGAAGAACTATGGACCGGCTTTCGCGACCGCTTCTTGAAACTGTGGCGCGATCCTGACCTAGCTCGTGGCGCCGCTTATCAGTTGCGGCTGCATAGCGATGAGAAGTCGCTCGAGGCCGAGCGGAGCAAGTACATGGACGCGCTGTATGCCGACGCGCTGGGCTTTTGCGGTACGTCCCTGACCCGTCGGGTACTGGGCATCGCGCACAACATCGACTTCGATCACATCGAAGAAGCCGACGTCCGCGCGCGCTGCGAGGCCCGCGCGCTCGAACTGTCCCATCAGCTGCTCACCGACCCCGGGCGCTTCAGTACTATCAGCGATGTGATCGCCGCCGCCGAAAAACTCGACGCCAGCGAGCCCGATCTCGCCTAGGCGAACAGCTCGGGAAAGGCCTCTTTGAGGCTGGCGCGGTCGGCTTTGAGCACGCCGCGCTCGGTAATCAGCCCGGTGACCAGCCGCGCCGGGGTAACGTCAAAGCCCGGATTGCCCACGCCGCTGCCCGCCGGCGTCAGCTGCACCTCCGCGACCTCCCCGCCATCAGTCAGGCCGCTGATGTGGGTGACCTCGCGGGCCGAGCGCTCTTCGATGGGGATCTCGGCGACACCGTCGGCGAGCTTGGGATCGAGGCTCGGGGACGGCAGCGCGGCGTAGAACGGAATGCCATTGTCGTGCGCGGCGAGCGCCTTGAGATAAGTACCGATCTTGTTGCACACGTCGCCGGCGCCGGTGGTGCGGTCGGTGCCGACGATGCAGATGTCGACCTGGCCGTGCTGCATCAAATGCCCGCCGGCGTTGTCCGCGATCACCGTGTGCGGGACGCCGTGGCGGCCCAGCTCCCAGGCGGTCAAGAAGGCGCCCTGGTTGCGCGGGCGGGTCTCATCGACCCAGACATGCACGTCGATGCCGGCGTCGTGGGCCTGGTAGATCGCCGAGGTCGCCGTCCCCCAGTCGACGCACGCCAGCCAGCCGGCGTTGCAATGAGTGAGCACGTTCACCGGGCCGTCCTTGCCCTTGGCTAGTTCGGCGATCAGATCCTTGCCGTGCGCGCCGAGCGCGCGGTTGGTCTCAACGTCCTCATCGCAGATCAGCGCGGCCTCCTTCCAGGCGGCGGTATCGCGTGCGCCGATGTGGGCCTTATTCAGCTGCATCAGCATGCGGTCGACCGCCCAGCGCAGGTTGACCGCCGTCGGGCGGGTCGCGCACAAACGCTCGCCGGCCGCGCGCAAGGCTTCGAGATCCGGGTCCTCGTTGGCGGCCAGGCACAAGCCGTAGGCGGCGGTCGCGCCGATCAGGGGCGCGCCGCGGACGGCCATGTCGCTGATGGCCTCGCAGGCGGCGCCGAGATCGCGCAGCTCCATGGTCACGAACTCATGCGGCAGGCGGCGCTGGTCGATGATTCCAACGGCCTCGTCCTTGAGCGGCCAGATGGTGCGCCAGGCCTTGCCGTCGATCTTCATTGCCCTGTTCTTGCCCGCATGAACGCAGCGGCGATTCTACTTTCGCTTACAATGATATTCCCCTTATCCGCTCGTTCCCGCCACCGACCATGCCCGATCCGCAGCTCCGCGACCTCTACACGGCGATGCGCCGCATCCGCAGCTTCGAGGAGCGCGTCGGCGAATTGTTCGTGCGCGGCGGCTCGGCCGGCAGCATGCTGCACTTGTCCATCGGCGAGGAGGCCGCGGCCGCGGTCTGCCTGCTGATGCGCAAGGGCGATTCCTTCACCACCCATCACCGCGGCCACGGCATCTGCCTCGCGCGCGGCGGCGATCCCGAGCGCATGATGGCGGAGATCGCGGGCAAGCGCCGCGGCTACTGCGGCGGCAAGGGCGGCTCCATGCACATCGCGGACATGAAACTCGGCAGCCTGGGCGCGAACGCCATCGTCGGCGGCGGCATCCCCCACAGCGTCGGCGCCGCCTACGCCTACAAGCAGGCCAAGGCCAAGCGCCTCGCGGTCGCCTTCTTCGGCGACGGCGCCATGCAGCAGGGCCTGCTGTACGAGAGCATGAACATGGCCGCGCTGTGGAGCCTGCCGGCGGTGTTCGTATGCATCAACAACGAGTACGGCATGGGGACCCACATCAGCCGCGCGGCCGCCAAGATGGACTTCATCCCGCGCGCGCGCAGCTTCGGGCTGGAGGCGACCACCGCCGACGGCGCCGACGCCGAGACCGTCATGCGTACCGCCAAGCCGCTGCTCGCCGGCGCGCGCAAGGGCCAGCCCGCCCTGCTGGTGATCAACTGCTACCGCTTCTTCGGCCACGCCCGCATGGACAAGAGCCCTTATCGCGACGACAAGGAGGAAAAGGCGGGCCGCAAGCGCGATCCCGTCCTGCGGGCGCGGGCGAAGCTCGCCAAGGCCAAGGGCGCGGGCGCCAAGCTCGACCAGCTCGACGCCACGATTGCCGCGGAGATGGACGCGGCGGTCGAGGCCGCAATCGCCGCGGACCCGCCGCCGGCGGATGATTTGTTCACCGACGTCTACGGCCCCAACGAGCCCCGGCCCCAAGCGCTGCGTACGCGGCTCGCGCGCATCCTCGCCGAGCAATGAGCGCAGCCGTGGTTGAGACCACCTACCGCGAGGCCTTGGGCCAGGCCATCGCCGACGCCATGGCCGCCGACGGCAAGGTGGTGGTCCTGGGCGAGGAGGTCGGCGCCTATGGCGGGGCCTACGGCGTCACCCGCGGGCTGCTCGAGCGCTTCGGGCCCGAGCGCGTCATCGACACGCCGATTTCCGAGCCCGGCATCGTCGGGACCTCGGTGGGCATGGCGCTCGAGGGCCTGCTGCCGATCGCTGAATTGATGTACGTCGATTTCCTCGCCATGGCGATGGACCAGCTCGCGAACCAAGCGGCGAAGATCCGCTATATGTTCGGGGGCGCGGCCAGCGTCCCGCTGGTGCTTCGCACCCAGGGCGGGACCGGCCGCTCGGCGGCGGCCCAGCATTCGCAGAGCCTCGAGGGCTGGGGCGCGCACGTACCCGGCCTGCGGGTGGCGCTGCCGGCGACCATCAACGACGCCTACTTCCTGCTGCGGGACGCCATCCGCCAGCCCGATCCGGTTTTGTTCATCGAGCACAAGGGGCTGTATGTCAAGAAGGGCGAGCTCGGCAAGAAGGCCGACGCGCCGTGGGGCCGCGCCCACGTCAGCCGCGCGGGACAGGATGTGACCATCATCGCCTATTCGCGCATGCTCGATTACGCCTTGGCGGCGGCGGAGCAGCTGGCGGAGCACGGCATCGAGGCGGAGGTGATCAACCTGCGCACGCTCAATCCCCTCGATGAGGACACTTTGGCTGAGTCAGTGCGCCGTACGCATCATGCCATGGTGGTCACCGAAGCGGTGCTGTCCTTCGGCCCGAGCGCGGAGATCGCCGCGCGGCTGCAGGAGACTTGCTTCGACCATCTCGAGGAGCCGGTGCTGCGGATCGCAGGCGAGGACGTGCCGATTCCGGTCGCGCCCAATCTCGAGCGCGCCTGCGTGCCCGACGCCGACCTGATCGCCGCCGCGGCATGCAAGTTGCTGCGCCGCGGCCCGCAGCCGGACTGGGACTAGGAGGAGATCATGGCAAGCAAGCAAGCCAAGCTGCCGTTGCCCCGGCTGGGCGAGACCATGGAGGAAGGAACGGTGGTCGCGTGGCTCAAGCAGGCCGGCGACAGTTTCAAGCGCGGCGAGGTGATCGCGGAGATCGAGACCGACAAGACGGTGGTGGAAATGCCGGCGCTCAAGGACGGCAAGCTGGTCGAGATCCTCGCGGCGCCCGGTACCAAGATCGCCGTCGGCGAGCCGCTGGCGGTCGTCAGCGGCGAAGCGGCGGCCGCCGCCGGCAATGATCCAGCGGCCAAGAAATCCGGCAAGAGTACCGGTACCAAGAAGACCGCGGCCAAGCAGCAGCGCGCGGTTGCAGACGGCCAGGCGCTGGCTTCGCCGAATGCCAAGCGGGTCGCCAAGCAGCAGGGCGTGGACGTCGCCACAGTTGCCGGCAGCGGCCGCCGCGGTCGCGTAACCGCCGCGGATGTAGTCGCCGCGGCTAAACAGAACAATGAGGGAGCAATGCGCAAGCAGAACAACAAAGCTAAAGCGGGCAAGCCTAAATCAACTGCGGGCATGCACTCGCATCTGTTCTTGCAGCACTGGCGCCCGCGGCGGCGCAGGCAGCAGCATCCGTGGCTGCTGATCCACGGGCTGTTCGGCTCGCTCAAGACCTGGTCCGGCCTGGCGGCCAGCCTCACCGACGCCGGCGTCGGCGTCTATGCGGTCGACCTGCCCGGCCACGGCCGCTCCCAGGCTTCGGACAACCTGGAGCCAGCGAGCATCGCGGCCGACATCATCAGCGCGACGCGCCTCAAGCACAAGGGCCCGCTGCGGGTGGCCGGCATCTCGCTGGGCGCGGTGGTCGCGGCCGAGCTCGCGGCGCAGGACCGGGACATCACTGAGCTGTGCTTGCTGTCTCCAGCCGGATTGGGCAAGGCATGCAACGCCTCTTTCATCAAGAGCATGCTCGCGGCCGCGCATGGCAAGGATCTCAAGCCCGCCCTGGGTTTTCTGGGACGCGCCATGAGCGAGCTCGGGCCCGAGGCTGTCGACGTCTTGCATGAAGAGCTGCGCGAGCGCGCCGAGGCGCTGGAGCTGATGGCGGCGACGTGGTTCCCGCGCGGCACCCAGGCCCTCGACATCCGGCCGGCGCTCGAGCGCGTCACGGTCCCGGCGCGGGCGCTGTTCGGGCTGGACGATGCGGTGCTGCCGTGGCAGGACGCGACCGCCCTGCCCCCGCATGTCGGCGCGCACTTCCTGGGCGACTGCGGGCACTTGCCGCATCTCGACCGGCTCGACCAGGTGCTGGCTTTCTTGCAGGGCCGCAGCGCATAAGCACCGACCTCACCCGCGTCTGTGGCTGAACCCACGCCCCCGAGCGCGGAAGAGCTGGCCGCGGTCCCGGCCGGGCGCAAGCGCATGGTCATCGTCGGCGGCGGGACCGCCGGCTGGCTGGCGGCCTGGATCTGCCAGGCGCGCATCCGGCAGAACCAGCGGCCCTGGGACCTGGTCATGATCGAGAGCTCGGCCATCCCGACCATCGGCGTCGGCGAGGGCACCACGGCTTTGTTCAAGCTCTTTCTCGAGCACTTCAAGCTGGCTGAGGACGAGTTCGTGCGCGAGACCCGCGCGACCTTCAAGCTGGGTATCCGCCATCGCGACTGGGACGGATCGGGGCAGTACTACGACGGGCCCATCGACGATCCGCACTGGCAGCGCGACGTGCCCGGCCTGCCCGCGCTGGAGCTGCTCAATTTCCATGCGGTCGCCAACGGCATGAAGGTATCCCAGTCGCATCACTTCGCGCAGCTGATGCGCGGGGGCAAGGCGCCCTTCGTCCGGCGCGGGGAAACGCTCGAGCGCTGCTCTGAGTTCAGCCACGCCTATCACTTCGACAACGCCAAGGTCGCGGCCTGGCTGCGTGCGCGCTTGCCGGACCTAGCGGTCGTCGACGCCCAGGTCGAGACAGCGGAGACCGATGAGGACGGGAGCACCATCACGCAGCTGCGCTGCGCGGACGGCCGGACCATCGCCGGGGACTTCTTCATCGACTGCACCGGTTTCCGCCGCAAGCTGATCGCGGCCGTCGGCGGCGATAAGTGGGTGAGCTACCAGGACTGCCTGCCGGTCAACCGCGCCTTTCCGTTCCAGCTGCAGCATCGCCCGGGGCAGCCGGTCGCGCCCTACACCCATGCCTGGGCCCTGGGCGCCGGCTGGCTGTGGCAGATCCCGACCCAGGACCGCATCGGCAACGGCTACGCCTACTGCGATGAGCATGCGACCCCCGAGCAGGCCCAGGCCGAGGTCGAAGCGAAGCTGGGACAGAAGATCGAGCCGCTGGCGGACATCAAGTTCCAGGTCGGGCGCCTGCAGCAGGCGTGGGCCGGCAACTGCCTGGCTGCCGGCCTCGCCAGCGGTTTTCTCGAGCCGCTCGAGGCCACTTCCATCCACACCACCTTGGTCCAGCTGCTGCTGTTCGACCGCGACTGCATGGCGGGCGAGGCGCCGGGCGCGCCGGAGGCGCGCGAGCAGTACAACCAGACCGTCGCCCGCGTCATGGACGACTTCCGTACTTTCCTAGTGATGCACTATCGCGGCGGGCGCAGCGACACGCCGTTCTGGCGGCACGTCAAGGAGAAGTGCCTGGCGCCGGCTGCGGCCGAGCGTTTAGCGTCCTGGCGCGAGCGGCTGCCGCGGCCGGAAGACTTCGACAATTTCCTCGGCCTGCCGCATGCCGAGACCGAGCTGTACTATCCGGTCCTCGACGGCCTGGGGCTGCTCGACAAGGAGGCCGCGGCGAAGGAGCTGCGCAAGGACCAGCGGCTGGCGACCGCGGTCGAGGGCTGCTGGCGCCACAAGGTCAAGCAGGCCAAGGCGGTCGCCGGCGCGGCGCTCGGCCATGCGGCCGTGCTCGAGGCCTTGGCGAACGGCCTGCCGATCGTACTGCCGCAGCGGCGCAGCAACTAGGGGCGCAGGTTGGCGGGGATGTACTCGCCGTGCGCGGCGAGCAATTCGTCGACCATCTTCCAGATCTGATCGAGGCTGAGCTCGGCCGCGGTGTGCGGGTCGAGCATGGCGGCGTGATAAACGTGCTCGCGGTTGCCTTCGAGCACGGCCTTGACGGTCAGTTCCTGGACGTTGAGGTTGGTGCGCATGAGCGCGGCGAGGTGGACGGGCAGCGCCTCGACCCGGCGCGGGCGGATGCCCTTGGCGTCGACGTCGCAGGGTACTTCGACGCAGGCGTCGGCGGGCAGGTTCGGGATCAGCAAGTCGCGGTTGGAGACGTTGCCGTTGAAGACCGCCGGGGGTCCGCCGGAGACGGCATGGGCGATGTGGGAGGCGTACTCGTCGGAGCGCTCGGCCGGCAGCTGCTCGTCATCCATCCGCTTGGCGATGTTCTGCCACTTGGTGGTCGCATACTCGCAGCGGTCGATGTACTCGTTGAGCGGGATGCCGAATTCCTCGACCAGCCCGGGCTGGTGGCTTTTGATGAACCAGGGGACGTACTCGCTGAAGTGCTCGGAGCTTTCGGTCACGAAGTAGCCCAGGCGCATCAGCATCTCATAGCGCACCTTCTCCGGCAGTTTCTTGCCGTGGTCCATCGGCTCCTCGGTACGGGTCGAGGTGCGCTCGTTCGCGAGGATCTGCCGGGCGACCTCCCGCAGCCGCGGATACAAGTCCTCGCCGGCGCCGCCGTTGGCCTTCTTGGCGAAGCGGGTGTAGAACGCCATGTGATTGATGCCGGCGCATTCGAAGTCGATGTCCTCGAACTTCTCGCCGAGGTCGCGCGCGAGCATGGCGGCGGTCCCCTGGACCGAGTGGCACAAACCGACGGCCTTGAGTTCCGGATAGCGCGCGTCGATCGCCATCATGTTCATCACCATGGGATTGACGTACTGCAGCCAGGTCGCCTGCGGGCACAGTTCGGCGACGTCCGCGGCGATGTCGAGCAGCACCGGGATGGTACGCAGCGCGCGCATGACGCCGCCGATGCCGAGGGTGTCGGCGATGGTCTGGCGCAGGCCGTACTTCTCGGGTATCTCGAAGTCGATGACGGTCGCAGGCTTGTAGCCCCCGACCTGGATGGCGGTGAGGACGAAGTCGCTGCCGGGCAGGCCGTCGCGGCGCTCGGCGTGGGTGGTCAGCTTGGGCCGGGCGCCGAGCTGCTTGGCGAGGGCTCCGAGGACCTGGGCGGTGAGCTCGAGGCGCTCGGGGTCGATGTCGACCAGGGCGATCTCGAGGTCCTTGAAGTCGTCCAGCAGCAGCAGGTCGGTGACGATGTGCTTGGTGAAGACGGTGCTGCCGGCGCCGATGATGCAGAGCTTGGCCATGGGTGGATCCTGGGTAGGGGTGCGTCCAGGCAATTTTACCAAGCGGGCGAACGGGTAAAATGGCAGTCCGCAGCAGCCGGAGCTTCCAGCATGATCGTAACCACCACCAACACCATCGAAGGGCGCAGCATCGCCAAGTACCACGGCATCGTCACCGGCGAGACCATCATGGGCGCGAACGTCTTCAAGGACCTGTTCGCGAGCATCACCGACATCGTCGGCGGGCGCTCGGGCACCTACGAGAAGGAGCTGCGCAAGGCCCGCGAGATCGCGACCGAGGAGATGACGCTGGTGGCGGCGGACATGGGCGCGAACGCAGTCATCGGCTGCGACATCGACTACGAGGTCATCGGCGGCGGCGGCAGCAACATGCTGATGGTGTCGATCTCGGGCACGGCGGTAACGGTCCAATAGGGCCTGCCCTTGCCCCGCAGGGGCCCGGTCGTTATAGAATCCCCACGCTACAAGGGGGTATAGCTCAGTTGGTAGAGCACTTGTATGGCATACAAGAGGCCAGCGGTTCGAACCCGCTTACCTCCACCAGGTTCCGGGTCCCCATCGTCTAGAGGCCTAGGACACCGCCCTTTCACGGCGGCAACAGGGGTTCGACTCCCCTTGGGGACGCCTTGCTTCGGCAAGGAAAACAGGCAAGCCAGGCTCGTTTTTCGGCTGGCAAGCTTGATTTGGCAAAATAAGAGATATGGATTTAATCTTTTATTTTCAATATCTTATATATTTTATATCTAAATGTTGCACTTCTTAACAAATACATATAATATCAAATTTCGTACAAAATGATATAATTATCTCCTAACCAATAGGAGGCGACGGACAACATGAAGATGCGTGAATGGATTGTGGCAAGCAATCCATGGTGGCACGACGGCAAGCCGCCTGTGGAAGTGCAGGCCAAGCATCGGCGCGCTTTGTTCGCTGCCCTCACCGAGCAAACTTTCAGTACCGACTATGTCCGCACGCCGATCCTACTCGGACCGCGTCGGGTGGGCAAGACCTATTTGCTGCGGCAGATCATCGGCGAGGCAATCGCTTCCGGCCGCTTCAAGCCCAAGAACGTCTGCTTCATCACGATAGACCCCCTGCCAGTCCGGGATCACTCCTGCCTCTATGATATCCTGAAAATCTTCCGGGAGCAGGCGGAAACTAAGGGGCCCTACTTGGTGGTCTATGACGAAATTCAGTCTTGCGACGACTGGGAGACGCAGCTGAAAGTGCTGACCGACATGTACCCTGATATCAGATTCATGGCGTCGGGCTCGGCAGCCTACGCCATGCGGCTGCGTGGGCGCGAGACCGGAGTGGGGCGCTTCTCGGAATATTACCTGCCACCAATTCTGTTCTGTGAGTATTTGGGTTTCATCGGCCAGCGCCCTGCCGCCTTCCGCGACGCTACCAAGCTGGAAGACATCCTCTCGGTCCGGCTATCACCAGCCGCAATCGCCAAACTAAACCACCATCTCCAGGATTATCTGAATCGTGGCAGTTATCCAGAAATGGTTTTTGCTAGTTCGCCGAGTCACAGAACAATCACTCTTGACATCTTCGATAACAACCTCCTGCGAGCAATTGCGCCGTTGTACGGCAAGTTTGAGGCCAATGATCTAGGCAAGGTACAGGGTCACTTAACCGCGCATTCCGGCCTGGAAATCAATGTCAGTCGCCTAGCCACAGCCATCAACGTCAAAAGAGACAAGATAGCAGACATGCTTAATTATTTAGTAGCTGCCTATGTCGTGGCGCGCACTCCCAAAGTCGATGAACTACTGCGTGAAAACGCAAACCATCGGGGAGATCGGTACTCGCTGGTCAATAACTCCGCCTACACATTATCGCAAGGTGTCGAAATCGACCTTGCAGAGAAGGGCATAGGTCATAAGCTCGAGGCCTTCGTGCGCTCCCAAATGCATGTAGAGAGGCTTACTAACAGGATCTGCTACATCCATTTCAAAGAGAATAATCAGACATTTGAAATCGATTTGGCTCTTATCGATCTTCACAACAAGCCGAAGTCGCTTACGGAAGTGAAATGGGATGATGATGAAAATAAATTCCTCGCTGCGGATCGCACTATGGCATATGTGCTCAACAAAATAGAGTGGCGCAAGCAGGAACGCCGTCCCGACATCCTGGTCTGCACTTCCCAAAGCGTCTATGCGGGCAAGCTAGCTTTCAAAAGCGGCCTGACCGTCGTGCCTACCGCCCAGTATGGCTATGGACTGGGCCTGGAGAAAATACGGAGCGGGCGGTGAAGCCGATAACTGGCGGGTCTTGCTTGGAGATGAGAATTGACGTTTCGCAGCTTATTTGCGACCGTTAGCCTGGATTAGCAAAACAAAGCATATAAGAAAAAACTTGAATTTCAATATCTTACGCGATTTATATCGAATTCCTATTTTTTCAGGAAATACGTATTACGTTTTATTTTGAGAAGATCGTATTATTTGTTTGTCTCAATCCAGGCGGCCTAGCACGATGTCGAGCGAGCAGTGCAGTTGCGCGCTAGGGGGGCTGACAACCAAAGGCAGCGTGGGTTTGAATCATCTTAATACGCTCTGCCGGCGTGCTCTACGGATATTGGAAACAAAAAATCAATCCTATTCGATGATCCTTGATTGAGTTTCAGGACATCCTGAGGTGTTCTTGAGCTTGCACCATTGGCAGGCGCGGCAAGCGGGATTGGCAGGCAACTTTGTGAAATCTTCTTTGAAATTATCATAATTACTTTTTACATCACCAGCCTTCTTGACCAAGATGGGGATGCTTTTCTTATGAATTGTGATTGGTATTTCATAGCGTACGACACGCAATGTTGTTTCTTTGAAATTGGGAGTTTTGGGCCTTGCTATTTTTACGATAGTGGCAATTTCAGGGCTTTCGCGCCCCTGGCGCTCTACCATCATATGATAAGCAGTTAACTGCTCTTGGTAGAGCTGCTGATCGGTAGTGACGCCAATTTTCAAATCAAGTACCATCCCGTCCTTGCGAACGCAATCGATGTGCCCCGTCAAAATGTAATCCGGGTCCAAATCATCAATCTCCCACTGTTTTTCGTAGATATTTCCTTCGCGCTCAGTCGTCCACTCGCGCACAGCCTCGCTCTGCCGGCAATTCTGCACCATCTTGACAAGCGTGTCTTTCAGGTCAGAAGTGTTGAGAAACTTCTCATCGAAAAAACCGGGCTTTTCTATTTTGCGCTCGAAAGCTTCGTCAGCCGCCTTATGCACCTCATCCTCGTGTGTGAGATTGAGATGCATGATTTTGTGCATGGCATCTCCCATGGTCGACTTATAGCCTCCGCCACGTTTTTCAACCTTCTCCATGATGTCAGGATGTGCTTGGGATGCCTCCTTGCCGTACACCTGGGCTGCGTAGTAGCGGGCGCAGCTTGCTATCGCTGGCAGGCTTGAAGCCCGCACTTCGATTTTGCCTTCGTTAGGAGCTGTTGCCTCAGTTTTTTGTTTTTTGTTCATTTGTGTTCTATTATGAGAGGTGGGGACTAGTGGGTGCTGGCTGGCTGTCCATGAAACCTTGCTGCTTGTTCCGTTTTCGCAGCCCTTCTAGCGTAAGTGTATTGGATTTAGCCCCATTGCAAGGCCGACACAACAAAACATAGTTGCTGATGTGGTCCCAGCCGCCGCTCGACCTTGGCGTATTGTGATCTAGTTCCAGGTATTCAGGGCGATCGAAAATTCTATCGCAACCTGCGCACCGAACGCCATCTCGCTTAATGAGGAATTCTTTCCTCTCTTTATTGTTCTTAAATCTGTCCCTGTCACAAGGATTCTTAGTAGTCTCGCGAACGCGCAGATAATGGGCGGCTACATCTCCCTTATCGGTGCGCTCTGGCAAGTTCTTAATAAGAAATATCTCATTTGGATCAAGATCTTTTAGTTCGCGCTCTTGCTCGAGCCTGCTTTTGATAACCTCTTCTATCTTGTTCCAAATATCAATTCCCACCCATTGCCGTTGTTCCATCTCGGCAGCAACACATGTAGTGGCGCAGCCTGCGAACGGATCAAGCACTATATCTCCTGGATTGCTGGCAACTTTTATGATTCGCTTGTAAAGCACTATTGGTTTTTGGGTGGGATATCCAGTACGCTCATTTGCCTGTGAGTTTAATGCCTTCACATCATCCCATATACTGTCAATCATGGGCCCACCTTGTTCATCAAGATAGCGCTTAAGCCTAGCTGTCGCACCTGGTTTAGTTTGAACCACTATGCCATCTTTAAAACCTTGCTCCATACGCTCCTTAGTCCAGCGCCAGTCCTTTGTAACACCTAGGAACTCATAGCGCGTTTTAGGGTTAGGCTTGGGTGAAATTAGATTGTCAAGCTGATAGCGTCGCATCGTTCCCTCTTCCACATGCCGATATTTTGACAAATACCTCGCATCATGCTGTCGATAAATAGGGTTGAATATACGGCTTCTAGATTTGCCATACCAGAAAATAATATCGTGGTTTTTGCCGAAGGATCTCTTTGCCCTGCCTTTCGCTTCAGCTCTCCGCCACACAATCTCATTGACGAAATTGTCGCTGCCAAATACAGCATCCATCGCCGATTTGATGTAATGGCCGGCACTATGGTCGCAGTGAATGAAAATACTGCCTGTTGGCTTCAGCAATCTGTGCATGGCCATAAGGCGAACGCTAAGAAAACATAGGAAAGCTCCCATGCCGTCTGAATGAGCTTTACGGGCGGAATTGACGACTGTCGTTAGCTTTAGGCTGTCTCCCTGGATTTGCTCCAACCATTCTTCATGAACCTCCTCCCAGGTCCAGCGGTCCTGGAAGGAAGAACCAGCGGCTAAGCTATCAGGCGTAGCATGGAAATCGTGCCCTTTGTTAAAAGGTGGATCGGTGGCAATCAGATCAACTGATTCGGAGTTCATAGCTCGCATGACATCCAGATTATCGCCCTGGAACAGAGTGCGGTTGTCCCAGTTTGGTTTAGCCATGCATCGCCTCTTTGAGGTGTTTCCCAGCTACAGGATAGATGTGCTGATCCACAGCACCAGCGCTGCCCAAAGCAACGCTGAAATAGCAATAGGGCAGACAAAAAAGCCCTAAGTAATTTGGATTATCGGGTGTGTCCCTAGATTGCCACCGAAGCGCAGAGGAATGCTCTAGGGCTGTCTCACTGCAGGCAGAAACTACCCTTTGGAAGGGGGGGGGCGAGGGTCATTTGTACGATAATTCTAACCTATTTACAGCATATTCATTGATTAGGTGCCTGCCGCCACTTGGCGATGGCCGCCTTGGCCGCGCCTACCCGGCCATAAGCCATCGACAACGACCGCAGCCCGCAAGCTAGCAGCGCCGGGATGCGCGCCGGATCGCCAGCGAGGTCGCCGCAGATGCTGACCTCCGCATCGCTGTTCTTGCCATGCGCGACCACTCGTGCAATCAATTCCAGCAATAAATCCATGCTCTGGTCAGCCAACTCATCCAAGCCGGCGACGTCACGCCCGCAGGCGGTGAGGTACTGCAATAGGTCGTTGCTGCCGATGGCGTAGAAATCAGCGCGAAACTTCTCGATCGCCAGCGCAGCGGCCGGCACTTCGACCATCATCCCCAGCGGCGGCAAGGGCACCTTCAACTTGGCCGCTTCCTCCCGCAGGACCCGCCGCGCCCGACTGTACTCTGACGGGACGGTCACCATCGGCAGCAGGATCCGCAGCTTGCCGCCCTGGGCCGCGCGCAGCATGGCGCGCAGCTGCGTGCGGAACTCACGCGACTGACGCAGCGACAGGCGCAGCCCGCGGGTACCGAGAAAAGGATTGCTCTCGCCATCGACCGTATAGCCCGGGATCGGCTTGTCGCCGCCGGCGTCCAGGGTGCGGATTGTGACCGGTTGGCGCCCGGCCCACTTGAGCAGCTTGCGATAGCTCTGGTACTGGCTGTCCTCGTCCGCCAGGCCGTGCTTGAACAAGAACTCCGTACGCACCAGGCCCAGGCCGTCGATGGCGCGGCGGTCCATGCCAGCGAGCTCGTCGAGCGAAGTGATATTCGCTCGGACCGCGAGCGCCTGGCCGCATGCTGTCCGGGCCGGGCGCAGCATGCCATCCCGCTGCTGGCGCTCCTGCCGGGCCAGCCACTGGCGGCGGCGGCGATAGTTGGCGAGCGACTTCTCATCGGGCTCGACCTGCAAGACGCCCTCTTCGGCGTCGACGATGCACAGCTGGTCCGCGAACTGCTCGCGCCACTTTGCGTCGATCAGCATCGGCACCTTCTGCGAACGCGCCAGCATGGCGACGTGGCTGGACGCGCTGCCCTCTTCCAGCACTAGCGCGCCGCGTCGCCAGTCGGTGCTGAGGAACATGCTGGGCGTCATGTCGTCCGCCAGCACCACCCGGCCCGCCGGCAGCGTCAGCGCGTTCCGTCCGAGCAAGGAGTCCAGCACGCGCTCGCGCAGGTCCGCGACATCGCTCGCGCGCGCCCGGAAACTATCGCTGGCTGACTGCTTGTACTCCGCCACTTCCGCATCCAAGACCATGCGCCAGGCGCTGACCGCGCCCTGGCCCTGCTCGATCTTGGCGTAGGCGCTGTCGACCAGGCTGGGATCCTTGGCGAGCTCGGCCTGGAACTCCAGCATGCCGCGCGCGTCCGGCGACGGCGCCTTGGCGGCGAGCGCATGCAGCTGCGAGACGGCAGCCGCGATGGCGGCTCTCAGGCGCTCGCGCTCAGCCGGTACGTCGCTGACCGAGTCTTGCGGGCGCCGGCGCTTGAGCACGAAAGCCTTGCCGTAGGCCAGGCCCGGCGATGCTTGCCGTCCGCGGATCAGGCGCATGGTTCAATCCTCTTGGAAGTCCAGCTTGACCAGTTCGACCAAAGCGTCGACGGCCACGTTCGCCTCGGGCCCGCAGGCCTCGATGCGCAGGGTCTGGCCCTGGCGCACCTTGGCTCCCATGGCCTGCTTGATGCTCTTGGCGTTGAAGTTGATGCTGCGGCCGACCACAATACACTGGATGTCGCAGTCGAAGGTCTTGGCCAGCTTGGTGAAGGCGACCGCCGGGCGCGCATGCATGCCGGACGCATACTTGATCTTGATGTCCGCGCTGGTGACGCTCATTTGCTCCTGCTCTCCAGCGCAACGCTGCCGGCGCAAACGGCCGTGTCAGCGATTCGGAACCAGCATTGACGCTGCGCCCTCTCTCCTCCGCTGTTATTTTAGCCTGCGGCGGGTGGCCCCGTCCCGCTAGCGGGAACGGTAGCTGATGCCTGCGATGCGCGTATGCATCATGCCGCCGGCGTTGTCGCTGTCGACCATCACGCCGAGCGCGATCAGCTCGTCGGGCACGGAGCCGAAGCGCTCGCGCCATCGCAGCCCGACCGGTACGACAATCTCGCGCCACTCGCCCAGCTCGTCCTCAGGCCCGGCGATCGCATGCATCTCAAACTGCGCCAGGCGCTGGCTGTAGGGATTGGCCCAGTGGCTGCCCGCCGGCGACTGCAAGGAATGGACCAGAACCAGCGTCTCATAGCTGAGCAGGCCGGTCTTGGCCGTCAGGTAAAAGCGCAGCGGGAAGTCATCGCCCGCCTTGGCGCGCTCATCGGCCGGATTGCGCGCCGCGAGCACCTGATAGCTGAGCACCACCTCGGCGTCCAGGGCGAACGGCAGGTCGCTTTCATAGACATAGCCCGCGACTCCGCCTTCGGAGCGGGCGTCGATGGCGCGGCCGCTGGCCGGGCTGGACGGATCGTCCACCTCGGCGTAGTCGGTATGCACCGTCAGCTTGGGAAAGGTCTCCAGGCGCCAGCCGTCCAGCTGCCCGGGGCCGAACTCGACCACTGTCTCCGCCGCACTCCAGCTCGCCGGCAGCACGGCCAGCAGCGCCAGCGCCGCCGCGCGCAGCCGAGCTTGCGACCACTTCATCCCTTGCATTCTACTAGGGGGAAGGAGCCGGAGGTTTTACAATAGCAGGGCCGCTTTTCGCCGCCGCTACCGCCATGGACAACCCCATCAAGCAGCGCCTCGCTAAAGGCCAGCCCGTCGTCAACGGCTGGCTCGCCATCCCCTCGTTCTTCACGGCCGAGGCCATGGCCTCCCTGCCGTGGGACGCGCTCACCATCGACATGCAGCACGGCCTGGTCGGCTACGACACCCTGCTGCCGATGCTCGGCGCGATCCCGCCGGCGATGCCGGTGATGGCGCGGGTGCCCTGGCTCGAGCCCGGCATCATCATGAAGACCCTGGACGCCGGCTGCCACGGCGTCATCTGCCCGATGGTCAACAGCGGCGCCGACGCCGAAAAGTTCATCCACGCCATGCGCTATCCGCCGCGCGGCGGGCGCAGCTTCGGCCCGACCCGGGCGGTGCTGCGGCACGGCGCCGACTACGCGCAGCAGGCCGACGCCAACTGCCTGGCCTTCGCGATGATCGAGACCAAATCAGCGCTCGATGACATCGATGCCATCATGGGGACCGACGGCGTCGACGGCATCTATGTCGGCCCGGCCGACCTGTCCTGCTCCCTCGGGCACCCGCCCCAGCTCGACACCGAGCAGCCGGAAGTGGTCGAGGCGATCGGGCTGATCGCGGCCAAGGCCAAGGAACACAAGCTGTGGGCCGGCATCCACACCGGCTCGGCCGCGTACGCCCAGCGCATGCTCGAGCAGGGTTTCGGGCTGGTCACCATCATGTCGGACAGCCGCCTGCTGCTCAAGGCGGGTGAGGAAGAACTGGCTAAGATGCGGCCCGCGGCCGAGGGCGGCGCGGGCGGCGGCGGCATTTACTAAGGAAGCCAGTTATGATCGATCCCAAGAAGTTAATCGAAGTCCAGGACCAGGATGCGGCGCTCGGCCTGCTCAAGCGCGCGGTCCAGGCGCGCAGCGTGACCGGCGACGAGGCCAATTTCGTCAAGGTACTGCAGACCGAGCTCGACGCCCGCGGCTTGCAGCCGCAGCAAGAGGAGTTCCTGCCGGGCCGGCCGAACATCTGGGGCGCGAGTACCAGCGAGCAAGCCGGTCCACGACTGCTGTTCATCGGGCACACCGACACCGTGCATGTCGATGGCTGGGCCGAGCGTTGGCAAGGCGATCCCCGCGAGGACCCCTGCGGCGGCGCGGTCGTCGACGGCGAGATCTGGGGCCGCGGTACCGTCGATCTCAAGGGCGGCATCTGCGCGAGCATCGCGGCGCTCGACCTGCTGCAGGCTTGCGGGGTCAAGCACGCCGGCGAGGTGGCCTTCGCTTTCGTAGGCGATGAGGAGAGCGGCGAGACCGGCACCGGCGTCAGCGCCGGCGTCGCGCAGTACGCCAAGCGCGTCGTCGCTGGCGAGATCGCCAAGCCGGACTTCGCGATCTACGTCGAGCCCAGCAAGCTGGCGGTCTACACTTCGCAGATTGGTTTTTTCATCGCCGACATCACGGTGACCGGCAAGTCGGCCTACTTCGGGCGGCCCGAGGAAGGCATCGACGCCTTCCGCGCCGCGCATGCGATTCAAACCGCGATCTGGGATCACGCCCGGGAGCTCGAGGCCAGCGGCGAGCACAAGCTGGTCGGCCGCGCGAGCGCCCTGATCACCTCGCTCAGCGGCGGCGGCTACATCGCGGTACCCGAGACATGCAAGCTCTCGCTGATCCGCAAACTGCGCCCGGGCGAGAGCCTCGATGACGCGGTCGCCTCATTTGAAAAAGCAGTGCGCGGCGCGCCGGTCGAGAAGGGCATTGAGATCGCCATCGACTATCCAGCCGGCCGCGATCACAAGCACGGCGGTACGCCCGCTGAGATTGACCCTGCCCTGCCAGCAGTCGCGCAGCTGCAGCAGGCGATCGAGCGCTGCAGCGACAAGCCCGGCGCCATCGAAGGCGCGCCTTTTTGGTCGGAGATGCCCTTCCTGACGAAGCAGATCGGCTGTCCGGCGGTCTACTGCGCGCCGGGCGACATCGGCGTCGCGCACACCTTGGAAGAGCGTTTGTCCGTCTCCGAGTACCTGGCGGCGGCCCGCGCCTTCGCTTTGTTCATCGCTGATTTCTGCGGATTGGAGAAGTAACTATTCGAGCGCTGCGTTAATCTCGTGGCATATACCCAACAGGGACACGAACTCAATGCCATGCTTGCCTTGGGTAGGCGGCAAGTCATCGCGCGTGTGGACGACGAAACTGCGATCTGGTTTCAAGTCATTGAGTGAAACAGTCATTCCTCTGCTGATTTTAGGATAGCCTTCTTTGATGTCAATAGCCCAGGTTTGGTCGCCGGGCATTTTGAGAACTAAATCAATTTCCGCTCCGTCCCTGGTACGATAAAAACAAGCTAGATCGGGCCGATGCACCAGTCGCAGAATATTTTCGATGACAAAACTTTCCCAACTATATCCTGATTGGCGATGCACTTCCAACTCTTCCTGCTTGATTATGCCCAAGAACCAATGCAGCATTCCACTGTCTCGATAATAAAACTTCGGAGTCTTGACCAGTGTTTTTGTCACAGTCTTCTCATATGGCTGCAGCAGCCTGATTATGCGCAGGTCGGCTAGCAAATCCAAAAAACGCTCAACCGGCTTCCTCTTTATTTTGATGTCATTGGCCAGCTCCTCCACATTCAACATGCCACCATGGCGATCCGCCAATATATGCATGAGTCTCATCCTCTGGCCATAGTCGATGCCCAGGCCGCGGTCAGCTAATTCTCGTCCCGACATATGGTCAATGATACTGCGGCGGATAAGATTGCTATCATCATCATTTTTCTGTAGAAAACTACTTGGCAGGCCGCCGCGCCGCCATAGTTTGTCAATGTCGTACCTGTCCACTTCCAGGACATTGAGCGGATCCAGGTACACATAACCCAAGCGTCCTATCATGCTCTCATTTGATTTGTTCGCCAGCTCCTGCGACGAGGAATCGAGCAACAGGAACATACCCATGGCTTTGTCCTTGTCCTGAGAAATGCTAGCGTCGATAATCCCTTTCAACTCCGAGAACAAGCCGTGCTGATTATGGACTTCGTCCAGCACTACTAGCCTGTTTCCCTCTGCCTCCTGCACCTGCTGGAACATTCGGCCTTGGTCAACCATGCGCCTAGCCCCCTCGGTTTCGAAGTCGTAGTAGCGGGCATCGAAGTCGGCCGCTATTTCTTTCGCCAACGTGGTTTTGCCCACCTGATGCTGCCCTAGAATGGCAACAGCCGGGTGAATCCTAAGGCTTTGAAGGACCTCCGCTTTCTTCCGTCTAGTAATGATTTTACTGCTCATGCCCGGCAATTCTATCATATTGCTGTGATTTTTCAAGAATATATAAAAATACAGGGAAAATAGCCAATTATTACTGATATTTTTAAATAATATATAAATTTTTATGATTAATCATCGATTATTCCTAAAATATCTTTCTATAGGTAGAAATTCCAGGGATGCGAAGCGCACGTTGTTTCTGGTAGATGGTACTTCGCTCCACAAGCCTCTTATAATTGCACCAGGAAGGCTAATCATGAGCGAGCAAAAACCACAAGGCGGCAGCTACGACGACTTCATCAACGCGGTCTGGATTTTCGAATCCGACATCGATCCGGCGAAGCAAGACTTCTACAACCACTACTGGGAACTTCGCACCACGCTCAGCTATCCGAGGGTTCTTAGTCCCGGACGGGTCGTGCGCGATGAAGACGGCAATCCCATCATGCAGGACAACCTGACCATCAAGGAACTCTTCACCATCATCGGCGTGGATTCGCTGTACGATCCCTCCAACCCCAAGCCCGACTGGGCGAAGATACAGGCCTCGGTAATCAACTACCTGGGCTTCGTAGGCTTCCAGTTCCAGGAATCTGATCTGCAGACACTCGGCTACTATAACTTCACCGAAATTCCCGCGCCTGCTAGCAGCGATGAAGGAATAGTGCTGTTTCCAGTGCATTATGTGGATGTGGATCCAAGCTATTGGAAAGCAGGCCGATCTATTTTCTTCTCCAACGACCCTGCCTTGGTCTCCACACCAACTTGGATCACGGACACCGTTTACTTCTTTGACGGTAATTTCACTGGCAAGAACGGCATCAGCAGCAACGCTGACTTCCGCGACCCCTCCAAACAAATCCTCATCATCAAAGATCACTTCGCCAACAAGTACCAGGGCATTGTCGATGGACTGAAAGCGCGCGGCAAGCAGCTGTCCGACTACCTCAACACCAAGGTCTATTGGGACAAGCTCGACCCGCCGGTGCCCAACCCGCCGAGCGGCCTGCCCAACGAGGTCACCATCACGCTGTCCGGGCTCCTGGCCGGCGCGCATCTGCGCGGCGCCGGCGGGGTCGTCAGCCTGCTGGTCGATGGCAAGAATCCGCAGGATGAGAGCGGCACCTATATCCTTCAATACGTGCAGAGCTACGCAGGCTACGACACGCCCTTCAAGTCCTAGCTCCTGCTATGCCCCTCCCTCTAGATATATCATTTGTGATAAACTTTCCGCAATGTTTTGGGATGGCATAGCAAGCGCCGTTCTGAAGCATCGGAGGAGTAAATAACAACCATGAACACCAAAAATTCTTATGGAGCGGCTGTCGTAGCCGCGGCCCTGCTGGCGGCCCAGCCGCTGGCGCTGGCTGAAACCATTGGTCCCGGCGGTGAGGAGGCGACGCCCTCGTCCACCGTCCGCGTGGCCGATTCGGACGTCATCACGCTGCGCAACGGCAACTACAAGGCCGCCCTGCTGTGGCACGACCAGTCGGACTTCGTCAACGCCGTGACCGCTGGCGCCAAGGACGAGTTCGCGCGGCTGGGCATCGAAGTCGTCGCTGAGACCAACGCGGCCTTCGACGCCGCCAAGCAGCGCAGCGACATCGAGACCTCGCTGGCGCGCAACCCGGACATTATCCTGGCGCTGCCGCTCGACCCGGTAACCTCGGCCGCGGCGTTCAAGGAAGCCTTGGCCGATGACGTCAAGCTGGTCTTCCTGTCCAACCTGCCGTCCGATTACCAGCACCCGCGCGATTACGCAGCCATCGTCACCGACGACCTGTTCCAAATGGGCAAGCAGGCCGCGGATGCGCTGGCCAGCGCCATCGGCGGCGCAGGTGAAGTGGGCTGGATCTTCCACGACGCCACCTACTACGTGACCAACCAGCGCGACAACGCCTTCAAGACGACGATCGAGAACGACTATCCGAACATCGACGTCACCGCCGAGGCGGGCATCAGCGACCCCGCGCGGGCCGAGGAGATCGCCAACGCCATGCTGCTGAAGAACCCCGACCTCGACGGCATCTACGTCACCTGGGCCGGACCGGCCGAGGGCGTACTGGCCGCGCTGCGGGCGAACGGCAACACCTCGACCAAGATCGTCACTCTCGACCTGTCCGAGCCGATCGCGCTCGACATGATGAATGACGGCAACGTCGCGGCGATCGTGGCGGACGAGGCCTACGAGCTGGGCCGGGCCATGGCGGCCGCCGGCGCGCGGGACCTGCTGGGCCAGGAAACCCCGCCGTTCGTGGTCGCGCCGGCCATCACAGTCGACAAGGGCAACATCGCGCGCAACTGGCGCATCTCGCTCAACCGGCCCGCGCCCGACAGCGTGCTGAACGCGCGCTAGGGCGCGCGTAGCTAAAAGGCGGCACCTCGCGCCTTGGCTGCCGGCAAGCCGGCAGATGCTTGGAGGTCGAAGCTGCAGGGCTTCGATCTCCAGCAGCATCTCATCTACATCGGCTTTCTGGCGATTTTCCTGTTCTTCGCCATCGTCTTGCATGACGATGGCTTCTTGACGACTCGCAACCTCACCAACATCATCCTGCAGACCGCGCCGGCAACGGTGATGGCGATTGGACTGGTCTATGTCCTGTCCGCAGGTGAGATCGACATCTCTTTCGGCTCGACCGTAGCGGTCAGCGCCCTGGCGGCGGCCGTCGCCTTGCAGAGCATGCCGCTGGCCGTTGGGGTCGCGGCCGGGCTGGGCGCCGGACTGCTGATCGGGGCCTTCAACGGCGCGCTGGTCGCTGGATTGCGCCTGCCCTCGTTTTTGGTAACGCTCGCGACGCTGGGGCTGTTCGCCGGCGTGGCGCGCACCATGACTGACCTGCGCTCGATTGCGGTCATCAACGACTCCTTCACCGGCTTTTTCGGCTCGGGGCGGCTGTTCGGTGTTCCCTCTTTGGTGTGGTGGACCTTCGGCGCGGTGCTGGTCGGGCACTGGATCTTCCGCCACACGCGCTTCGGGGCCCACATCCTCGCGACCGGCGACAATCCCGGCGCGGCCCGCGTCGCCGGCGTCAAAGTCGCGCGGGTGCGCTTCGCCGCCCTCACCATCTGCGGCGGCTGCGCCGGACTCGCCGGACTGCTGTACGCCGGCCGGCTGCAGGCCGCCAAGTACACGCTGGGCGAGACCGACCTGATGATCGTGATCGCCGCGGTGATCGTCGGCGGCACGGCGCTCAACGGCGGACGCGGCTCGATCGTCGGCGCCTTCATCGGCGCCCTGCTGATGGGTATGCTCAACAACGGCCTGATCCTCATGGGCCTGGCCGTATCCGACCAGATGATCGTCCGCGGCGTCATCATCCTCGCCGCCGTCGCCCTCTCCCTCCGCAATACCGCCCGCTAACGCCCAGGAGGCCGCTATGTTCCTCGACGTGCTCATCCGCCGCAACGCCGCCTTCATCGAAGCGGCCATCAACCTGCACCAGCAGGGCAAGCTGCCGCCCAACTGCTATGTGCTCGATCTCGACGCGGTCGAGGCCAACGCCCGCGCCTTCGCGGCCGAGGCGGCCAAGCACCAGCTCAAGGTCTATGCCATGACCAAGCAGGTCGGGCGCAACTCAGGCTTTTGCAAGGCGGTCATGCGCGGCGGCATCGACCGCTGCGTCGCCGTCGACATCGCCTGCGGGGTGTCCTGCGACCGCGCCGGGCTCAAGGTCGGGCACCTGGGGCACCTGGTGCAGGTACCGCGCGGCGAGGCGGACCTGGCCGCAGGCGGACTCAAGCCGGATTACTGGACGGTCTATTCCGAGACCAAGGCGCAGGAAGCGGCGGCGGCCGCCGGACGCGCCGGGCGCGAGCAGGCCATGCTGGCGCGCATCCATGCCGACGGCGACATTTTCTACCGCGGCCACGAAGGCGGCTTCGCCGCGGCCGAGGTCGTGGCCGCCGCCGACATGATCGACGGCCTCGAGCATGCGCACTGCGCGGGCATCACCACCTTTCCCGCCCTGCTCTATGACAACGACAAGCGGGCGGTCGAGCGCACGCCCAACCTCGCGACCCTCGAGCAGGCACGCGAGCAGCTCGCCAAGTCCGGGCGCAAGGACATCGAGATCAACGCGCCGGGTACCACGAGCGCAGTGGTCGTCGAAGCGCTCGCGGGCGCCGGCGCGACCCAGTGCGAGCCGGGCAACGGCCTGCACGGGACCACGCCGCTGCATGCGATCGAAAACCTGCCCGAACTGCCTGCGGTGCTGTACCTGACTGAGGTCTCGCATCTGCACGGCGGCAAGGCCTACTGCTTCGGCGGCGGGCTCTACATCGACCCGGTCTTTCCGGACTACGACGTCCAGGCGGTGGTGGGCACCGAGCCGGCGGGCGACCTGAACCAGCAGCGCGCGAGCGTCGAGATCCCGCCGCCGAGCGCCATCGACTACTACGGCATGATCGACGCGAACGGCAAGGTCAAGCCGCAGGCGGGCGACAGCGTGGTGTTCGGCTTTCGCGGCCAGGCCTTCGTCACCCGCGCTTTTGTCGCCGGCATCGCCGGCGTAACCAAGGGCGCGCCGACGGTCGACAACATCGAGACCTGCCACGGCGTCCCCAGCGGCTGGCCGCAGCTGCGATGACGGCCGCCGGCGCGCAGCTGTCCCTGCGCGGCATCCGCAAGACCTTCGGCGGCGTGGTCGCCATCGAGGACTTCTCCTTGGAGATCGCGGCCGGCGAGATTGTCACGCTAGTGGGCGACAACGGCGCGGGCAAGTCGACTTTGATCAAGATCATCTCGGGAGTCCACAGTCCGGACGCCGGGACCATCAAGCTGGGCGATGCGGAATGCAAGTTCGCCGACGCCAGCGAAGCGCGGCGCGAAGGCATCGAAGTGGTCTACCAGGACCTGGCGCTCGCGAACCAGCAGCCGGTCTACATGAACATGTTCTTGGGCCGCGAGCTGGTCCGCGGGCCGCTGCGCCGGCTGGACCGCAGCGCCATGATCGAAGCGACCGAGCGGCTGGTGCGCGAATTGGACGTGCGCATACCCTCGGCGAAAGCGACGGTGCGCGACCTGTCCGGCGGGCAGCGCCAGGGCGTCGCCATCGCCCGCGCCACCCACTGGGCGAGCAGGCTGATCCTGCTCGACGAGCCCACCGCCGCGCTTGGGGTCGCCGAGACCGCCAAGGTCGAGCAGCTGGTGCTGGGCCTGAAGCGGCGCGACATCGCCATCTTGATGATCAGCCACAATCTCGACCAGGTCTTCCGCCTGGCGGACCGCATCTGCGTGCTGCGCCGCGGCCAGCAAATCGGCGTGCGGGACGCCAAGCAGGTTGACAAGGGTGAGATCGTCTCGATGATCACCGGCCTGGCCCACTAATCGGGCAGGGCGAAAACCTCAGTGCCTGGATGGAACGCGTGCCAGGCGAACCAATAGCCATCGACGGACGCTAGCTCAGTACCGGCGGCATCGGTCGCCCAGGCCATGCCGGACGTGGTGTCCCAGTGGATGACGACGTCAACCCCGCCGATCGCATCGGGGAACTGACTCTGGTTGTAGGCCGCCAGGCGGCTGAAGGGATAGGCCTTGGCCGCGCCCTCGAACACCAGGCCCAGCACCCTTTCCTTCGGATGCAAGCCGTCCGCGGGCGGGCGGTGGCGCAAAGGGAAGAACACGCTGTCGCTGTCTGCATAGCCGGCATAGGGATCGTGGTTGTAGTTGCGCTGCGCGCCGGTCGCGCGGCTGAGCACCTCGGTGGTCGGATGCAGCCGGCGCCACTGCTCCCAGGTGGTCTGGCGCGCGGGGATCGCGACAAGCTCCTCGCCCAGCCGCTTGCCGGCAACCGCCCGGCCCAGGATCTGCGACCACAATGATTCGGTCTTGCGGTCGTACAGCAGCACATCGGAGTTGTACAGCAGGCCCGAGACCCCGAAGCCGCCGGCTTCCGGCTCGGGCAGTGCGAAGACGATGCCGGTCCCGCACAGCGGGCAGTAGGTCACCACGATCGCCTCATCCTCATAGCGGTCGTTGACGACTTCGTGCCAGTTGAGGATCCGCAGCGGATAGGCGCGCCGGATCTCGCCGCGCACGACGCCGAGCACATAGTCATCCGGGCGCAGCCAGGCGTCGGCGTCTTCGGGCGTCTCGAAGCTCGGCTGGTCGATGGCGGGGATGCCGTCCCGCGGCGGGCCGCCGGGCAGGATTTCCTCGATTGGGACGCTCGCGCCCTCGAGGTCGAAGCCGTTGAGCTCGGGCTCAGCGCTCGCTGCGGCCGGCAGCAGCAGCAAGGCGGCAGCGGCCAGCGGACGGCAGGACATTGATTGCGGGGTTGTTTGCTAGTAGAATTGTTGATTTTAACCGTCGCGATGCTGCGTTCTTTCTTTCTCTCGCGTCCCTGGGCCCTGTGGGCTTGGGGCGGCCTGGCAATCCTGCTGATTTCGGTGAGCGCGCAGGTCCACATCCTGGTCAAGCTCAACGACTGGTACAAGGAGTTCTACGACCTGCTGCAGAGCGCGGCCGAGGTCAAGACCGCGGTCGATGAGGCGGCCGAGGCCGATGATGCAGCAGCGGCGACGGCGGCCGAGGAGCTGGGCCGCGGCAAGCTCGATGAGTTCTGGCTGGCGATCCGCAAGTTCTACCAGCTGGCCTTCATCTACATCACCATCGCGGTCTTCTCATCCTTTTTCTCGCGCCACTGGGTCTTCCGCTGGCGCCAGGCGATGACCTTTTTCTACATCCCGCTGTGGGCCAAGACCGAAAAAGAGATCGAGGGCTCGTCCCAGCGCATCCAGGAGGACACCCAGCGCTTCGCGCGCATCGTCGAGAGTCTGGGCCTGGAGCTGTTCGAATCCTTCCTCAAGGTGATCGCTTTCATCACCATCCTGTGGTCGCTGTCGGTGCATGTCAAGATCGACTGGCTCGAGAACATCCCCGGCTCATTGGTCTGGCTAGCGCTGGCGTGCTCGCTGGGCGGCATGGTGATTTCCTTCCTGGTCGGCATCCGCCTGCCGGGGCTGGAGTACAACAACCAGAAGGTGGAGGCCGCTTTCCGCAAGAAGCTGGTCTACGGCGAAGACGGCAAGGAGCATGTCAGCGTGCCCTCGATGTGGGAGCTGTTCGTGCCCATCCGCTTCAACTACTTCCGCTTGTTCCTGCACTACGGCTATTTCGATTTCTGGCGCATCTTCTATCTGCAGAGCATCGTGCTGATCCCGTTCATCACCACGGCCGAGAGCTTGTTCCTCGGCGCCATCACCCTGGGCGTGATCATCCAGGCCTCGAACGCCTTTGACAAGGTCATCGACAGCTTCTCCTACTTCATCCGCAGCTGGACCACGGTCACCGAGTTCCTATCGGTCATCAAGCGCCTGCGTGAGTTCGAGATCGCGATCGGCTACCGCCAGAGCGGGCTGCAGACCGCCGAAGACGTCCAGGAAGTCAAGCCTTCCTAGGGTCGGCGCGCGGCGCCGCTACGCCGCCAGCATATTGAGTACGCCCTCGACGCCGATCTTGAGGCCCATCACCACAATCGAGGCATACATAATCCAGTAGAACACCTTGTCGGACATCCGCTGCGCGAGTACCTTGCCGCAGAAAAAGCCAGCGATGGCGACGGGAAAGAACACCGCGCCGACCCCGAGCAGCGACCAGTCCAGCAGCCCGAGCCAGGCGTAGGGCAGCAGCTTGACGTAGTTGAAGACGGTGAACAGCAGCGCGAAGGTCCCGATGAACAGCAAGCGCGGCAGCCGCTGCGGCAACAGGTAGGCGCTGACCGGCGGGTGGCCGGCGTGGATGATGAAGGTCGAGATGCCGGCGAAGATGCCCAGCGCGAAGCCGATGGGCTTGGGATAGGTCCAGGCCTCGTCCTGGCCGCGCCACCTGCCGTGCAGGCGGTCGACGACCAGGTACAGCGACAGGCCCGCGACCAGGATGCGGATCACATTGTCATCGACCAGGTAGAACACGCTGGCGCCGATGGCGATGCCAACCAGCCCGCCGGGCAGCAGCACCTTGGCGCTGGGCCAATGGATGTCCTTGCGATAGACGTAATTGCCGAAGGGATCGATGAAGCACAGGATCGGCAGGATGAAGGCCGCCGCGAGGGTCGGCTCGACCATCTGCGCCATGATCAATACGCCTGCGAAGGCGATGCCGCCGGCGAAGCCGCCGCGCGACAGGCCGATGATGAAAGAGGCTAGGCTAGCAGCGAGTACGAAGCGCCAGTCGCCGAGCAGCTCCACGGCCGCGACGGCCTAGGACGAGCTGGAATCCGGCTTGGCGTATTTCCAGACAGTCGGGACCAGCAGCATGGCCAGTACGATCTTGGCCGCCTCGCCCGGCAGGAACGGCAGCAGTCCGCCGGCGATGGCCTTGTCCACGCCGATCAAGTAGGCGAGCCAGGACACGCCGCAGGTGAAAATCACCGCAGTACCCAGCAGCATCGGCACGAGCATGCTGTGCCACTTGCGGCCCCAGCCGCGGTCCCCGAACGCGCCCATCAGCGCCATGGCGAGCACAAAACCGACAAGATAGCCACCGGTCGGGCCCGCAGCATAGGCCCAGCCGGCACCGGCCGCGAACACCGGGGCGCCAGCGATGCCGGCGAGATAGTAGCTGGTGGCGGTTACGGTCGCCAGGCGCAGGCCATAGGCCATGCCCAGTACCAGCAGCACGAAGGTCTGCAGGGTGACGGGCACGGGATAGAACGGGATTTGCAGCTTGGCAGAGGCAGTCAATAGTACGAAGCCGGTCACCGCCAGGATGGTGGCGCGCCAGGAGGCCTGGACCCCGGATTTAGTCGGCCACAGGGCCGTGCTCAGATTGAGAGCTTGGGTAGATGCAGTCATAAGACGCCTATTTTAAGCGAGAACGCAGCCGAAAATAGGCTTAGGATTGGAACCAGGGCAGGCCGTGAAAACGCCAGCCGTTGGTACGGTTGCGCTGGCCATTGTCGTCCGGATCTCCTTCGAAGCCTTCGATGACGTTGAAGACCTGGCGATAGCCGACTTGCTGGGCGGCTAGGGCGGCGTTGTGCGAGCGCACGCCGGAGCGGCAGATGAACATCACCGGCTGCTCCTCGCCGACGCCGGCGCTCTTGAGCTGGTCCAGGAAGCCCTCGTTGATCTGGCCATCCGGCCAGCTGAGCCACTCGATCTCGACCGCGTCGGGGATGCGCCCGACATAGTTGAGCTCAGCCTTGGTGCGGACGTCGACAATCACGGCTTGAGTGTCGGCCTGGCGCATCTGCTCGGCCTCCTGCGGCGTGAGCAAGCCGGCGTACGGCAGCCCTTCGGCGACGGCGCGCTCCTGCGCGGCTTTGGTGATGCTTGCTTGGTCCATATCTGCTTTGCCTTGGCCCAGAGGGATGGGCGGGGCGGTAATTCTACGGGAAATACGTGTCGCGGCCCAGTTGGCTACGCCCCATAGCCGGCATAAAGGTTTGCTTGTGCTCTCAATCTCAGAACTTATATGCGAAAATCATAGATAAAGTTATATTTTTATGCATAAAACATATTTATCTTGTATTTTCAATATTATATAGTGTTATATAAAAAATTATAATTAAAGTAAGGTTTTTTGTATAACATTTATTTATCTTTTTTTATCAATATGATAGAATGTTGTGTAAAAAATTATAATTGATTTTTATGAAGGAAGAAACAGTTCAGCTTCTGAAGGATTATCTTAATCCTTGGTGGAGCGATGCCAAGCCGCCAGCGGAACATGCGCATCCCCATCGGATGTACTACCCTATTCTCGAAAAGAGAATCCTGCAGGGACGCGTTGGCCGTGCTGTCGTCATTATGGGCCTGCGGCGCACAGGCAAGACGCACATACTCAAGCAGGTGGTGGGCGACGCCATCGCGACAGGCCAGTACGCTCCCCAGCAAATCGTTTTCATCAGCGGCGACTATGGTGGGCTGAGAAAAATGCTCATCACTGAAATCGTACAGGCGATCGAACAAAAGATCGTGAACCCAAAGCAAGACTGGCTGCTGCTCATCGATGAAGTCCAATTCTTCGATAATTGGCGACAGGAGTTGAAGATAATCGCGGATCACATGCCTCGCATCAGATGCGCGGCCTCGGGTTCTTCCGCGACCATCGCGAAAAACATGAGCAGCGAAACCGGATTGGGACGCATCTATGAGATGGACCTTCCTCCTCTGCTTTTCTGCGAATTTCTGCAGCAATTCAGGAATGCTTGGCCTGCTGCCTTGCCAACAAGTGATGTTCAAGCCATGCTCGAGGCGCGGCTGCCGGACGAGGAGCTGAAGGTACTGAACCGTGAATTCATCAACTACATTAATTTCGGCGCCTTTCCTCAGCTTGCCTACGAATACCAGGACGAGCAGTGCGCATCTTGGGACGAGCTGAAGATGGAAGCGCACAAGAATATTGTTGAGCACTATGTCGAGCCCGGACTGTCTCGTTTATTCGGCGCGTGCAGCCCGGGCTTGCTACACGACCTGGGAAGCTGGCTGCTTGAAAACAATGCCCAGGAATACGGCCAGCAAAAAATCAAGAAAAAACTTCAGACCAATGATATTACTTTGAGAAGATACCTGCGTTTTCTCGAAGAAGCTTACTTCATCAGGTGTTTCAGAAGGTTTGACCCGAACCTAAAAACCTTGAAGCATAGGCACACCCACTGCAGGTTCATTCTTGCAAACTGCTCTATGCCATCCTTGGTCGGGGACGCTGTGGATGCAGATAGCCTGGACATGGGCAAGCGAGTTAAGGCAGCCGCCTTATCTCAGTTTAGCGAAAAATCTTTCTTCGAGGACTATGGTTACATTGAGCATGGTAGAGCAGTGCCGCCGTTTGAGATAGATCTTTGCCATCTCGGTACGAACGGCTGGCCCAAGTTTCTAGCTGAGATAAAGTGGCTAGATAGCGCCGGGGCATTTGAACAAACGTCTGGCAACATGGAACGTCTAATGCGGAAGTGGAGCAAGGAGAATCCAGTCAGGCCCGCGCTGTACTGCACTTCCCGAACCAGCTACGGCGATGGCACCAAGCTGTCCGAAGGCATACGCATTCTGCCAGCCGCGCAGTTCAGCGCAGCCTTAGGCATGATAAGAATTGGCTATGAACAGTCCTGATTTTCCTAGGGGCTGAACGCATTAGAAGTAGCATGATTCGAACTTGACTGCTCCAGCGCCGCTGCAAGAGCTTGCAGTTTCTTATCCCATAAGAGATGGGCAGAGCGGTATTCCACTGGGAAATCGGGGACGCTCAGCCAGCAACAACATAGGGAAGCAATCTAGCATACTGCGGTCCGCCAGATCTAAATGCAGCGACAGTCCCAATTCTCTGCCAAATAGTTACTACATGGAATAATTCAATATTATCATATATTTATATTAAAATGTCAAAAAATCTAGCGATGATAGGATTTTTTATACAATACATGTTTTTATTATTTGTTTTCAATATGATAAAATCAAATGTCAAAAAATATGACGGGAAATATATTTTTATGCATGAAGAAATGGTCAGTGTCCTAAAAACGGAACTCAATCCTTGGTGGATTGATGGCAATCCGCCACCGGAGCACAGGGATCCGCATCGGCTGTATTACCCCATTCTCGAGCAGAGAGTACTGCAAGGACGCAAGGACCAGGTGGTCGCTCTCATTGGCTTGCGGCGCACGGGCAAAACTCACATGCTCATGCAGATAATAGGGAGCGCCATCGCGACAGGCCAATACAATCCCAAGCAAATCGTCTTCGTCAGCGGCGATGAACCTAGGCTGAGAAGAATGGCCATCCTTGACATCGTACGATTGATCAAGCGGGAGCTCGTAAACCCAGAGCAAGACTGGTTGCTGATCATCGATGAAGTCCAGTTCTTCAATGAATGGGAACATGACTTGAAGGTGATCGCCGATCGCCAACCCTTTGTCAGATGCGCGGTCTCGGGATCTTCAGCAAGGATCCTGAAGAAAAAACGCAGCGAAACAGGGCTGGGACGCATCGACGAAATGCGCTTGCCACCCCTTCTGTTCTGTGAGTACCTGAAGCAATTCAGACACGCTTGGCCCTCCAACTTGCCGATGGAAGGGTTCCATGCCATGCTCGATGTGCAACTGACATCCGAGGAGCTAGAAGCACTAAACCAAGAATTCATCAATTACATCAACTTCGGAGCCTTTCCGTCATTGGCTTACGAGTACAAGAACGGCGAATGCAAATCTTGGGAACAACTGAGAGCTAGTGCTCAGAAAAACGTTGTTGCATTCTATGTCGAGCATGAATTGCCGCTCTTGTTTGGCGTCAACAGCTCGGATCTGCTCCGCCGCCTTGGCGAGCGGCTAGTAAATAACAACGCCACGCAATACAGCGAGAAGCAAACTAGACAAGAGTTGGAAACCAACGACTTCACCTTGCGTAAATACCTGAGTTTTCTAGAGGGCGCCTACTTCATCAAATGCTTTCGCAAGATTGACCAGCACTTGAAGTTCCTGAAACATCGGCACACGCACTGCAAATTCATTCTAGAGAACTGCTCGATGCCTTCCTTGGCTAAGGCGAGCGTGAAGGAAGACAGCCATGGCATAGGGAACAGAGTCGAGGCGGCGACCCTAGCGCAATTTGACAAGAAGAGGCCCTTTGAAGAATACGGTTATCTAGAATACAAAAGATTGGCGCAACCATTTGAAATAGACCTTTGCTACCTGAACGAAGATAGGTGGCCCAAGCTGCTTGCTGAGATCAAATGGAAGGATGACAACAAGGTCTTTGAGCAGGTCTCAGGTGGAATGCAGTTGCTTGCAAGAAACTGGAGTAAAAAGAAAAAAGCAAATCCGGAACTCTACTGCACTTCCAAAGCCAGTTACGGGCACAGCGCCCAGCTGGGCGCTGGCATGCGCGTCATTCCAGCCGCGCAGTTTAGCGTGGCTTTGGGCATGGATAGGATTGACGGCGCTTAGAATTCATATAAGTTTCTTGTCCCAGTGCAACGTACGTCCGGTACTCTCATCCAACACCACATCGCCATAACCCAGCTTGGCGTATAGCGACTGCGCCCCTTCATTGCGCTCCAGTACCTCCAGGGTTATCTTGCAGCAGCCCTGCTCGCGCGCGATCTCCTCGATCCTCTGCAGCAAAGCCGTGGCGATGCCCTGCCGCCGGCCGGCCGGCGCCACAATCAAGTCGTGGATGTACATGATTGGCTGGCGGCGGAAGGTCGAGAACAGTCGGAAGCAGATCGCCAGGCCCAGGTAATCTTCCGCCTGGCGGGCTAGCAGGAAAAAGCCATGCTGCTCGAGCTTCAGCAGCTCCGGCAGGTCCTCGCCGTCCGCTGAGGCGGAATCGTTCTGCTCGGCGGCGAAAGCCTGAGTCAGTTCAATCAAGGCCCGCGCATGGCGCGGATTGTCATAATCGCCCTGCTCGACCGTTGCCGGCATCAGCGCTTCTTCTTGATTTTCCGGGCGGGCGCGGCGCGGTGCGCGGGCAGGCCCCGCACCAACGTCCGCGCAGGCACATCGCGTACCACCACCGCTCCGGCCGCGACCTGCGCCCCGGCGCCGATGCTCAGAGGCGCTACCAGCATGCAACCGGCGCCGATAAAGGCGCCCTTACCCACCTTGGTTTTATGCTTGCGCACGCCGTCGTAGTTGCAAAAGACCGCGCCCGCGCCGATGTTGACGCCGTCGCCGATCACCGCATCGCCGATATAGGCCAAGTGCTTGGCCTTAGACCCCTTGCCAATCACGGCGGCCTTGGTCTCGACGTAATTGCCGATCTGCGCCCCTTCTTTAAGTACAGTACCCTCGCGCAGGCGTGCGTATGGACCTGCGATCGCATCACGCCCGAGCACCGCGCCCGCCGCATGGGTGAAGGGCTCGAGCCGGGCGCCCGGGTCCAGCACGCAGTCCTCGACCATGCAGTTCGCGCTGATGATCGCGCCCGCCTTGAGCGTCACCTTGCCCGCAAGGAGCACGTTCGGGCCAATGAAGGATCCCGCCGCCGCTTGGACCTCGCCGCGTATGAGCACGCTCGCTGGCTGCGCGATCAGCACCCCACGCGCGCGCAGCTCCGCGACCAGCTGCGCAGATAGATGGGCCTCGGCCTGCAGCAGGCTGGCCGGCGTGTTGATATTCACGCCCTCTTCCTCGCTGACGTCGACCGTCTCCACCCGCATGCCATCCCGCACCGCCGCTGGGATCAAATCCGTCATGAACAACTCGCCGCCCTTCATATGCGGCTTGATGCGCGTGAGTTCCCGGCGCCCCCAGGCCGCGGGAAAACCTTGGCCGCCGGCATCGCACTCGGTAATCATGCGCTGCGCCGGCGTCAGGCACTTCGGCGTGATCAAGTCGATGATCTTGCCGTGCCGGTCCCGGATAAAGCGGCTGTAGCTCGAAGCGTCCTCGGTGCGCAGCAGCCGGATGCTGACCGCGTCGTCGGCAACCGCATCCGCCAGCGCGCCGATCTGCTCCGTCGTCAACACGCCGTCGCCGAACAGCCCTACCACCCGCGCGCGGTCGGGTACCAGCTTCATCGCCGCTTTCATGGCCCCGGCATTGCCGTCGAGCCGGGGCTGGCGCGCGAAGGCCAGGCGCGGGCCCGACACATGGCCGCGGATCTCTTTCTCATTGGCGCCGACGACGATGATGATCTTCGCCGGCTTGAGCTTGGCCGCGGCGTCGATGACGCGCTGCAAGATGGGCTTGCCGCACAGCGGCAGCATCACCTTGGAGACCGGCGCGCCCATGCGCTTGCCCTTGCCCGCTGCCAGGATGGCGACGTACAGGGGCGGACGGTCTCTGCTCATCACGCCTTATTTTAATTGCCAGCGGGCCCGCCCGCTTATAATAACGTCACTATGGAGCAACACGCAACCTTCCACGACCTCAAGGACGCCGCGGTTTTCATCACCGGCGGCGGCAAGGGCATCGGCGCCGCCCTGACCGAGGGGTTCATCCAACAAGGGGCCAAAGTCAGCTTCGTCCAGCGCAGCGACGCCAGCGAGCTCTGCGACCGCCTCGAGCAGGAGCACGGCAACCGGCCGCACTACATCCAGTGCGACATCACCGACATCGACGCCCTGCGGGACGCGGTCAAGCAGGCCGCCGCCAAGCACGGACCGGCCGGCGTGCTCGTCAACAACGCCGCCAACGACGACCGGCACGCAACCATGAACGTGACCGTCGAGTACTGGGACAACAACCACGCCATCAACCTGCGGCCCTATTTCTTCGCGGTCCAGGCCGTCATCCCCGGCATGCAGAAGCTCGGCGGCGGCGCCATCGTCAACATCTCCTCGATCAGCTTCATGCTGGGCAATCACGAGTACCCGGCCTATTCGTCCGCGAACTGCGCCATCATGGGCCTCACCCGCAGCATGGCCGGTGAGTTCGGCAAGGACAACATCCGCTGCAATGCCCTCGCGCCCGGCTGGGTCCTGACCGAGCGGCAGATGGATAAGTGGTATAGCAAGGAAAAGGGCGAGGCCCATCTCAAGAAACAGTGCCTGCCCGACCACCTGGCGCCGGTCGATATGGTCGGGCCGGTGCTGTTCATGGCCTCGCAGGCCTCGAGCAAGATGACCGGGCAGATCGTCCCGGTCGACGGCGGGGCCGCCTATTCGTCGGGCTAGGCCCTAAGCGGGACTGTCCCGCTCGAGATTCAACCAGGCCAGCTGGGCCGCGCTGAGCTCGAGCTCCAGGGCCGGCATGCTCGAGACGATCTCGCTAGGCTGACGCGGGCCGATCAGCGCCACCGAGGTGAACGGCTGCCGCAGTACCCAGGCGGCGGCGATGTTGTGGGCCGCGACGCCCAGCTCGCGCGCGAGCTCGACGGCGCGGCGACGGCGCTCTTCATTCTCTTTCCCGCCGAAGCATTCGTCCGGCGAGGTACCCGGCGGCAATTCTCCGCGTGTCTCAGCAGGAAGGAAAAAGCCGCGGGCTTGCGACGACCACGACAGATGGGCCTTGCCGGCCTCGGCCAGGTAAGCGAGCGCGGCGGGGTCGTTGGCCGACTGGCAACCGTCCCAGACCGGCTTGATCATCCGCGCCAGGGACAGGTTGTTGTTCAGCAAGGCGAAGCCGCGCTTGCCGTGCTCCTTGGCCCATGCGTTGGCCTCCTGGAAGCGTTCCAGGGTCCAGTTCGAGCCCCCGCATGCGCCCAGCAGCCCCTCGTCCGCCAGCTCGTGCAGGCAGTCGATGAACTCACCGACCGGGATCGCCGGGTTGTCGCGATGCATGACGTAAATCGGCGCCCGCGGCAATTGCAGGCGCTCGAGCGATTCCATCAGCTGGGACCGCAGCGACGCTGGATCGCAGTGCGGCGTGTGCGCGCCCTTGACGATCACCACCGCCTCATCGGCCACGCCCCGCGCTTGCAGCCACTGGCCCAGCAGCTGTTCCATGCGCCCGCCGCCGTATACATAGGCAGTGTCGAACGCGTTCCCGCCGGCCTCCATCCATGCGTCCCAGATCGCCGCGCCGTCGGCCGCATGCTCCTGGTTGTCGCAGCCGAGCACCAGCTGCGACATGGGCCGGCCCGCGCCCTCGATCTCCACCATCGGCATCTTGGGCACGTCGCGCACCACCCCGCGCAGCTGCGGGACCGCCGGAAAGCGCTCGTGCGGCAAGACATAGCCGGCCTCGCGGCGCCACGCATCCAGGGCGACGGCGTTGCCCAGGCTGCCGGCCCAGGTCATCGCCGGCGCCGGCGCCTCGACCTCGCCGGCCAGGATCGCGGCCGAGGCCTGCTGCGCCTCCAGCGCGAACAAGATATGCGGATAGGAGCATTCTTCCCTGCTGGTCTCGCCCGCTACCGTCACCTCGAAAAAAGCGTTCGCCGGCTTGCTCCGCGCGCCCGCGTCCCAGGGATTGTCGAACGCCAAGATTCCTTTGGTCCCGTAGATGCGGCCGTAGCGCTTGTTCTCGCCCGTGACCGCGGCCTTGCACACCGCGGTGATGCCGCCCGCGAACTCCAGCAGCGCGCAGCTGCGCGCGTCCGCCCCGGTCGGCGCCTTGGTCGCGACGCCGGCCACCCGCTGCGGCTCAGCAAAGCGCTTGCCTGCCGCCGCGCCGGCCATCAAGCAAGCCAGCGAGACGGTGTAGCAGCCCACATCCAGGATTGCGCCGCCGGCGAGCTCCGGATCGTACAAGCGCGAGGACGCGTCGAATTCGGAGTCGAAGCAGAAAGCCGCTTCGATGTGCTCGATGTCCCCGATGGTGCCCGCGGCGATGATCTCCAGCGCCTTCTTGATCTGGGGATGATACAGGTACATGAAACCCTCGGCGAAGAACTTGCCGCTGGTACGCGCCGCATGCAGCAGCGAGCGCACCTCGGCCGCGTTGAGCGCCAGGGGCTTCTCGCACAAGACATGCTTGCCGGCGTTCAGGGCATCGATGCATAGCTGCGCATGTCCCGGATGCGGAGTCGCGATGTAGACCGCGTCGATGTCGTCGCGGCGCAGCAGCTCGGCTGGAGCGGCGTGAGCGTCCTGCTTTGCCAGGCCCATTTCCTCTGCGAACGCCGCGGCGCTCTCAGCGCGGCGGCCTGCGACCGCGATCAGCTCGGCGTTGTCGGCGTGCGCCAGGCCCTCGGCGTAGCAGCGCGCGATCGCGCCCGGCCCGATGATGCCCCAGCGCAGCATGTCTTAGTTCTGTATAGGGAGGCTTGCGCCCGCGCTAGCCGGCGCGGCTAGCCCTCTTGCTTCTTGCCTTCTTCAGCAATCTGGCCTTTGATCTCGACGCCGTGGCTGTCCGCCAAGTACTCCTTGGCCTTGCGGATGCGGTTGAGATTGAGCTCTTCGTCCTTTTTGCGCGCGCTCATCGGCTTGACCTCCATCTTCTTCCACATGCGCCACTCCTTGCACTTGCTCAGCGGCGTCATCATCTGCTGCCGATTGATGGAGCCGGCGCACTCGGCCCGCTGGTAGACCTCATACTCGATGTCGATGTTGTCGTTGACCGGCCGGCGGTCATAGGAGCGCCAGTTGTCGCAGGTCGCGCAGATTCGCGTCTTCTTGCCGACTTTGTCGTATCCTGGCATGATAGTTATTTTATCCCAAACTCAGCCGAGACCGCCCTTGACCAGCCGGGCGGGATCCAGCAGCTTGGCCAGCCGCGCCCGCGGCAGGCCCGTCATGCGCTCGGCCACCTCGAGAATCGGGCGGCGCTCGCGGTAGGCCGCCTTGGCGACTTTCGCCGCCGCCTGGTAGCCGATCAGGGGGTTGAGAGCCGTCACCAGGATCGGATTGAGGCTGAGGGCCTCCCGCATCTTGCGGCGGTTCGGCTTGAAGTCCGCGATCGCCTGCTGCATCAGCGGCATGGCGCGCGCCAGCAGCTTGATGCTCTCGAGCAGGGACGCGCCGATCACCGGCAGCATGACGTTGAGCTGGAAATTGCCCGACTTGCCCGCCGCCGCGATGGTGCAGTCGTTGCCCTCGACCCGGGCGCAGACCATGGCGCAGGCTTCGGGCACCACCGGATTGACCTTGCCCGGCATGATCGAGGATCCGGGCTGCAGCGCCTTGAGCTGGATCTCGCCCAGGCCCGCCAGCGGGCCGGAATTCATCCAGCGCAGGTCGTTGGCGATCTTGGTCAGGCAGGCCGCCAGGGCGCGCAGCTGGCCGGAGACCTCCACCGCCGTGTCCTGCGAGGCCATGCGCGCGAAGAAGTTCTTGCTCGGCTTGAAGCGCAGCTCGCTGTGATGGCTCAGCCGCCGCGCGCAGTGCTTGGGAAAGCTCGGATGGGTGTTGACGCCGGTGCCCACCGCGGTCCCGCCCTGGGCGAGCTCGCGCAGCCCCAGCGCCGAGCGCTCGATCCGGTCGTGGGCCTCGCGCAGCTGCGCGGCCCAGCCGCCGAGTTCCTGCTCCATGGTGACCGGCATGGCGTCCATCAAGTGGGTGCGGCCGGTGGTGACGCAGTCGCGCAGCCGCCGTCCCTTGGTTGCGGTCCCGCGCGCCAGGCGCCGCAGCGCCGGCAGCAGCTCATAATCGATCTCCAGCGCCGCGGACACATGGATCGCGGTCGGAATCACGTCGTTGCTGCTTTGGCCCATGTTGACGTCGTCGTTGGCGGACACCGCCGCGCCCAGCGCACGACTAGCCAGCGTCGCGAGCACCTCGTTCATGTTCATGTTGGTGCTGGTGCCCGAGCCGGTCTGGTAGATGTCGACCGGGAACTGGTCGAGATGCTCGCCGTTGTAGACATCGATCGCCGCACGGGCGATCGCCTTGGCCTTGGCCTTGGGCAGCAGCCCGAGCGCGCCGTTGGCCTCGGCGGCCGCGCACTTGACCAGCGCCAGCGCGGTGATGAACTCATCCGGCATGCCCTGTCCCGAGATGGGGAAGTTCTCCACCGCCCGCTGGGTCGTGGGTCCGTACAGGGCTCCGCGCGGTACTTCCACTGGTCCCATTGAATCGCGCATGGTGCGCGTCTTGCTCGTCTTCTTCTTAGTAGGCATGGCTTGTGTTCCTCGCGGGGCAGTGTTCTGGCGGGTTAATGATAGCGCTGCTTGACCGCGCGCAGGACGTGGCGGTCGAGATTGCGCAGGCTGCGGCCGCGGATCACGGCGTCCGCATGGGGCCGTACTTCCTTGCGATCGACCACTCCGGCGTATTGAATGAACAGCAGCTCAGCATCCTTGGCCTCGGCGTCGCTGGCGCCGTCGCCCACGACCACGCCGATATCGCGCGCCTTGAGCCGCGCGCGGCAGGCGCTCGCCTTGCCCCCGGGACGCAAAACCGCGCTGCGACGGTCGAAGCCCCGGTAGGCGCCCCGCGCATCCAGGCGCATGCTCACCGCCAGTACATCCCGCGCCGGAATGCCGATGCGAGCGGCGAACGGCAAGATGGCCTCTTGCGGCCCGCCCGAGACGATCACCGGGCGCATGCCCTGCTCTCTTAGTTTATTGATGCCGGCCGCCACGCCCGCGACCGCCGCCGCGCGATAACGGCGCGCGAGCTCATCCAGCATGGACGCGTCCGGCCGGATCAAGTCGAGACGCTCCCGCAGCGAAGCGAGGAAATCCATGCGGCCGGCCATCGCCTGGCGGGTCAGGGCGCTCACCCGGCGGTAGGTCCCGCGCATGCGCGCGAGCTCGTCGTAGCCCTCGAGCGCAGTGAGCGTGCTGTCGAAATCGAGAAAGACCTGGATGCGCTGCGGCTGCGGCGTCACGACGGGAATTCCATGCTGACGACCGACTTGATGCTGGGCACTTTGGCGATGCGCGCGACGGTCTGATCCGACAGCGGCTTCGCCAGGCGGATGAAGGATGCAGCGCGCTTGCCCTCGGAGCCCACGTGCATGTGAGTGATGTTGATGCGCTTCTCAGCCAGGTACCCGGCTACCTGCGCGATGACGCCGGGGCGATCGTGATGGGTGGTCAGCAGCACCGACCCGGTCAGCGGCGCTTCCAGCTCGATGCCGTCGAAATACGCCAGCCGCGGCTGGTCGCCGCCCAGCAGGGTCCCGGCCACCGCAACCTCCTTGCTCCCGCAGCGCAGGCTAAGCTTCAGCATGGTCGCGAAGTCGGCGCTGGCGTGGCTGGCAGCAGTCTCCAAGTGCAGGCCCTGGCGCTCAGCGACCGCCAATGCGTTGACCTGGTTGAGCGGGAAAGACAGCCGGTTGGCCAGCAAGCCAGCGACCGCTTCGGCCAAAACGACGCTAGCCGACAGCTCGGCGGCCTCGCCCAGCAACTCGAGCTTCAGGTGCTTGGGACTCATCTTGCAGGTTGCGGCCAGCAGCTGCCCTAGGTTCTTTGCCAGCGGGATATAGGGCTTGGTTACGGCCAGCTGGTCGGCCGGAATCCGCGGCAGGTTGACGGCGTTGATGGCCTCGCCGGTGCGGAAGTACGTACCCAGCTGCTCGGCGATGGCCAGGCCGGTCGCGCGCTGGGCCTCCTTGGTCGAAGCGCCCAGGTGCGGGGTGAAGGCGATGTTGGGCGCTGACCGCAGCGGGTGCTGCGCCGGCAGCGGCTCAGTCGTGAACACATCGACGGCGGCCCCGGCGATGGCGCCCTTGCGCAGCGCCTGCGCGAGCGCTTCCTCATCGACGATGCCGCCGCGCGCACACTGGATCAAATAGGCGGACGTTTTCATGGCGGCGAGTTCCTTGCGCCCGATCAGTCCCATGGTTTCCTTGCTGCCCGGCGTGTGGATGGTCACGAAATCGCTGGCGGCGAGCAGCTGCTTGAGACTGGCCGGCTGGTAGCCGTCGTCGGACACCACGTTGTCGGGCACGAAGGGATCATGGATCATGACCTGCAGCGCCAGCCCGCGGCAGCGCGCGGCGACAATGCGCCCGATGGTGCCGTAGCCGACGATGCCGACCGTCTTGCCGGAGATCTCGGTGCCGGTGTACTTGGAGCGGTCCCACTTGCCCTCGCGGACTGAAGCGTCGGCGGCGGCGAGGTGTCGCGCCATGCCGAAGATGTGCGCGACCGCAAGCTCGGCGGTGGTGGTCGCGTTGGCGTCCGGCGTGTTGAGCACGACGAGGCCGAGCTCGGTCGCTCGGGCGACATCGATGTTGTCGACGCCGATGCCGGCGCGGCCGATGACGCGCAGCTGCGACTTCTCCGGCAGCACCTTGGCCGTCAGCTTGGTCGCGCTGCGCACGACGACGCCGTCGACCTTGGCGAGCCGCGCCTTGAGCTTGGCATCGGACAAGCCGGTCTCCAGCCGGGCATCGATGCCGTTCTGCTTGAGGCAGGCAAGGCCCTCGTCTGACAGCCGGTCAGCTACGAGCACCACAGGTTTGCGTTTGGCAACCATCAATAAGTTTCGGAGAAAAGCGAGTACAGCACCTTGGCTGCGCCCATCTATATCTATCTAGGGTTGATTATTTTATAGCAATAGCCGTAGATCAATGAAGAATAAGATATATTGACGCGAAGATAATACAGTTGAAATGATTTTGAGTTTTTTGATATATTTTTATGCTTAATTGATGTAGAAAATAGCCACTTGGGGGAATAAGAAGTTATTGTTTTTACTGATTCTCACTTTTTAAAAGGGCCTAAAACGCCTGTTTCGGGGAATAAGATTTACGCTCTGTTGTAGCGGCTGGCTAAACCCGGGCAGGAACATAACTAGCATATTTCTTGGAATTGCCGTTGCCTTCGAATGGCTTGATGTGGCCTTCTTCCACCATCTTGTGAATCAATTTAGAGATTTCTTTGGTCTTGTCCTCATCCAGCCTGAATCTGTTGCGCAATGACTCGTTGGTCATGTAATTTCCCAACACATAGCGGATTGCGCAGTGCTGGCGGCAGGCAAGCTCTCGCAGTTTCCTGCCCAGATCTTCATATGGTTTCACTCCTTGCAGGTAGGCTTCTGTCTCACCGACACTCTTGCTCATCCGGTACTCGACCGGAGCATGCCCCTCCTCTTCGAGAGCTATGATCGCCTTGTCGATGCCGCTGCTCTGCTTCTCGCAAATACCAAACAGGCGCATCGCATCCACAACTTGCTTGTTGCGGGCCTGATGCGTGAGAATCATATCCTCTTCATCCAGCAATGACATTCCTGGATTGATTATAATAACCCTGTTGTCAAAGATCTCCACTACTGGCTGACGATCGTTTTCAAAATCTTGATGGATGATGGCGTTAGCAATCAACTCCCGCAACGCTGTTTGCGGGACAAAATCCTGGTCCCGGCGAATGGTGCCATTTTCGAAGACTTGGCGATTTTCCATTTGCTTGAACACAAGATCCACCAAATCGTCGAAGCCCGTCGCATAGCCCTTGTCCCAATCTTCATCTAAAGAAACCGAATCACTCTTGGCGTTGCCCTGGTATTTGATGACCCTTACCCGCTTGGATCTCAAGTCCTTGGAGCACTCACGGATACTTTTTGCTAGCAACAGCGCTCCCATCCTATTGAGATTGTACTTGCCTTTAGAACCTGTTGGGACAATCATGCCCTCTTCTTGCAGATCTTTCATAATCCGGGCTACCTGCGCTGGCCTGGTTCTTGCCTGCTGCAACTGGTAAAACTGTTCGATGTCGAGCAATTCGATAATTTCGTCGGCAGACGCATTTTTAACCACCAGCGCCTCAAGCCAATGAGGACGGACTTCATTAAATATTTCTCTCAAATCCTCAAAGGCCATTTTCACCAGCTGGGTACCTTTCCTCTTCCAGAAGTCGGATTTATACGCGCAAGGATCCCCCGGTGGATGCCGCTTAATTAGCGCAGCAACCACTCTCTGCCCCTCCGGATAGAAAACCTCCAACACCTGCACGTGCGGTTTAGGAGAAACGTGAGCATGAAGCGCCTCCTCGGCTTTGGCCGGGTTTTGGAGGGCAGGTGTCCCTACTACCTGACGCGGACGCTTGTCGGACACGCCCAATACAAGCAGGCCTCCGTCTGAATTAGCGAAGCCGCAGCAGTACCTGCATAACTCATCGATGTTGAAGCCAGCTTCCGCCTTGAACTCGAGCTCGGGACCCTCGGGCTGGTCGAGCAAGGAGTCGATCAACTCAACAGTTATGTCGTTCCTGGTCAGGGACGCAATATCCATAAGGGAATTATATATGCGATTTCCAAACAATCCATCTTGACCCGGCTTGCAATCGAGCAAGCACATCGCCGTCTCGTACTGCCGAGTCGAGCTGGAGCATCACGAGTTTTGATAAGCCGCGCCACTGCGGCTGGGTGATTAGTCGCCGAGCAGATTGAACTCGATCGCGATCATGTCGCGCTCGTCCTCCCGCCAGCGCAGCAGCCAGCTGCCGCCGTCGCCGTGGCGCAGCCGCAGGCCGACTTCGCCGGCCTCGGTGGCGAAGGACCAGCCGCCGTACGGCGTGAGCACGCCGCCGTCGACGGCGAGGCCGTAGCCGATCTCAGCGGAGCCGCGCATGCCGGCGTCTGGGTTCGCAAGCAGGTCGGCTCCGGCCGCCGGTCCATGCGCCGGCGTGGCCGCCAGGCCGAGGCCGAGGTTGCCCGGCGCGGTGGAAAAACGCACATCGATGGCGCCGCCGCTGGCGGTCAGGTCGCCCTCGTCCATGCCGATGTAGATGTATTCAACCGCAGCGTCCAGGCGCAGGCCTGCATAGCCGAGGCCGGCGCTGAGCTCGTACTTGTGGCCGGGATCATCGCCCCAGTCGACGGCGAGCGCGACGCCAGCCGAGGGCCGCAGCGAGCCCCGGCCCATATCGATGGACGGGGCGTAGCGCACGCCGGTCCGCAGGCTCATGTTGTCCGCCTTGGAGCCGTTGCCCCAGTCGGGGATGTCCAGGGATCCGCCGCTGAGGGCGCCCTCGACCTCCATGCCGCCGTCGCCCACCGCCGAGCGGTAGCCCAGGACCCAGCCGAGATAGTCGGCGTCATAGACCTCGCTTGCGTCGGCGTCCGCGTCCTTGAGCTCGGCCTCGCCGCTGCCGACGGCGACCGCGCCCGCCAGGTGCCCGCCCTCCAGCGGCAGCGCCGCATACGGCTGGGCCACGTCCAGCTTCAGGACGTAGTTGCCCGCATAGGCGTCGGCGCCGGTGAGGCGGCCGGCGTAGTCGGTGTCCAGCTGGTGCTGCCCGTAGCTCAGGCCGATCAAGGCGCCGCCCGCCGTGCGGTAGTCCGCGCCCAGCTGCGCCGAGAACATGTCGCCCTCATGCCGGAAGGGATCGCTGTCTTCCCCTTTCTCCAGCTGCAGGAACTCAGCCCGGCCCCAGGCGCCGAAGCCCGGCCGGCCGGTCGCCGAGGCGTCCAGGCCCAGCGCGAATGATTGTCCCGCCAGGAAACTGCGCAGGTCGATGTCCCCGCTCTCCAGCAGCTCCTCCTTGGCCGCTAAAAGTCCCAGCAGCGACTGGCCCTCATCGTCATCGTCCGCCGCGCGCCCCAGCACCGCGGCGATGGCGCTCAAGCCAACCACCCGCGTGACCGCCGCGCCGGTCGCCTGGCCCACCGCGGCCTGCGCGGCCTGCTCCGCGTCGCTCGTATCCCGGACCGTCACCTGATACGACAGCGTCAACGGCTGGATGTCCGGTGGCGACGGACAGGCCGCCGTCGCCACCACCTCGAACGTCAGCGTACCCGCCGGCGGCGTACCCATCAGCTCCAGGCCCGCATGGACCCCGCTCGACAGGCTGGCCAGGTTGATGTCGTGACCGGGAGAGCCGTCGGGCGCGTCGCCCGCGGTGTACCGCTGCAAGCGCGCGATCGTCCGCGCCTGCGCCGAGCCGGCCGCGCCCGTCACCGCGCTGTCCGTCAACACCAGGCGCGCGCGGTCGCAGGCCGCCGTGTAGCTGTGAAAACGAATGCCGGTGTCCGGCTGGGTCGCGATCTCCGACGCCACCAGCACCGAGGCCGCCGAGCCGCGCGCCTTGGAGCCCGTCTGCCACACCGTCGGGTCCGTCAGCGTCACCACATACGACAGCGTCAAGGGCTCGACCCCCGGCGGTACTGGCGAGCAGGCCGGCGTCGCCACCGCCGCGAACGTCAGCGTCCCCGGCGGCGGCGTACCTATCATCTCCAGCCGCGCGTAGACGTTGTTCGACGCGTTGGCCACCGTGATGTCGAACCCGACATGGCCCGTTTCAAGAACGTCGGCCGCGGTGTACCGGCTGAAGCGCGCAATCGAGCGCGCCTGCGCCGTGCCGGCCGATCCCGTCACCGTCCGGTCCGACAGCACCAGCCGCGAGTCTGAACAGGCCGCCGTGAAATGGCTGAAGCGGATGCCGGTGTCCGCCCCGGTGCCGATCTCCGTCGTCAGCAGCACCGAGGCCGCCTGCGACCGCGCCTTGGGACCTGTCTGCCACGTGGTCGGATCCACCAGCGTCACCGAGGCCGTGATGGTGGTGGCTTCCAAGCCCGCGCAGCCCGTCTGCGTGGTGTCCGACGCCACCCGCACCTGTACCGTCACGGTCCCGGCCTGCACATTCGCCCGCGGCGCGAACAGCAAGGCCAAGGCCCGGTTGTTCGCCGCTACGGCGCTGAACATCGGCACGTTCGTGTGCGAGACCGCCGGCGAGCCCGACAGGGCGCCGGCCGCATTCACCGGCTGCAGCCGCAGGTAGCTGGTGTGGTCGAGCAAGCTCATGCTGGTGTTCGGACACGACGCCACGCCGCGCTGGAACTTGATCCCCGTGGTGACCGCCGTCGCGCTCGCCGCCAGCTCGTTGATCTGCAGCGCCGCCGCCGCCCGCAGCGTCTCGTTCGGGCCCACCTCGCGATAGCCCGACCGGATCGATACCATATAGGTCAACGTCAGCGGATTCGCCGGCCGGTCCGCCGCCGCGCACGTTGACGCCGGCCTCACCTCCACCGTCGCGCGCTCGACCCGCGTGGTCGCGCCCACGTTCGCCCGAGCGTCGAACACCAGCCGGAAATGATTGTCCGCGGCGTTGCCGTCCTGCATGTGCACGCCTGTGAAGCCCCGGCCCTGCGCGCCCACCGCTGTGGTCGAGCTACCGTTCACCGTCATCCGCAGCAGCCCCAGCCACGTGCCCGCCCCGCTTCTCATCGTCACGTCAAACACCCGGCAGTTCGTCGAGCTGCGATGCAGACGGATTCCCGTCGGCGTCGGCGCAGTCGCCGCCGCCAGCGCCGGCGCCGCAAACGACAGCGTCGTGGACACGCTGTCCTTGCCCTCGATCTCCCAGGCGTTGTCCGCCTCCACCGTTAGCAGATACGACAGCGTCTGCGGATCCGCCAGGGCCGCCTCGTCCGAACAGCCCGGCGTCACCACCGCCGATACCGTCAGCGTCCCCGCCGGCGGGCTGCCCCGCAGCTCCAGCCGCGCGTAAATGTCGTCGCTGTTGATTTCATCAACCGATATATCGAAGCCCGGCGAGCCCAGCACCGGCGTGTCCAAGCTGTCATCCACGCTGCGCAGCTGCATGATGTCCCTCACCCGCGCCATCGCGTTGCCCGCGCCCGTCACCCGATTGTCCGGCAGCGCCACCTTCATCGACTCGCAGCTGCCCGCATAGCGGGCGATCCTGATCCCCGTCGGCGTGCTGCTCGACAGTGGCGTGTCGAACGTCGTTGTCGCCGCCGTCGCGTCGTCATCGTCCGTCGTCCACGCCAGCGACGCGGCCGCCGTCACCTTCGCCGTGACCGTACGCGCGAACGCACCCGGACAGGCGTTGTTGCTGGCGGGGCTGTCCACCTTGACCTTGACCGTCAGCACCCCCGGCGACACCGTCGCCCCCGCCTTATACAGCAGCGCCAGCGCCCGGGCGTTGGTCCCGCCCATCGCCACGCCGCTGTGCGCCGTCGCCAAGGCGCCCGTCAAGGCGTTGCTCGACGGATTCATATGCTGCAGGCGCAGCTCGTCGGTATGGCTCAGCAAGGTCATGTTCGTCGGGCATCGCATCGTGCCCCGCTGGAACACGATCCCCGTCGTGATGGAAACGTTGCTAGCTAGCGTAGCTTGCCGGAACACGCCCGCCGCTGCCAGCGACTCCGCCGTGCGAATGTCGCGCTGCGCTAGCAGCGTGATGAAGATGGTGGCTCGCCTCCAGGTGACAGCGCCGCTGCAACCTCTGTATAACGATACGCGAATATTTAACGTCGTTTCCCCGGAGAAGCTCTGGTTGGCCTTGAAATTGAGCGTGGCATACTGAGTCGCTGGATTGGTAAGGGTTACATAATCGCCTGATGTATTGTCACTTCTAATGAGCTTGAAATATGCTCTATCATTTTGTCCTATAATTTGATCTTGCAAGTGGTATCTAGCTGGCCCGCCGCTCGGGCAATCGGTCTGGTGAGCGTATTTGAGCCCAGTACCGAATTCACTCGGATTGTTATGCACGTCAAACAGGTTGACACTTCCGGCGGGAGCGTGGTTGATGCGGAAGTTCCAGCCGTTCGGAACAGAATTAGGAAACCAAACCTGCTGCGTCTGCGCCAGGGCCATGGCCGGCAGCAGTACTAGCAGCGCTAGCAGCAGGAAGCGCTGGATGCTCAGCAACCCAGGCATCCGGGCCGCAGCCACAAATAAGATGGGGGGGGGTAGCTCCTATCATTCTGCAAATCCGCGCTGAACAAGCCTTATTTTACACAATAATCCCCCAATGATGTCTAAGAAGATCAATATCTGCTCCGAGCAACTTTGCCATATCCACGCGACTCGCGCAGCCTCCATATATGCCGTTTTGTATAATCATGCACACAATGTCTTCGCCTCCGCCAGCCCCCGACCTCGAAGCGCTCTGGATGCCGTTCAGCAGCAACCGGGACTTCAAGGACAAACCCCGGCTGCTCGCGCGCGCCGAGGGCATGTATTTCTACGATCCCGCGGGCCGGAAGATTCTTGACAGCACCGCCGGGCTGTGGTGCTGCCACTGCGGGCACAGCCATCCCACCATCGTCGCCGCAGTCCAGCAGCAGGCGGCCGAACTTGACTTCGCGCCGGGCTTTCAGATGGGCCATCCGCTTGCTTTCGAGCTCGCTAGCTTGCTGGCCAACGAGGTCTTCCCCGGCAGCCTCGACAAGGTGTTCTTCGCCAATTCAGGATCCGAGGCTGTCGACACCGCCTTGAAGATCGCCCTCGCCTATCACCAGCACCGCGGCGAGGCCGAGCGCACCCTGCTGGTCGGACGCAGCAGAGCCTATCACGGCGTCAACTTCGGCGGCATCTCCGTCGGCGGCATCCCGAACAACAAGAAGTGGTATCCCAACCAGCTGAGCGTCGCCCACATCCGGGACACCCACGACCTCGAGCACAACGCTTTCAGCCGCGGCCAGCCCGAACACGGCGCTGAGTTCGCTGATGACCTGCTCAACGTGATCAAGGAACACGGGGCCGAGCACATCGCCGCCGTCATCGTCGAGCCGGTCGCAGGCTCAACCGGCGTCCTGGTACCGCCGCGCGGCTATCTCGAGCGTCTCCGGGACATTTGCTCAGAGCACAACCTGCTGCTGATCCTAGACGAGGTCATCACCGCTTTCGGGCGCGTGGGCAAGGGCACCGCCGCCGAGCGCTTCGGCATCGAGCCCGATATGCTCACCTTCGCCAAAGGCGTCAACAGCGCCGCGGTACCGCTCGGCGGTGTCGCCGTCAGCAGTTCTATCTATGACAAGTTCCTTGCCGCGACAGCCGGCAAGGCGATCGACTTCTTCCACGGCTACACTTACAGCGGCCATCCCCTGGCCATGGCTGCGGCGCTCGCCGCCCAGCGGGTCTACCGGGAAGAAAAACTGTTTGAGAAAGCCATCGAGCTCGAAGACGCCTTCGCCAACATCCTGCACGGGCTCAAGGACCAGCCGCATGTCATCGATGTCAGGAACTACGGCCTGATGGGCGCGATCGAGCTGCAGCCGCGCGAGCAGCCCGGCGCCCGGGCCTATGACGCCCTCTGCGCGGCCTTCCACCAGCACGACATGCTAATCCGCGTGACCGGCGACATCATCGCGGTCTCGCCGCCGCTGATTGCTACGCCCGAGCACCTGGCCGAGATCGGCCAGCGCCTGGGCCGGATCCTGCAGGACCTCGACTAGCTCTTATTTGTCCTTGATGCGCGGATAGGGCACCTTGCCCCAGCGCTCGCTGCCGAGATTGTCCTCCAGCGACCGCAGCATGATCTCGACGATCAGCGGCATCAGCTTGCGCAGGATGTGAAAGGCGCTGACGACCTGCGGGGACTTGTCCTGCTTGTAGGATGCGTTGCCGTGGAACAGCTGGTTGCGCACCAGATACAGCCGCTGGAACAGGTCCTTGATGACCCTGTTGAATTGATGCGGGTCCTTCAGCTTGCTCTGCGTATACGGCTTGAACTTGTCCGCCGCCTTCGCGAACGGATTGTGCTTGCTGCCCGCCTTGGTTGAGCCCTTGTAGTATACGGCCCAGGCCTCGTTGCTGATGTAGGGGTTCGCGAAGGTGCTGTTGATGTCGTCAAGCACCTCAATCGCGGCGTTCACCAGCTTGGAGCGGTCGCGCTCGCTCTTCTCCAGCTCGTCGAAGAACTTGACGATCTCCTGCAGGACGGTGAGCTTGTTCACGCGGGTGGTGAACTGCGAGTTGTCGTCCTGGCCGTACAGCGACTCGAAGGCGATCCAGTGCAGGATGAAGCCGATGTCCTCGTCCACCTCCTCCTCGGCGAAGCGCTGCATCCAGCTCAGCGAGCGCTGCATCCGGATCATGTTGCTCACCGGATAGGTGAAATCCTCGTGGGGGCTGATCGCATCATCTTGCACATCAGTGAACACGATGCGCTGCAGCTCATGCAGGTCTCCCAGCTGCTCCTTGTACTCGTGGTTGCCATTTTCCATGCCATGCTCTCCTTATGTCTGCTGGGCCGGCCAAGATGCCGCGCCGCGCGCGCCGGCCCCGGCGCGCGGCGCCCAGCCGCCCGCCTAGCCGTGGCCGGGGACGTACTTGTGCCAGTTGTGCTCTTCCTTGAAGCCTAGCACTTCCTTCGCCTTGCGGTTGGACAGCAGGCCGTCGTGCTCGCCCAGCTCGCCCTTGATCGGGACCTTCGGATAGAACTGCTTGACCAATTCGGCGTTCGGCTGCGTCGCCGAGGTGTGGTCGTTGCAGGCGTTGAAGACCTCGAAGCCCAGGCCGTCCTTCTCGATGCACAGATGAACGATCTGCGCCAGGTCGCGGGTGTCGATGTAGCTCCAGCAAATGCGCTTGCGCAGCGACGGGTCGGCGAAATAACCGGGAAAATTCTCGTACTCATGCGGCTCGATCACGTTGCCGATGCGCAGCGCGTAGATGTCGGCGCCCGTGCGCACGTGAAACGCCTTGGCGGTATGCTCGTTGAGCACCTTCGACAGGGCGTAGCTGTCCATGGGATCGATGGGATAGTCCTCGTCCAGCGGCAGGTATTTGTAGTCGCGGTGCCCCTTGGCGAAGCAGACGCCGTAGGTCGTCTCGCTGCTCGCGATGATGATCTTGCGGATGCCCCGCGCCAGCGCCGCCTCGATGACGTTGTAGGTCCCGACGGTGTTGATGTGGAACAATGTGCTGTCGGGCGTGACCAGCAGCGCCGGAATCGCCGCGAAGTGGACCACCGCGGCGAAGGTCTGGTCGCCGGTGTCGAGCTCGCCGAACTTGCCGTAGGTCTCCATGACGTTGTGCATCTCGCCGGGATTGGTGATGTCGGCTACGATGTTGTGGACGTGCTCGACCCCGCGCAGCGGGACCTTGTCGACGTTGAGGACGTTGTAGCCCTTGGCCGCCAGCCACGGCAGCATGTGCTTGCCCGCCTTGCCGCTGCCGCCCGTGAAGATGATGTTGGTGCGCTGCTTACTCATTTTTGTGACTCTGCTCCTGGCCGGCTACCGGCAATTCCTTGAACAATGCTCCCGCCTCGGCCGCGCCGAAATGCGCCGGGCGCTCGCAGCTGGTCTCCATCTCGACGAACTTGCCCGCTTCGGCTCCTGAGAGGATGCCGGCCATGACCTCCAGGATATGCAAGGCGCGGCTGAGCGAGCAGCGCGGCTCGCGGCCCGCGGCGACGGCGTCGGCCATCTCAGCCAGGCCGACAGCGCGGTAGTTCGCCAGTTTGCCCATGTCATGGATCTCGTTGGTGATGTAGAGCGGATGGTCACCCGGCGGCAGCGTCTCCTGCTTGCCGTCGGAACCTACCTTGATCACATCGCCGTTGAAAAAGTTCGGATCGGGCACATACAGGCTCCCTTCAGTGCCGTACAACTCCATGTTGGCATGGCGGTGCGCCCAGACGTCCCAGCTGGCCGACAGGGTGACCGCTGCGCCGCTGGCGAATTCCAGCAGGGCCAGCACCGTGGTCTGGACCTCGACCTTGACCTTCTCCCCGGCGCGCGGCTCGCTGGTGATGGTGCGCTCGGAGCGGGCGGCGTTCGCCATGGAGGCGAGGCGCTTGACCGGTCCCAGCAGGTTGACCAGGTTGGCGATGTAATACGGTCCCAGGTCGAGAATCGGCCCGCCGCCGGGCTGGAAGAAGAAGTCGGGGTTGGGATGCCACATCTCCATGCCGAGGTTCATGACGTGGCAGCTGCCCGAAGTTACCTTGCCCACGGCGCCATCATCGATGCACTGCCGCGCCAACTGATGGGCGCCGCCCATGAAAGTGTCCGGCGCGCAGCAGGCCTGCTTGCCTGCGGCCGCGGCCGCCTGCTCGATCTTGCGCCCCTCGGCCATGTCCAGGCCCAGCGGCTTTTCCGAGTACAGGTGCTTGCCCGCCTCGAGAATGCGGCAGCTTACCTCGCAGTGCGCCGCCGGGATGGTGATGTTGACGACGGCGTCGATATCACCGTCCGCGAGCAGCTCATCCACGCTGAGAGCCTTGACGCCCCACCGCTCGGCGGCCTGCTTCGCCGCCTCCGGCATGATGTCGGCGCAGGCGGCTACTTCCATGTCCTTGAACAGCGGGACGTTCTTGAAGTACGTCGCGCTGATGTTGCCGCAGCCGATCAGACCTACTTTCATCGCTGGTCTCCTGGCAGCCTACAGCGCGAGCAGGAACTCAGCCGTGCGCCGCGCGAAGCGGTCGTCCTCGCTGGGCTTGTCGTGCTCGGCGATGAAGTGCTTGACCGGCGAGGCCTGCAGCGCCTCCAGCAGTCCCTTCCAGTCCATGGTGCCGTGGCCGACATCGGCCCAGCCGTCCTCATCGGCGCACTCGCCCTCCGGCGCGATGTCCTTGATATGCACCGCAGTGATGCGCGCCTGGTGCTTCTTGACTTCAGACAGCGGATCGGCGGAGCCGCGTACCACCCAGGCGAGGTCGGCCTCCCACTGCAGGTCGTCGCTGGCGCCGAAGATCAGGTCCAGCGGCACCGATCCGTCCGACAGCTTGACCAGCTCGAAGTCGTGGTTGTGCCAGCCGAAGCCGTAGCCGGCGTCGTTGACCTTCTTGCCGATCTCAGCCAGCTTGGCTCCGAGCGCCTGCCAGCCCGCCGCATCGGCCGGGCGGTCTCCCGGCATCAAGTAGGGGCAATAGACGTTCTCCAGGCCGAAGGCCTTGGCGATCGCCATGCAGCGCTCCCAGTCGTTCTCCAGGTCCTCGATGCCGAAGTGCGCGCACTTCATCTCGAGGCCGGCCGCCTGGACCGCCGCGGCCTTGGCCGCGTAGTCCTCGCCGAAAAAGTGGGCGTAGCCCTCGACCGCCTTGTAGCCGGCGGCGGCCAGCATCGCCAGGGTCTTGTCCAGCGGCGGGTGGTTGCGGGATGAGTAGAGTTGGTAGGTTAGTTTCATGGTTGGCTCCTCGGATGGATGATGTGGTTGATTATAAGCGTTTCTCGCTGTCCTTGGCGAAGACCGAGGCCAGGCTGATGTCGGCGCTCACCTCGACTTCCTGGCCCTTCTTGAAGGCAGTGGCGCCCTCCTGCCGGCTCGAGATGCTGGCGTCGCCGATGTTGATCCAGACCAGGCTGTCCGAACCCATCGGCTCGATGATGTCGACCACGCCGCGGCCGATGGGATCGCGGCCGCCGCCGCCAAGTACGACATGCTCGGGCCGCAGCCCTAGCAAGGCCTCCTTGCCATCGCTCCCTGCCAGGGCGCCTTCCTGCTCGGCCTGGTAACTGTCGAGCTTGGCCTGGCCCCCTTCGAAGCTGAAGGCATTGCCCTCAATCTTGCCCTGGATGAAATTCATGCTCGGCGAGCCGATGAAACTCGCCACATAGAGGTTGGTGGGCCGGTTGTAAATCTCATGGGGGTCGGCGAGCTGCTGGATGATGCCGTTCTTCATCACCGCGATGCGGTCCGCCAGCGTCAGCGCCTCGATCTGGTCGTGGGTGACGTAGACCATGGTGTTCGACTCGAGCTGCTGATGCAGGCGCTTGATCTCCACCCGCAGCTCGGCGCGCAGCTTGGCGTCCAGGTTCGACAGCGGCTCGTCGAACAGGAACACATCCACGTCGCGCACCAGCGCCCGGCCGATCGCCACCCGCTGCCGCTGCCCGCCGGACAGGGCCGCCGGCTTGCGCCCGAGCAGCTCCTCGATGTGCAGCAGCTTGGACGTCTTGTCGATGCGCTGGTCCACCTCCTCCTTGGACAGGCCCGCGTTCTTGATGCCGAAGGACAGGTTGCCGCGCACCGTCATCTGCGGGTACAGCGCGTAGGACTGGAACACCATGCCGATGCCGCGGTCCTTGGGCTCGAGCCAGGTCACGTTGCGGTCCTTGATCAGGATCTGCCCGCCGCTGATGTCGAGCAGCCCGGCGATGCAGTTGAGCAGCGTGCTCTTGCCGCAGCCGGACGGGCCGAGCAGGACGATGAACTCGCCGGCCTCGATGTCGAGATCGAGGTCCTCGAGGACCTTGACCGCGCCGTAGTTGACGCACAGCCGCTTGATGGAAATCGAAGCCATAGAACTAACCTAACCCTTGACCGCCCCGGCGACCATGCCGCGCACGAACAATTTGCCCGAGACGAAATACACCACCAGCGGAACCATGCCGGTCAGGATGGTCGCCGCCATGTTGACGTTGTACTCCTTGACCCCCTGGGTCGAGTTGACGATGTTGTTCAGCTGCACCGTCATCGGGAAGTTCTTGGTGCCCGCGTAGATGACGCCGAACAGGAAGTCGTTCCAGATGCCGGTCACCTGGATAATGGTCGCGACCACGAAAATCGGCAGCGACATCGGGACCATGATCTTGAGGAAAATGCCCCAGAAGCCGGCGCCATCAACCCGCGCCGCCTTGAACAGCTCGACCGGAATCGACGCGAAGTAGTTGCGGAACAGCAGGGTCAGGATCGGCATCCCGAAGATGGTGTGCACCATGGTCACGCCCGCCAGGCTCCCGAACAGCCCCAGCTCGCGCAGCAGGATCACCAGCGGATAGATCATGACCTGATAGGGTATGAAGGCCCCGAACAGCAAGATGGTGAAGAAGGCCTCCGAGCCCTTGAAGCGCCAGTATGACAGGGCGTAGCCGTTGACCGAGGCGATCGCGATCGAGATCACCACGCCCGGGACCAGAATCTGGACCGAGTTCCAAAAGCCGACCTTGAGCCCCTCGCAGTACAGCCCGGTGCAGGCCTCGTCCCAGGCCTTGATCCAGGGCGCGAAGGTGATATCGACCGGCGGCGAGAAGATGTTCCCCAGGCGCACCTCGGGCATGCCCTTGAGCGAGGTCGCGATCATGACGTACAGCGGCATCAGGTAGTACACCGCGGCCACCAGCAGGATGCTGTACAGCATAATCGTACGCGGCGCGAACGGCCGCTTCGGCCGCGGTCCGGCCGGGCCGGGAGCAAGTACGAGCGCCTCAGCCATGACGCTGCTGCCGGCGGTTGCCGAACTCCAGGTACATCCAGGGAATCAAGATGATCAGCACGGTCCCCAGCATGACGGTCGAGGCCGCCAGGCCCTGGCCGAGGTTGCCGCGCGCGAACAGGTAGTCATAGACGTATTTCGCCGGCATCTCCGAGGCGATGCCCGGCCCTCCGGAAGTCTGCGCGACGATCAAGTCGAAAACCTTGACGATGCCCGCGGCGATGATCACCAAGGTAGTGATGAACACCGGCCGCATCATGGGAATGACGATGATCAGATAGGTCTTCCACGCTGGGATGCCGTCCACCTTAGCCGCTTTCCAGATATCGTCCTCGATGCTGCGCAGGCCAGCGAGCATCAGCACCATCACCAGCCCGGATCCCTGCCACAGGCCAGCGATCAACACCCCGTAGATGACGATGTCCGGATCTCGCAGCGGATTGAAGACGAATTCATCGAAGCCGAAGCTGCGCACCACCTGCTGGACGCCGAAATCCGGATTGAGAATCCACTGCCATACCAAGCCGGTTATGATGAACGACAGCGCAAAGGGATACAGGAAGATGGTGCGGAAAGTATTCTCAAAACGAATCTTCTGATCGAGCAGCGCGGCGAGCAAAAAGCCTATCACCAGCGAGAACACCAGGCTGCACACGCCGAAGATGGCGATGTTCTCGAGCGAGATGATCCAGCGCTTGGTGTTGAACAGCCGCACGTACTGGGCGAAGCCGACGAAGGTCTCGCTCGGCAGCGCCTTGGACTTGGTGAACGAGTAGAAAACCGACCACAGGGTGCCGCCGGCGAACACCACCACGGCGGTGAACACCATGGGTATCGAGGCGATTTTCGCCGGCAGGTTGCGGCGCGCATGCCATAGCATGCGGCCGGCCAAGTCGGCGGGCGGCGCGCCGGGCGCCGCAGCTGCGGACTGGTGCTCCATCACGGGCCCTCTGAGGACAGGCGGGCCCTGGCGAAGCGGCTATCGCCGCATAGGTTAGTTCCTAAGCAGTGGTTGAGATAGCCGCGTAGCCAAAGCCTTGGTGGCGCCTAGTCGGCGGCAGCCAGGATGTCAGCGTAGTTGGCTTGCGCCTCAGCCGGAGTGATGCTGGTGTCGTTCCAGAACTCAACCAGCAGGTCGTCCATTTGGCCCAGGGTGTCCGGGGACAGCAGCTGGGTGGCGTCCGGGATGATGTTGGAAGGATCGTCCAGGATCTTCAGGCCCTTCTTCATGCACAGGTTGGCCGCCGACAGGTCGACGTCCGCCCGGATCGGCAGGGAGCCCTTGGCCAGGTTGAAGCCTACTTGGACGCTCTTGGAAACCATCATCGAAGCCATCTTCTTCTGCGCACGGGTGAGGTCTGCGTCATCCGTCTTGGGGAAGTAGAAGGCGTCGCCACCGGTGCTCAGCACCGGCTGGATGCCCAGGCCCGGCAGGCAGTCGTACTCATCGCCAGCGGTGTAGCCCGCGACGCTGAACTCGCCCTGCGCCCAGTCGCCCATGATTTGGGCGCCGGCCCTGTGGGTGATGACCAGGTTGGTGGCCTCGTTCCAGTCATTGACATTGCTGCCCACGCTCAGTTCGCGAGCGTCGCCGAAAGCTTGCCAGATCTCCTTCATCTTGGAGCCCCGGGCGAAATCGACGTCGCGGTCGACGTTGATCTTCTTCCAGGTGTCGATGCCACCGAGGCCCACGACCAGCACGCCGAACATGCCGGAAGTCTGCCAGGGCTGCTGTCCAACCGCCAGCGGGGTTACGCCAGCTTCGCGCAGCTTCGGAGCAGCAGCGACGAAGTCATGCCAATCCTGCGGAACAGATACGCCGGCCTTTTGGAACGCCGGTCGGCTGATCCACATCCACTGCCAGGAGTGGATATTGACCGGGACGCAGTAGATCTTGCCATCGTAGTTGCAGGATTCATACAGGCCGCTCGGACGGATGAGATTGGCCCATCCTTCGCGCTCGGCCACGTCGGTCAGTTCCAGCATCAAGCCAGCATTGACCAGCTCCTCGGCCTGGCGGCCGTGGTTCAGCTGGGTCGCGCCCATGGGGTCGCCCCCTTGGATGCGGCTGATGATGATGGGTCGGGCGACGCCGCCGGAACCGGCGATGGCGCCATCGACCCAGGTGTCGCCACCGAGGGCATCGAAGGACTCGGCGAAGACCTTCACCGCGGCAGCCTCACCGCCGGAGGTCCACCAGTGGGTGACCTCGACGTCAGCAGCCTGCGCCGGCACGGCGCACGCCATCGCAGCGGCCACCAGGCCTGCCAGTTGTTGTTTCTTGATCATGTTCCCGCTCCTGTAAAGCAAAGTTCTCGCCGCAGATTATACTATGTTTGATGCGATTCGCAATATGCGCCCTGCTCGGCGTCGCCTGCGGCGGGGCTTTCCAGGCCTATTTCGGCCTTTTGGACCTGCCATTCGGGCTGGTTTACGCCCTCCAGGCCCTCAATGGGCTCAATCTGGGGGTGGTAGTGGCGGCGGTCGCCCTGCTCGACCGTCCGGGCATGCGGCTGACCCGGCGGGCGCGGGCGATCCTCAAGTACCACGAGGAGCGCTCCTTCACGCTGATCTTCATCGGCATGGCGACCTGGGTCGTCCTGGCCTTCTACGAGCTGTTCCCGCCAGCGCTGCCGGTGGGCCTGGTGGTGTTCCAGGCGGCCTGGCTGGTACAGGTGCCGTTCCCGCCCCGGTAGGGGCTATTTCTTCTTGTCGCCGAGGTCGAGCGGCGGGAGGCTCTCGACGATCTTGAGGGTTTCCAGGCTGACGGTGATGATGCGCCGGAACAGCTTGAGCGGATATTTGGGGTCACCCATGGCCTCGTTGGCGAAGTCATTGGGATCATTGTCGCCGGAAGCTTTCTGCCTTTTCATTATCCATTCCAAGGCAGATATTCCGTTCACCATATAGTCATAAGCCTTTAGTGGAATGCCCGTAATGGTAATGTTGGAGTTATAGATGACTGTCCTCTTATCCCAATTAGGCCTTTTCCCAGCAAATTTCATTTCGGTGACGCGATAGAAATCCTTTTCTTCCTGTGAAGAAAGAGGAGCCAATGCGGTCTCTCCTTGGTTGAAACTAACTGGAAATTCTTCGACCTCATCAAAATTGCAATGCATCTTGCCAAGCTTGCGACCCATCTGCACGAATTTCAGGAAATCTCTGTGTTTGCTAACAGGCCATACTCTAGGCAGCTCTTTGTTGAGAGTATTAATGAAAAACTGCCGGTAATCTGGGGCGTGTAAGAAACCATAAGTATAATAGAAAAGATCTTCCTTGGATATGTCCTTGCCTGGATATGCCGCTTGGAAAAACTTGAGCCCCGCATCAGTGACTGCAAGTTTTCGCATGCTTTTATTTAGCAAAGCACCCTGTTCACTGCGCCCTTCCTTGTTTTCAGGAAAATCATACAGGGGGAACATTTGGCTTAATCTCATTAAACCATCATCGCAAGCATACTTTGTCATCAATACTGAAAACTCTGCTCCAGCGGCTGGAGCGGCAATGCAGATGGCCTTGTTGTCAAATTTATTCCCCGGAAACAGTTTGGGCATGTAAGAGAAACTTGAATTGAGATTCTTGTCACGATAATGATACCTGAGATTGAAGGGGCGGTACAATGAAACAAGAATCTCGTCCTTATTGAAGGCGATCTGCTTGCCTTCATCACGCAGTTTCCGCAGCTCTTTCGTCCATTTTATTTTTGTAGCATCGCTGCAGTCATTTCGATCTGGATCAGCGACGCACATATTGTAGGTATCAATCGTGCGGCGTATGTTCTTAGTCAGCGACACCTTCGAATCGTTGTAAACCCATACATCGCGCCCGGTTACAAAACCTCTGCTTCGTATGCTAAACAAGGCCTCTTCCTTGTTAGTTCCTGCCAAATACATGTGTGGTTTGGGAAACTCAGAGCGTTGGTTTATCCAATCCCCATAGCGATCAGGAACAATTAGATGCCATTTGGATTCACTATCATTCTCCGTCTCGATGCTTCGTATCTTGCTAATTTTGTTTAATTTCTCCTCACAGTTGAGAAATTTCCCTATATCGCGAAAATATATTTTACTGCTGTCAGCCATATTGGGATTCTTCGATAGCAACATAATTGATATGCCCGTACGGCTCCCCGAACCAAAAACCGTGCCCCCTTCCTCCTTTCGAACGAGGCCATGCCCTCTGGCATGCCCGCGTAGATTTAGTACATAGATGCTATTGAATTCCTTAGCAAGACATATCCGCAAGCCAGCACTGGCCCTTCCTTCGAGCCATCCAGAGTTGGTGACATATCCAATCACTCCTGTTTCGCCTATGCGATCGCTAGCCCATCTAATTGCCCTAATGTAGCTATCATACAGGCTTTGCCCGCCTCCCATAGCAGCATAAGTTTTTTTGATTCTATCGTCAAGTTTAGGGTACCTAACATGTTGAGTGCCCTCATTCCTTCTATCCTGGCCTACCGAATAAGGAGGGTTGCCCACGATCACCCGAATGTCCTTGAGTTTCTTCTGGCGCATGCGGCGGTCGCTATTATTAGTCAAAAGCTCGCTAATAAGGTCTTTATCCTGCTCGTACAACTGGAAAGTGTCCGTGAGACAGATGCCTTCGAAAGGAACATATCCTTGGCTGGTGTTGCTTGCGGCTTCTTGATATGCCGTTTCTATATTTACCGCGGCAATGTAATACGCTAATAGAACTATTTCATTCGCGTGCATTTCGTTTCGATATTTGTGCTTCAATTCAGACGCATCAATGCATCCCGATTGAAGCAGTTGCACAATAAATGTCCCCGTTCCTACGAAAGGGTCCATTATGTGCACACCTTTGCTACCTAGAGTCAATCCAAACTCTTTCTTCAGGATATCGTTCACTGAACGGAGAATGAAGTCTACTATTTCAATAGGTGTGTACACAATGCCTAGCCTTCTAGCCATGTCCGGAAACGCATAACGGAAGAATTTATCGTAAAGTTCAGCAATAATTTTTTGCTTGGCACTAGAATCCTCAATCCCCTCCACGCGCCTTTGTACACTGGCATAGAAACTCCGCAAGCTATCGGACTCTTTCTCAATATTGTGGGAACGCAGTGCCTTCAAGATTTTGTGCATTGCCTGGGAAACTGGGTTTTGCTGTGCGAAACTATGGTTGCTAAAAAGCGCATCAAACACAGGCAAAGTGATCAAGTGCTGTGCAAGCATTTCAATGACTTCATCCTTTGTGATGCTATCATTCAGATCATCACGGATTTCTTCCAGGAAACTCTGAAACATCTGCTGCTCCTTGCCAGGCCTACTAATTATCCCCTTGATGCGACTGATGTGTGTTTGGGCTATCTTAGCTATGTCCTTAGCCCATTCTTCCCAATAAAAGCGACTGCCGCATTTTCGAACCAATCTAGCTATCACGGCATCTGACCAACCATCATCGAACTTAAGCATTGGCTGAACAAAATTGCCGGTATGCACATCATCCATATTATCATCATCTTTAGCAGCACCATGGCCCAGACCGGGAGCATCTGGGGTTTGCGCCCTGGCAATTTATCGCTGACCGAGATAATCTCAATATGCTTGGAAATATCAATGCCTAGGCTAGCCTTATTTATTGTTGAATCCAAGCGTTCATCATGCGAGCGTAAAGCATTCAAGACGTCCCATACGACACGATAGCGCTTATTGTCATTTAGGGCGCGCTCGGGCTCAATGCCCGCTGGCACTCCAACGGGCAAAATGATATATCCCATTTGTTTGCCGTCAACACGACGCATGACACGGCCTACGGCCTGCACCACATCTATCTGCGATTTGCGTGGATGCATAAACAACACCGCATCCAATGCCGGCACATCAACTCCTTCTGCCAAGCAACGGGCGTTCGATAGAATGCGGCAACTCCCATGTTCATCATCTCCCTGAAGCCACTCCAACAATTCGGCACGCTTCTTAGCATCGTCAGTGCCGTCCACATGCTCTACCTCGCAATCAAGCCTTGCTCCCTCCCCTTCAGCAATCTTCCCTTCTTTGGAATTTAGATAGCTATCAATTACATTGGTAAATTCCTGCTTAACTAGCTTTGAACTTTTAATGTCGCGGCAGAAAGCCAGGGCACGACGCATAGGATGGGGGGGGGTCCGACGCTTCAGGCACGCTCTCTTTAATGCCTCGCTTGGCCAAGGCCCGGTAGCAGCCAATGATTTTGGTGACATCGTCAAGTCTCAATTCAGACTCCTCATCGGCTAGGCGATCCTGCAAGCCAGCGCTTATCATGTCTTCATCCATGCCAAGAACAATAACCTTATAGTCAGACAGCAACCCCGCTTCAACCGCCGCACCAAAGCCCATAGCGAATAGGTCCTTTCCAAATATTTGCTCGTTATCCATGGAGCACAGCGCGATGCTTTCTTCTTTAGCCTTGCTCTGCGCAGCATCACCAAACACGCGCGGCGTAGCAGTCATATAAAGACGCTTTTTGCCCTTCACTTGATCTTGGTCGTGAACCTTGACAAAGTTACTTTCCTCTGTACTTATTAGCGTAGCGCCTGTGGTTCGATGTGCCTCGTCACAGATAATCAGGCTAAACTCTCCTAGACCATGTTTTTTCTGAGCATCACTGATGACTTGAACCGATTGGTAGGTAGCAAACACAACCGTCATGCGATCTTCTGGCAGTTTCTTCCCTACCTTCTCAGCTAGTTTGCGAGCGTCCGTGGTCGCCGGATAAACGAGATCATGCGCCTTGACCTCTGCGATGTCATCTTGATTTTTGCGACGACTGTCCACCTGAACATCAGAACACACCGCAAAGCACCGCTGGCTCTTCCTCCTATCTTGCGTCCAGGAACGGATAATCTGGCTCATTAGCGACAGAGACGGTACCATATACAGCACCGATTTACCCTCTCCGGCCATCTTTTCAGCTATCAGTAAACTAGTGAAACTCTTGCCAGTGCCACAAGCCATAATCAACTTACCTCGATCGGATTTCTGCAAACCGGCACATACCGCCTTGACCGCTTTTAGCTGGTGAGGGCGAACTTTTTTCTTATCTGCTTTGCGCCGAGCCTTAGGCGCTGACTGTGATGAAGCTCCCCAATCAATATTAGCTTCCAAATCATGTAACGTAATACGGGTGACATCTTGATTTTCAAGCATCGCCAAGGCGTTGGCACCCCATTCTTGTTCGGAGGTGTCGATGATGATGCGCCGACTGAACTCTTTCTTGCCAGAAGTGGCGAAGAAACTGTCCAGGTCTTTCTTGGACACTCTGTCCAAGAAAAACTTACATTGAATGGCACACCAACCTTCCTCGTCGCGAATCTTCGCCACGATATCGATACCAGTGTCCCTTGCGTCCTTGCCGTGTGCCCTGGCCCAGTCAGCATATAGCTGAGGATTCTCGTACTGAGCGCACATGGCCGGATCATGCTCGATGTAGTAGCGAGCTAAATGCTCGAAATACGCGCCTTGTTCCCTATTGCTCCGAGCATGAGCTCGAAAATCATTCAGTATATTGCGCAGCGGGGACATTGAGTTTTGTTACCTGTGATGATATGGAAGAGTTTTTGCTCCGCCCAATTCTATCCTATATTTGATTGCGCTGTTCTTTGATGTAATCGAAAAATGACGGAAGCGCCGGCACCACCATGTCATCTTCTAGCAGCCATATCAGGTCCAGATCCAACAGTTTATTGAAAACCTCCCGGGCTTGGCTAATACTTAAGTTGGCCGCCTCTCCTAACATTTGGCGCGCATCTTCCATCAATAGTTCTTTATCGGCCGACTCAATGATATCCACCATCTGCTCCGCCTGCTCCAAGAGTTCGGCTCGATCAATATTCTCATGCACTTTACAGTGATAGTGATTGCGTGCTTTAAGCATTTCGGGCTCGGCTTCCTGCGCCAAATGCAAATCAACCTCCGAACTGCCAGCTTCTTGCAGGGCTTCCCAGACTGTGTTTCCTGCGATTTGAATAAAGTACGGATAATTGCTGGTCCAACTAGCCATCAAATCCAAGGCCTTCTCATCCACCTTGACTCTTCGTTTCTTGAATGGTTCCCGCAAAGCGTCGCGCACTGCCTCATCGCTCAATTGATTGATGTAAATATCTTCGGTACCACTGACGAACGTCCCGTTCACTTTATATAGGTGATAATCAAGAGCAGGCGTCCCCGCTATGATCATTGCCAGCGGGAATTTATCGGAAATAAGCTGCTGGTTCTCATGCAGTACCATCGCAAGCAGTTTCTCATCGTAATGAATAGCCTCATCCAGCAAGAACAGCACCGGCCTTTCCCTCAGAAGGGCTTTTAATATCTTGACGTACATCACATGCCTCTGTCCGTGGGTGTCCGGATCGGCTTCGGCATATTCTCTCAAGTCCGCTGAAATGGTCTTTTCGATTGTGTCGTCCCCTAGCATCCGGTCGATCAGGCTGCGATAGGCATCGCCAGGTTCTATGTCTTTCATGTGCGCACAGCGAATGACGTGGATCTTTTTCTCCTGGGCCATGCCCCTAGCGCAGGCAAGCAAAGTCGTCTTGCCTGCACCGCGCGGACCTACGATCTTGATTGGAGACATCGCTGACTCCTCGAGCTTGCCTTTTCTAAGGCGCTGGGTTATCGCAACCAAGGTCTCATCAATCAGGTCCAGCTCTTCCTGCCGGCCTGCCACATGCGGGGGCATCGTTGCCGTACCGGGCCTGAACGGACTAATTTTGCTTGTCGCCACCGTTGGCTTCCCCTTGCCTTAACTCTTTTGAGGCTTGTACTCGGACTTCAGATAGGTGAAGAATGATGGGATGGCAGCATGAACTCTTCGCTTGTTGGTAATCCATACTAAGCCAAGGTCCTGCAGCAAGTTAAAAACTTGGTCAAAGTCCATCTTTTCTTCCGCTTGCTGCTGGTCGCTACGTTTCTCTAGTTTCTCCACCAACTGCTCAGGCGCTAACGGCTCGGGTTCCTCCTCAACCAAGTCCACCACTAATCTCGCGTAGGACAGCAACTTGGCGTCCCTAATGTTTTCATAGACGCTATGGTAAAACATCTTGTGCCTCTCTTGCATGACATCCTTTGCCTTTTTCACCAAGTCCAAATCAACCTCTGAGCGTTTGTCTGCCTTCATGACATCCCAAACCGCCTCTCCGGCAAGCTGGATGAAGTATGGATAATTTTCAGTCCAGCTAGCCATGAGATCCAAGGCATCATTAGCTACTTGTACGCCACATTTCTTAAATGGCTCCAGCAAAGCTTCGCGTACTGCTTCATCTCTGATCCGGTTGATGGAGAGTTCCTTGGCGCGATCGATAAAAGTCGCATCTACTTTCCTTAAGTGGGAGTTCAGAGATGGCGTGCCGGCAATAATCATAACTAACGGCCGGCTTTGACTTATTAATTCTTGATTATCCTGCAGCACTGTGGCGAAAGGATCCGGATCGTAATGCATTGCCTCGTCCAGCAGCAATGCTACCGGCGTTCTCTCCAATAAAGCCTTGAGAACATTGTGATGGGTCACAATTGCCTCCGCTTGGCCGCTAGTCTTGTACGAGACAAGGTTGGGAATGCCAAGGCTTACGGAGACCTGCTTATCCTCGCGATACGGGCCCAACATCCGGTTAATGAAGCTGGCCAAGTCTTTCTCCGGCTTGCCTTCCTTCAAGTGGGCGCAGCGGACAACATGGATGTCTTGTTTCACAGCCTCTCGCTCCGTCCAGGCAAGCAATGTCGACTTGCCTGCGCCGCGAGGGCCTATGATCTTGATGGGCGCCATCGGCGATCGCTCCAAGATCCCATCCTTGCGCTTCTTTTTGACCAAGCGCAAAGCTTTGGAGATCATTCCCTGCTCGTCTTCCCTCCCCGCGATATGCAGGGGCATGGTGGCGGTACCAGGCGTGAATGGGTTATCGGGGTCTAGCGAAACTTCCATGGGCTCTATTTTAACATTCGCAACTGAATTCTCTCAACTAGCCGCCGCGATGACCTCGCGCACCGGCGCGAAACTGGTCCTGTGGGCCGGGCAGGGACCGTGTTTTTTCAAGGCCTCGATGTGCTCGGGCGTACCGTAGCCCTTGTGCTGCGCAAAGCCATATTCCGGGTGTTTCTTGTCGAGCTCGATCATCTGCTGGTCGCGGTGATGCTTGGCGATAATCGATGCCGCCATGATCTCGGGCACGCTGGCGTCGCCCTTGACGATCGCGCGCGCCGGATATGGCAGGTCCGGGCAGCGGTCGCCATCTACCAGCACCTCATCGGCGACGATCACGATGCCCGACACCGCCCGCTGCATGGCGATCAGCGTCGCTTCCAGGATATTGATCTTGTCGATCTCCTCGACCGTGCTCTCGCCGAAGGCATAGGCGATGCACTCGTCGATGATCCGCTCCGACATCTGCGCGCGCTTGGCCTCGCTCAGCGCCTTGGAATCCGCCAGGCCTTCAATCACCTCGTTGCCCAGCAGCACCGCGGCCGCTACCACCGGCCCGGCCAAGCAGCCCCGTCCGACTTCATCGACCCCCAGGATAAAACGCGCGGCCATCAGGTGGACGGAATGATTTCGAGTACCGCCTCGGCGGCGCGGCGGTCAGCGTCCTGCGCCACCGCCTCACGTACCTTGGTGTAGTCTGCAAGTACTTTCGCACGCTCCTCGCCCTGCATCATCTGCTGCAACGCTGCGGCGATAGCCGTTGGCTCGGCACGATCTTGCATGAATTCGGGCACCACCTGCCGGTCAAGAATAAGATTCGGCAGACTGAAAAAGCGCTTGCTCAAATCACCCAGCTTGGGCAACGCCAGCCACTTGTCCAGGCCGGTCAAGCGGTGAGCGATCACTTGCGGACATCCAGCCAACGCAGCTTCCAGGGTCGCTGTGCCCGACTTCATCACTGCCGCATCCGCAGCCTGCAGCAGCAATCGCGCCCGGCCGGGATATTCCTCGCCCAGCTCAGCAGCTGCAGATGACAGCATGCCCGGGCGCAACGTGCCCCAGCCATAGCGCCAGTCGGCATGCTCCTTGCGACACAGCTGGGCCACAGCCGCAAACAAACGCTCATGCGCTTTGACCTCTCTCATCCTGCTGCCCGGCAGCAGCGCAATCAGCTTCTCATCCGCGCCGATGCCCAGCTGCTCCCGCGCTGCGCTGCGCGCAGCGGCGTCAGCGCTGATCTCGTCCGCCAGGCGATGGCCCACGAACCGCGCCTTGATTCCTTGCTGCTCGCACAGCTTCTGCTCAAAGGGCAGGATCGCCAGCACCAGCGCGCAGCACTGCTCCAGCAGCTTGGCGCGCTCGGGCCGCCACGCCCAGAACGAAGGACAGACGTACTGGACATACGGAATCCCCAAGCGCTGGCAGTCCTGTGCCAGGCGCAGGTTCAAGTCGGGCGCGTCGATACCGACCAAGGCCGCTGGACGCTCGCTGCGCAGGAACTTGCGCAGCTGCCCGCGGGCGCGCAGCAATCGGGGCAAGGCCGCCAGGGCCGCGCCGTAACCCATGATGTTAAAGACGCTGTGGTCCAGCCAGGACTGTACTCCGGCCGCGCGCATCGCCGGACCGGTTACGCCAGCCAGCACCACTCCCGGGCGCAGTTCAGCCAGGCGCTGCGCCAGGCCGGCGCCCAGGCTGTCGCCGGAGGACTCGGCACAGACCAAAGCGATCTTCACTTGGAGTTGCCGCCCTGGTTATAGCGCCGCGGATAGACGATGCCGAACTTGCTCGGGGCCGCGAGAAAATCAATCAAGGTTCGTACGCTGGCATTGTCCTTGCCCAGCAATCGCATGGCCTTGAGGGCCTCTGGCAGGGCCAGGCCCTTTTGATACAGCAGCCGATAGGACTCAGCCAGCAGCTTGGCGTCATCCGCATCCAGGCCCGCGCGCTCCAGGCCCAGCTTGTTGATAACGACCGAGATGCGGTTGGGCGCGGTCGCGTACTTGCCGTAGGGCGGCAAGTCGGCGCGCAGGGCGTTGCCACCGCCTATGATCGAGTTGCGGCCTACCCGGCAGAACTGATGGACCAATGTACCCCCGCCGAGGATGGCGCCGTCGCCGATGGCGACGTGCCCGCCCAATTGGCTGAGATTGCCGATGACCGTGTCGTCGCCCACCTCGCAGTCATGCGCGACGTGGCTGTAAGCCATGATCCAGTTGCGCGAGCCCACCTTGGTGCTGTCGCCGCGCTCGGTCGCGCGGTTGAGCGTGCAGAACTCCCGCACCTTGTTGCCGTCGCCGATCTCCAAAGCGCCGGCGCAGCCCTTCTTGTCCTGGGAATCGCCGCCGATGCTCGCCTGGGCGTAGAAGATGTTGTCCTTGCCGATGCGGGTCGGACCCGTAACCAAACAACCGGGGCCGATGACCGTGCCCGCGCCGACCGCGACCTTGCCGCGGATGACCGCATACGGCCCGACCTCGACATCGGCCGCGAGTTTGGCCTGGCCGTCGACGACCGCCGTGGGATGGACCGCGCCCATCTCGCCCCCGCTCAGGGCGCGATGACGTTGAGCAGCTCCGCCCGGCAGGCCACTTCCTCGCCCACCAGCGCCTCGCATTCGAACTGCGCGCTGGTACTGCGCAAGTGCCCGATGCGGGTACGCAGGGTCAAGGTGTCGCCCGGACGCACCGGGCGTTTGAAACGCGCCTTGGTGATGCCCGCCAGGTACATCTTGCTGTCCGGCGCCAGCTCGTCCGCGCAGCTGAGATTGATCAAGATGCCGCCGGTCTGCGCCAGGGCCTCGATCAGCAGCACGCCCGGCATGATCGGATAGGACGGGAAATGCCCCGGCATGAAGGGCTCGTTGACCGTGACGTTCTTGATCGCCGTGATGCTCTCGCGCCGGTCCCAGGCCGTGACCCGGTCCACCAGCAGGAAAGGATAGCGATGCAGCAGCAGGCCCTGGAGGTCCTCGGCCTCGATCACCTGCCCGTATTCGCGCGCTCCCATGTCAGCCCTTGCCCTGCCGGTACCACTCGCGCCAGACGCGCTTCAGCTCCCGCTGGGGCAGCTGCGGCACCACATTGCCGTATACGCCCGCCTTGCGGATGTCGCCGATCACCGTCGTCGCGGCCATCAAGGATACCTTGCCGACGATGACGCAGTGGTCCTTGATTCTACTGCCTCCGCCGATCACGCAATCGGAGCCGATGCGCGCGCTGCCGCCGATCGCGACGCAGCCGCAGACCACGCAGCGCTCGCCCAGCGTGACGTTGTGGCCGACCTGGACCAGGTTGTCGATCTTGCAGCCGGCTCCGATCACGGTGTCGTCCAGCAGGCCCCGGTCGACGCAGCTGTTCGCGCCGATCTCCACCCTATCGCCCAGTACCACCCGGCCGCGATGCGCGATGCGCTCGGGCCCGGCCGGACCATTGATGAGGCCGAAGCCCTCCGCGCCGATCACGCAGCCCTCATGCAGCAGACAGTCCGCGCCCACTTCGCAATCCTCGGTCACCACCGCCCGCGCCAGGATGCGCGTGCCCGCACCGATGCGCGCGCGCGCGCCGATGACCGCGCCGGCGCCGACGTGTACTCCGCGACCGAGCTTGGCGGTCCGCGCCACCGTCGCGCTCGATGCGACGCCGGCAGCGAACTTGCGGCCCGCGCCAGCAGCGTTCAGCAATTGCATGAAACTAGTGCGCGCGTCCCCGTCGACCACGATCAAGGGACCGGTACGGGCATCGCGATGCTGCTTGTTGACCAGCACCACGCCGGCCTGCGTCTGCTTGAGCTTGGCCAAATAACGGTCCTGGCCCAAGAACGCCAGATCGCCGGGACCCGCGGTCTCCAGCGTCGCGAAGCCCGCGATCCGCGCGCTGCGCGCGCCCCGCCCCAGCAAGCGCCCGCCGCACAGCCGCGCGACCTGCGCCGCCGGCGCCGGCAGCCGCAGGGCCGCGGCCATCACTCCGTCGCGGCGTCGTCCGCCGGTACTTCCTGCTGGTCGAGCAGCTCGAGGACGTAGTCCGTGATCTCCAGCCGGGCGTCCGCGAACAGGATGGTCGACAGGTCGAAGACGATGAAGCTCTCCCGCGTGCGCGAAACGTCCTTGATGGTCTCGAGCACCCGGCGCTCGAGCTCGCGCTGGGCCGCGTCAAAGCGCAGGCGCTTGTCGTCCGCCAAATCGCGGGTCTCGCGCTGGATCTCCACCTCGGTCGCGTTGATGCGGCTGTTCTCCTCCTGAATCTGCGCGTTCGTCAAGGTCAGGCGCTCCTGGTCCAGCTTCTGCCGCGTCGCCTGCAATGCGTCGATCTTGTCCGAAATCGCCTGCTCGCGCTCGACGAATTCTGCGTTGATGGCCTGGCGGCGGGCCGCGATGTACTCCGACTCCCGGAAGATCCGCGCCAGGTTGACAAAAGCAATGCCCTTCTCAATCGCCAGGTTGCTCGGACGATTGGAGGATGAGCTATCCTCGGCGGGCTGCTCGGCCTCGCGCTGCTCGGTGTCCTCCTGCGCCCTCACCCACATCGGCGCAATCGCGGCGCAGGCCGCCAGCCAGGCCGCGGCCAGCCAGCGCGCGGCGGTTTCGGTTGTGTACTGCATGGTCATAGTCCTAGGTTGAATTGAAAACGGCGCAGGGCGTCGTCGTCCTTCTTGACGACAGGATAGGCATAGGTGAAGGACAGCGGGAACAGCGGCGTGCGGATCTTGAGCACCGCGCCCACCGAGGCGCGCAGCTCGTCGGTGTTGTCAGTGAAATCGCCGAAGTCGTCCCACAGGCCGGCCGCGTCGGTGAACACCCCGGCGCGCACGCCGTCGAGGTCGAACAGCCGCAGGTTGCGCAGCACCTCCACCGAGCCGTGCGCGAGGAACTTGCCGCCGATCTCGGTCACGCCCTCCACCGGCCCGAGCTGCGCGGTGCGAAAGCCCCGAAGCTGGGTGCTCGAGATGAAGAAGCGCTCGTAGTACGGGAAGATCTCATCGCCGAAGGCGCCGCCGGTCTCGATCTCGAACTCGCCGCTGAGCACGTTCAGCCGCCGGTCGTCGAGCGGCGCGTAGTAGGTGCCGCTGGTCGAGGCGGTGTAGTACTTGCTGTCCGATCCCGGCGCGCTGAGCTCGGCGCGGGTGCGGAATAAAAAGCCCTCGGTGGTGTCAAAGGCTGTGTCCCGCGAGTCGTAGCCGATGCCGGCCACCAGCCGCAGCGAGCGCTGCTTGCCGCCGTAGCGGGAGACGAAGTCGCGCGTGACCTTCAAGGCGCTGTCGGTCGTCAGGGTCTCATGGTTGTTGATGGTGCTCTGCTCGGCGACCAATCCCGCGTCCCAGGACCATTCGCGGTCGATGGGGATGGTGTACACCAGCCGGCCGCCCAGGTCGCTGATGGCGTTGCCCGACAGCTGCCCGTCCTTGTCGGTGATGTACAGGTTCGCCAGGCGCGTGATGCCCGAGTCGGTGATGCCCGGCTCGCGGAAGGTCAGGTCCAGCGACTTGGTGTCGCTGCCGGTCGCCAGCTTGAGCGCGAAGTCGTTGCCCGAGCCGAAGATGTTGTTGCGCGCGAAGTCGAAGGAAAAGGATACGCCGTCCGAGCTCGAATAGCCCGCGCCCACCAGCAGCCGGCCCTGCGAGACCTCGACCACTTCAATGTCGATGTCGACCTGGTCCTCGCCCACCCGCTTCTCATCGGCCTTGACCTCGCGCAGATAGCCGCTGCGGCGCAGCCGCGTCAGCGAATACTCCAGCTTCTCGATGTCGAAGGTCTCGCCCTCGACGATCTCCAGCTGCCGCCGCAGCACCAGGTCCTGGGTCAGGTTGTTGCCGAGGAAGTTGATGTTGCGGATCTCCGCGATGCGGTCGTTGCTCAGGCGGTAGTTGATGTCGACCGCCTGGCGCTCGTCGTCGATGACGGTCTCGTACTCGACGGTCGCGAAGGCGAAGCCGTCGCGGCGCAGCAGGCGGCGCAGGTTGTCGCGCACCCGGTCGACGTCGCGGTCGGCGAAGATCGCGCCCTCCTCATAGACCAGCACGCCTTGGGCCTGCTCCTCGGTGATGCTGTCGCCGTCGATGGTGAAGCTGGTCGCGCCGAAGCGGTACTGCGAGCCCTCGTCGAGGAAGACATCGATGATGATCGCGCCCTCGTCAGGGAGCACTCGCACGTCCTTGGACAGGATCGCGAAGCGGATGTAGCCGGCGTTGAGATACTCGCGCCGCAGGCGGTCGAGGTCGCCGGCGAGTACGCTCGCGTCGTAGATGTCGCGGTCCAGCAGCGAGTCCACCAGGCTCTCCTGCTTGAGCTCGAAGAACGAGCGCAGCTCGTCGTCATCGAACACCTCGTTGCCGTTGAAATTGATCTCGCGGATGGTCGCCTGCGGGCCCTCGTTGATCTCGATCACCAAATCGATGCGACCGTCCTCGAGCGGTACCGTCACCACCCGCGCCGCGGCGAGAAAGCGGCTCTGGCGGCGGTACAAGCCGCGGACCGCGTTCTCGATGAACTCATTGCTGCCGCGCTTGAAGATGCGCCCGACCGCCAGGCCCTGGCCCTGCAGCAGGTCGAGCACCTCGTCCTCATTGAGCGAGGCGAGGCCCTCGAAACGAATCGCGCTGATGATGGGGCTCTCGCTCACTTCGATGATCACCGCGCCGCCGCTGCGCATGATCTCCACGTCGCGGAACAAGCCGGTCTCGAACAAGCGCGCCGCCGCCGAGGCGAGCTCGGCGGGAATCACCTCGTCGCCGACGCTGAAGGGCACAAAGGCCAGCACCGTCGATTCCTCGACCTTGTCCAGGCCCTCGATGACGATCTCCTCCACCACGAACGCCGCGCCGCTGTCCTGGGCCGCCGCCGGAGCGGCCAGTCCAAACATCGCAAGCAATAGCAGCAGGCTTCTCTTCATGTCAAGTCGTTGTAGATGGCGAACACCATCAAGGCTAAGATGGCCGCGGCCCCAAACGCCGCCGCCAAATGGATTATTTTAGCAGGCAGGGGACGCCGCATGACCCCTTCGATGGCATAGCGCAGCAGGTGGCCGCCGTCGAGCAGCGGCAGCGGGACCAGGTTGATCACGCCTAAACTGACCGAGATCTGCGCCATGAACAGCAGGAAAACTTTCAGGCCCAGGCCCGCGGCGGTCTCGGCCGAGCGCGCGATGCCGACCGGGCCCGACAGGTTCTTGCTCGATATCTCGCCCCCGACCAGATAGCCAAAGAAGCGCCCCGTCGTGGTGATGAAGCCCCAGGTGCGGCGCCAAGCGACGGCGCCGGCCTCCAGCAGGCCGTAGCTCTCGGTCGCCTTCAATTCTTCGTAGCGCTCCTCGTCGAACAAGGGAATCACGCCGATGCGGCCGAAGCTCTCGCCGTCGTCGCCCGCCACCGCCGCGGGCGCGGCGACCGCGGTGCGCGGATCGCCGCCGCGCTCATAGACGATGGTCAGGGAAACGCCGGGGCTCGCGCGCACGATGGAGACGAAATCCTGCCAGGCGTACAGCACCTGCTCGTCGATCGCGATCAGGAAATCTCCCGGCTGCAGGCCGGCTTCCGCGGCCGGGCTGCCCTGGATCACCTCGTCGAGCTCCAGCTTGAGGTACGAGCGGTCGGGCAGCATCCCCAGGCGTCGCAGCAGGTCGGGATCCTCGATGGCGGCCGGCGGCAAGGACGCAGTCGGCAGGACCGCTTCGCGCTCGCTGCCGCTGTTGGACACCCGCAGCCGCAGGTCGCGGTCGCTGACCGCCGTAACCAGCTCGGGAAAGACCGTCGTCCACAGCACCGCGCGGTGGCCGTCGATGGCGATGATGTCATCGCCGGCCGCCAGGCCCGCGGTCTCGGCCATGGTCCCGTCCAGCACATGCCCGATGCGGGCCCGCAAGCCGTCCTCGCCCGCGAGCGCGAGCAAGAACAGCAGCAATAGCGCCAGGATGAAGTTCGCCAAGGGTCCGGCGAAGATGATCCACGCGCGCTGCCAGCGGGGTACGCCGTCCAAGGACTCGCGTTCGGGGATCCCCATCTCCCGCGCCTCCTTCGTCGTCCATACCATCTGGACATAGCCTCCCAATGGAATCGGACTCAGGCACCATTCCGTGCCGCGGCGGTCGACGCTGCGCCACAGCGGCTTGCCGAAGCCGATCGAAAAACGCAACACCCGCACGCCGCAGGAACGCGCCGCCAGGTAATGGCCCGCCTCGTGGATGCCGACCACCACGACGATCACCACCAAAAACAGCAGCAGCGACAGCATCGGCGCCTTACCCTTTAATAACGCTGCGCGACGAAGCGCCGCGCGTGGTCCCGCGCGCGGCGGTCCGCCTCGACCATGTCATCAAAACTGCCCGCCGGCCCATCGACCGCGGCCAGGGCGTCCTCGATGATCGGCGGGATGTCCGCGAAGCCCACCTTGCCGTCGGCGCAGAAAGCGTCCACCGCCACTTCGTTGGCCGCGTTGAGCACCGCGGCCGCCACGCCGCCGGCGCGCAGCGCGTCCTGCGCCAGCGCCAGGCAGCGGAAGCGCTTGAGGTCCGGCGGCAGGAACTCCAGCTTGCCGAGCTCCGGCCACGGGACCGGCTCGCAGCCCAGGTTGTGCGGGCGCGGCCAGAAGAAGGCCCGCGCAATCGCATGGCGCATGTCCGGCTGCGCGCAGTGCGCGATGGTCCCGCCGTCGGCCAGGTCAACCATGGCGTGGACAACGCATTGCGGATGGATGACCACGCTGATCTGGTCCGCTTCCAGCCCGAACAGCAGCTTGGCCTCGATCACTTCCAGGCCCTTGTTCATCAAGGTGGCCGAGTCGATGTTGATCTTGCGCCCCATGCTCCACACCGGATGCGCGAAGGCTTCCTGCGGCGAGACCGAGCTGAGGTCCACGTCGCGCCCGTGGAACGGCCCGCCGGAGGCCGGCAGCCACAGCCGCTGGACGAAGTCGCGACGGTCGCGCGCCAGATGCAGCAGCTCGAGCAAGGCGCCGTGCTCGCTGTCGACCGGGATGAGCTCGGACGCACTCGCGGCCGCGGCCGCGAGCATGTGCTCGCCGCCGGTCACCAGCGCTTCCTTGTTCGCGAGCAAAACGCGGCGGCCCTGCTCGACCGCGCGCATGGTCGGCGCGGCGCCCGCGACGCCGCCGATCGCGGCCACCACCGTCTGCGCCTCCCATGCGGCGACGGTCGCGACGCCCGCTGCGCCAACCAGTACCTCCAGTTTCAAATCCGCGGCTGCCGCCTGCTCCCGCAAGCTCTTGGCCGCGTCCTCATCGGCCATGGCCGCGGCCGCCGGGCGATGCTTCCGGCAAATTTCAAGCATGCCTGCGACATCGCGATCGGCCGCCACCGCCACGACGCCGCAGCCGGCGCGGTCCGCCACTTCCAGCGCCAGGCGCCCGATGTGGCCGGTCGCGCCCAGGACCACGACGCTGGATCCGGCGAGCGTAGACCCTTTTTTCATGCCAGCAGCGAAGACATCAGCGCCAGGAAAGGCAGCACCGGCAGCCAGGAATCAACCCGATCGAGCAAGCCGCCGTGGCTGCCGAGCAGCGCGCCGGCGTCCTTGACGCCGGCCTGGCGCTTCAAGCGCGAGACCGTCAAGTCGCCCAGCATCCCCAGCGCCGCGATCCCCGTCACCAGCAGCAGCGCGAGCCAGTGCCGGATGCTGTCTTGCATAAACAGCCACCACAGGATCGTCGCATAGCAGTACAGGACCAGCAGCGCTCCCAGCGCTCCCTCCCAGGTCTTGCGCGGCGACAGCTGCGGCGCCATCGGCTTGCGCCCCAGGCGCTTGCCCACAACCTGCGCGCCCGCGTCGCTCAGGCAGACGGCCGCGATGCCGGCGATCAGCAGCCAGCGGTCGTACTCCACCAAGATCGCCAGGCTCAGCCAAGCGCTCACCAGGGCGAAGCAAAACAGCATCGTCACCGCGAGCGGCGCGAGCGGGCGCTCCCGCAGCAAGGACAGCGGACCGATGACGGCCCACAGCAGCAGCGCCAGGAACATGAACTCGTCCACCGCCGCGCGATTGCTGCTGAGCAGCCAGCGGCTCAGCACCGCGGCCAGGCCCACCGCCGCCGCCAGCGCCAGCCGCTGCCGCGGCGCCTTGCCCAGCAAGGCCGCCAGCTCCCAGCAGGCCACCAGCATCATCGCCCAAGCGAACCATCCGATCAGGCCCGAGCTAGCCTCGAGCAGGAACAGCCCGAAGGCCAGGCCCAGGGCGATGCCGGTCGGAACCTTCCCCCAGTGGAACAGCCCCGGCAGGGCCGGCGCTTTCATGGCGCGGGCGCGACCTTGCCGTAGCGCCGCTCGCGCTGGGCATAGGCCGCCAGCGCCGCCTGCAGGTCCTCGGCGCTGAAGTCCGGCCACAGCACGTCGGTGAAGTACAGCTCGGCGTAGGCCGCCTGCCACAGCATGAAATTCGACAGGCGCAGCTCGCCCGAGGTCCGGATCAGCAGGTCCGGATCCGGCCAGTCGGCCGCAGCCAGCTGCCCGCCCAGCTGCTCCTCGGTGACCGCCGACAGGTCGCAGCCGGTGTCCGCCAGGCGCCGCGCCGCCTCGATGATGTCCCACTTGCCCGAGTAATTGAGCGCGATCTGCAGATGCAAGGCGTCGTTGCCCGCCGTCGCCTCCTCGACCTTGTCGAGGGTCTTGCGCACCGCGCGCGGGAACTCGCTCACGTCGCCGATGAAGCGGATGCGCAGGTTGTCGGACACGATGCGGTTGAAATTCTCGCGCAGCCCCTGGTCGAACAGCGCGATCAGCTCCTTGACCTCCGCCGCCGGCCGCTGCCAGTTGTCGGTCGAGAACGCGAACAAACTCAGATACGGCACGCCCGCCTCGCGGCAGGCGACCGCGCAGTCATAGGCCGCGTCCATGCCCTTGCGGTGCCCGGCGTTGCGCGACAGCCCCCGGGCCTTGGCCCAGCGGCCGTTGCCGTCCATGATGACCGCGATGTGCCGGGGCGCAGGCGCCGCGTCGGCCGCGCTCACATCTGCATCAGCTCGTTGGCCTTCGTCTGGGTCTGCTCTTCCACCTGCGCGATCGCCGCGTCGGTCAGATGCTGCAGCTCCTTCTCGCCGCGGCGCAGCTCGTTCTCGCCGATCTCCTTGGCCTTGCAGCTGTCCTTGAGCTGGCTGAGCTCGTCGCGGCGGATGTTGCGGATCGCCACCCGCGCCTCCTCGGCCTCGCGCTTGACCAGCTTGACCAGCTCGGCGCGGCGGTCCTCGCTCAGCTCTGGCAGCGGCACCAGCACCTTGCTGCCGTCGTTGCTCGGATTGATCCCCAGGTCGGATTCGCGGATCGCGGTCTCCGCCGCCGCGAGGTTGGCCGCGTCCCAGACCGACACCGTCAACAGGCGGCTGCCGCCGACCGCGACGGTCGCGATCTGCGTCAAGGGCATCTCCTGGCCGTAGCATGACACCTTGACCTGGTCGAGCAGGCCCGCATGCGCGCGGCCGGTGCGGATCTTGCGCAGGTTCTCCCGCAGGGCCTCGACCGACTTGGCCATGCGTGCGGTTACGGCTTTGTCGTCCATGTGCTGTGCTCGAAAATGTGGCGCGCCCGGCAAGATTCGAACTCACGACCCTCAGGTTCGTAGCCTGATGCTCTATCCAACTGAGCTACGGGCGCCCGTCGCCTGTGGCGTTCGCCATTTTAGCAAAAAAGCTAGCGCCTGATCTGCCGCAGCATGTCCTCGGCCGCCGGCATCCACTCCGGATCCTCGCTTTCGATGACCGGCTGCAGGTCCAGCTCCGCCTCGTCGAAGCGGCCGATGTTCGCCAAGAAATGCGCCCGGCGAACCAGGATCTCGTTCGAGTTGTCGGTCACCACCAAGGCGTAGGACAGGTCGTTCAGGCCCTCTTGCACCGCGCCGACGCTCAGGTACAGCTCGGAGCGCTTGAGCAGCGCGTTGACGTCGTTCGGATCGTCATTGAGCACCTTGTCCATCACCGCGATGGCCTTGTCGTACCAGCCGATGCCCTGGTAGATGTTCGCTTTGGTGAAAGTGTAGCTGTCGTTCCAGGGCGCCAGCGCCGCGGCGATCTCCAGGTTGTTGGCCGACTCGATGATGTCGCCCTGGGTGTAGTTGATCTCCGCGAGCAGCCGGTAGCTGTCGGCGATGTCGGGCTGCTGCTCGATGAAGGCCTTGACCCGGCGCTTGGCCTCGAGGTAGTCGCGGTCCTCGATCAACTGCGTGATCTCCTCCAGCTCGGCCGGCATCTCCTCCGGCTGCGGCGTCTCGCTCGGCAGGTAGTTGTCGCGCGCGATGCTCAGCGCCAGCAGCAGCAGGAACAGGATGCCCAGGCCCCAGTAGGAGGCCGCGACCAGCTGGCTCTTGCTCAGTTCTTTCATGCCACAGGCCGCAGCGGCACGGCGCGGCGGGACGGCGACGGCAGGAACAAGGCGCACAGGTCCTGCAGCAGGTCCAGGCCACGGCGCGTGGGCCGGTAATGATCGGCCGCGCGCTCGAGCCAGCCGCGCTCGCAGGCCGCGGCCAGCTGCGGGGCCACCGCCATCAGCGCCAGGCCGGTGCGGCCCTCGAAGCCCGCCCGGCTGAAGCCGGCGGTCAGGCGCAGGGCGTTGAGCATGAACTCGAACGCCAGGTCAGCCGCTGGTACGCGCCGCGGCGGCGCCAGGCGGCGCTGCGCCAGGTACCGGTGCGGGGCGGATGGATTGACGCTGCGCCAGACCGCGCCGTCAGCGGCGGTGAACTTGCCGTGCGCGCCGGCGCCCACGCCCAGGTAATCGCCGAACTCCCAGTAATTGACGTTGTGCCGGCAGCGCTCGCCGTTCTTGCCGTAGGCGCTCACCTCATAGCGCTGGTAGCCCAGCCCGGCCAGCCGCGCTTGGACCGCGTCCTCGATGTCGGCCGCCGCATCCTCATCGGGCAGGCCCGCCGGCGCCTGGCGCCCGAACGGCGTGCCCGGCTCCAGCATCAAGTGGTAGCAAGACAGATGGTCCACGCCGCAACCAGCCGCATGCTCGACATCGGCCACCGCGTCCGCCGGCCGCTGTCCCGGCAGGGCGTACATCAAATCGACATTGAGCCGTACGCCGCCGCGCTGCGCCGCGGCGATCGCCGCGCGCGCGGCCCGGCCGTCGTAGGCGCGGCCCAAAACCGTCAGCATGCCTTCATCAAAACTCTGGACCCCAATCGACATGCGCGTTACGCCGGCCGCCGCATAGCCGGCCGCCTTGGCCGCGTCCAGCGATTCGGGATTGGCCTCGAGCGTTACCTCGGCGTCCGTCTCCAGACCGAACGATGCATCGGCCTGCTCCAGCAAGCCGCCGATCAGGGCGGGCGGCGCCAGGCTGGGCGTGCCGCCGCCGATGAAGACCGTCGCCAGGCGCCGGGGCCCGAACTGCGCGCGCCACATACGCAGCTCCGCGCGCAGCGCGGCGAAGTACTCTTCCTGCGGGGGCCCGGCCGCGACATGCGCGTTGAAGTCGCAGTAGGGACAGCGGCTCACGCACCACGGGAAGTGGACGTACAGCCCCAGCTCGCGGTCCGCTTCCATCAGTCGCTCGCTTCTTCCAGCAGCTGCAGCAATTGGGCCATGGCCTGGCTGCGATGGCTGAGCGCGTTCTTCTCCTCAGGCTCCAGCTCGGCGGCGACGCGGCCGTCGGGCAGCACGAACAAAGGGTCGTAGCCGAAGCCGCCGGACCCGCGCGGCTGCAAGCCGATGCTCCCGCGCCACTGGCCCTCGGCGATCAACGGCGCCGGGTCCTCAGCATGCCGGCACAGCGCCAGCGAGCAGTGGTACCAGGCCGAGCGCTCCTCAGTGTCCGCGAGCTCCTCGAGCAGCAAATGGTTGTTGTCCTCATCCTCCCCGCTGGGCGCATACCGGGCCGAGCGCACGCCCGGGCGCCCGTCCAGCGCCGCGACGCAGATGCCCGAATCGTCCGCCAGCGCCGCGCAGCCGGCGACGCGGCTGGCGTGCCGCGCCTTGATGAGGGCGTTCTCGATGAAGCCGATGCCCGTTTCGGGCGCGCTGTCCACGCCGAGCTCAGCCTGCGGGATCACCTCGGCGACGTGGTCTTGCAGCAAACTCTGGAATTCAGTTATCTTGCCGGGGTTGGCACTCGCCAGCACCAACTTAGCGAGCCTCATCCAGCTGCCGGTCGAAAGGATAGTTCTTGCCGATGGCGCGGAGCGGCAGGTCCAGTTCCAGCTCGGGGACTTCATGCGCGATCCAGGCGGTGAAGGTGTTCGAGTTCGGGCCAGGAAAGGCGCTGTAGGACTCAGGATAGGGATAGCGCGCGACCGCGTCCTTGATCTTGTCGATCAGCCCGGCCGCCTCCGGCCCGCGGATGTCGACCATCGGAATGGGCGTGGCCCCGAACCAGCGGCGGTCCGGCATGTCCTGTTCGACGCGCACCACCGGCATGTCGCGGAAGCGCCGCCAGCCGATCACTTCGTAGACCGTGTAGTCGGCCGCGCCCTCTTCCTTGGTCGCGAGCCAGGTGTGGTCCGCGACCAGGCCGCGGATGCCCCATACCTTGGCGCGGTAGGCCAGCACCACCGGCTCGCTGAACTCAGTCGCCAGCGGCGCCAGGCCGGCCGAGCTGCGGCTGGACTCGCGCCAGCTGTTGCCGCCGCGGGTGCATGCGTTGGCGAGCATCGACAGCAGAATCAGCACCACGAGGCCGGCGCGGGTCGCGGGCGAATAGCGATCGGGCAGTTGGCGGTAGATTCTCATGAACATCCTATTTTAAACAAGGGCAGGATTCTATAAAAGGCAGCGGCATTTCAGCGATGGCAGGGATGGCCGCGCAAGTGAACGGCTCCAGCGCGACCCGCTAGTCCGCGTGCCGCGCCCTGATGAGGGCGTTCGCGATGAAGCCGATGCCCGTTTCGGGCGCGCTGTCCACGCCGAGCTCAGCCTGGGAAATCACCTCGGCGACGTGGTCTTGCCGCAAACTCTGGAATTCAGTTATCTTGCCGGGGTTGGCACTGGCCAGCGCCAGCCTAGCGCGCCTCATCCAGCTGCCGGTCGAAAGGATAGTTCTTGCCGATGGCGCGGAACGGCAGGTCCAGTCCCAGTTCGGGGACTTCATGCGCGATCCAGGCGGTGAAGGTGTTCGAGTTCGGGCCGGGAAAGGCGCTGTAGGACTCAGAATAGGGATAGCGCGCGACCGCGTCCTTGATCTTGTCGATCAGCCCGGCCGCCTCCGGACCGCGGATGTCGAGCATCGGAATGGGCGTGGCGCCGAACCAGCGGCGGTCTGGCATTTCCTGAGCGACGCGCACCACCGGCATGTCGCGGAAGCGCCGCCATCCTACCACTTCGTAGACCGTGTACTCGCTGGCGCCCTCTTCCTTGGTCGCGAGCCAGGTATGGTCCGCGACCAGGCCGCGGATGCCCCATACCTTGGCGCGGTAGGCCAGCACCACCGGATCGTTGAACTCGGTCGCCAGCGGCGCCAGGCCGGCCGAGCTGCCGCTGGATTCGCGCCAGTTGTCGAGCGTCGAGGTGGAACATGCGTTGGCGAGCATCGACAGCAGGATCAGCACCACAAGGCCGGCGCGGGCCGCGGGCGAATAGCGATTGGGCAGTTGGCGGTAGATTCTCATGAAAATCCTATTTAAACAAGGGCAGAGTTTTATTATATTAACGATGGTAGGGATGGCCGTGCAGAATGGTCCAGGAGCGGTAGCACTGCTCGAGCAGCGTCACCCGCGCGAGGTCGTGGGACAGCGTGAACGGCGCCAGCGCGACCCGCTCGTCCGCGCGCCGCAGGATGGCATCGTCCAGGCCCTGATGCCCGCCGATGACGAAGGCCGCGCCGCCGTCCGCCAGCCAGCCGGCCAAGCGTTGAGCGAACGCCTGGCTGTCGCATGCGAGACCGCCCTCAGCGGCCGCGATCACCGTCGCGCCAGACGGCAGCAGCCGCTCGATGCGCGCCGCTTCGGTCTGCAGGCCGCGGGCGCCGCCCGCCGCCTTGACCGTCAGGACCTCGGCGCTCCAGCCGCGCAGCCGGCGGCAGTACTCCCGCTCGGCCACGCGCGCCCAGCTGCCGGCGCGGCCGCCCACCGCGATCACGGCAAGCCGGCTCAAGCGTCCTCAGCCATGTTCCACAGCGACTCCAGGTCGTAATGCTCACGCGCCTCGCTCAGGAAGATGTGCACCATGACGTCGCCGAGGTCGAGCAGGGTCCAGCCCATGTCGCCGGGACCCTCGACGCCGCGGATCTTGCGGCGGTCGCCCTTGATCGCCGCGCGCAGGCGCTCGGTCAGGGCGTTGGCGTGCCGGTTGGAGGTGGCGGTGCAGATCAGCAGGGTGTCGAACAGCCGCAGCGCGCGGCCGGAAGCGTCGATGCGTACGATGTCGACGGCCTTGGCGTCCTCAAGCGTCTGCAGCGCCAGGGCGATCAACTCCTCGGTCGCGTCCGCGCTTTTTTTCTTGCGCTTCGGCCGGGAGGCAGCTGCTGTCATTCAGTCGCAGGCATGTTGCTAAGCGAGGATTCTAAAACGAAAGCCACCGCCCGGCTCCGGTGGGCATAGCATGATCCGGCTCTTACATTAGCCAGGGGAGCGGTACAGCCCGCGCTCCTTGACCATCGCCGCCGCGGCCGGCGGCAAGTCTTCCTCCCAGCCGTCTTCGTCAGCGGCGATGCGCGCGCGCAGCTGCATCGCGGACAGCTCCGGGACCGCCAGCTCCCAGCGCCACAACCTGCCCGCCTCTGCTAGCAAGTCATCCGCTTGCGCGACCACGCGCCGATCAAACTCCTCGTCCGCTGGATGCCAGGCCGCGCCCGCGCCCGCGCGCGGGACCACCGCCCACGAAGCCAGCTCCAGCGCATCGCGCCACTGCCACCAGCTGGTGAAGTCTGCGAACGCGTCGCTGCCGACAATGAACACCAGCCGCCGCTGCCCGTCCTGCAAGGAGCGCAGCAGATTGATTGTGCGCGACTCCCTGTCCGCAACGGCGACGTCTTCATGCAGCTCGCAGCCGGATATCGATGCGAGCGCGGCCGCGCAGATCGCATGGCGGTCGGCCAATGAGGCATGCGCCTGCTTGCCGCGCGGACGGGCCGTGGGTACCACCAGCAAACGATTTAGCTGCAGCGCGCCGGCCGCGGCCTCAACGATGGCCGCATGGCCGCGATGGAAAGGATCGAAGCAGCCGCCGTAGACCCCGACGACCTCCGCCATCAGCCCTGCATGTCCTTGGTCTGCGGCAGCATCGTCTCCCAGCTGCGGCACACCGGGCACTGCCAGTAATGATGCTTGGCCTCGAAGTCGCAGGACGAGCATGTGAAGCTCGCGCGCGCGTCCCCGAGCGCGCGCCGCGGCTCGGCGTACTGCCCGCCGGCGTCACCCAGCCCGCGGGTCTCCAGCCAGCGCGCCACCACTTCCTCGCCGTCGAGGCTCTGCATGGCGTCGTCGACGAAAGCCTGCAGGCGCTCGCGGTCCCAGACGTCGGCGACCGCCTCATAGATGCGGTCGAACATCAGCACCGAAGGATGCCGCTGGAACACCTGCGCCAGCCAGCGCGCGCCCTCGGCCGCGCTGTCCGCCTGCTGATAGGCCTCCATCACCAGCGCCGTGCACAAAGGGATCACGCTGGGCGTGCGCTTGATGTTGTCGATGGCGGTGAAGGCGTCAGACCGGTTCTTGGCCGTTACCGCGTCGTCCAGCCGCATGATCCATGCGCGGCTGCAGTTGGGATTGCGCTTGACCGCCTCCGCCAGCAGCTCGTCGCGGCGCGCGCCCTTGGCCTCGCTCGCCCATTCGCAGTACAGCTGCGCGATCACGTGCCGGCACAATTCCGAGCTGATGTCGTCCTTGGCGAAGCGCTCCTCGTCGGCGATGGCGCGCTCCCAGTCGCGGCTGTAGAGATGGATGTTGCACAAGTGCCGCAAACTGGCGTCCGCATACTCGGTGCCCTCGAGCCGGCTGAAGCACTGCTCCGCCAGATCGAGAAAGCCGCCCTTTTGATAGTCCAAGCCCAATTCATACCGCGCGCGCGTGCGCGTGTCCGCATTCAGGTCCTCGGCCGCCAGCATCGCCTTGTGCACGCGGATGGCCTCTTCGTACCGCCCCTGGATGCGGAACAATTCGCCGGCCGCGAAGTGCAGCTCGGCGTTGCCCTGGCTCAGCGGCTGGCCCGCCTGCAAGAAAGAGCTCGCCGCCGCCACGCGCTCGCCGCGCAGCAGGTTGCCGATGCCGTCCATGATCAGGCCGGGCACCACCCGCGCCTTGCTGACGACCTGCTCCATGTCGACGCGGGCGATCGCCCAGCCCGCGCCGAACACCGCTATGACTAGCAGCAGGCGCCAGTCGAGCAGATCGTCCACGGCGGGCTAGCGGCCCGCAGCCGCGCTCTTGCCGTCGATGCGTTCCTTGAAGCGCTTGGCCGGCTTGAAGCGCGGGACCATGCGCACGGGCACGACGAAGCCCTTGCGCGCGCGCGGATTGAACACCTCGCGGGAAGGACGCTTGCTCAGATGGAAGGTCCCGAAGCCGCGGATCTCGATCCGCCCGCCGCGGGCGAGCGTGTCGCAGATGGCCGCGTTGATCTTCATGACCGAGGACACGATCTGGTCCTTGGTGAACTCAGGATGCCGGGCGCGCAGCATCTCGATGATGGTCGATTGCTTCATTCTCGTCGACCTCCTAGCTGGAACGCGCCGCCAAGCGCGCGGGGCGCGGCCCCGCTACTTGTCCTTGTCCTCGGCAACGGCCGGTGCGTCAGAGGCAGGCGCGGCGGCCGGCTCGGCCGCCGGCTCGGCTCAGCCGTCTCAGCTTCCTCAGCCGCGGGCTGCTCGTCCTTCTGGGCGTCCTCCATGGCCTCGCGGAACATGCTGCCGAAGGAGCTCGCCTTGGCCTTCGCGTCCTTCTCGGCCTTGACCTCGCTGCGGAACTTGCGCATGGCCTCCTTCTCGCTTTGGCGGTCCATCGCCCGCAGCGAAACCGTGATGCGGTTGCGATCGTCGATGCCGGTGATCATCAGCTGCAGCTCCTGGCCCTCCTTGAGCACGTCGCCGATCTTCTCGATGCGCTCCTTGCTGACATCCCGGATCGGCAGCATGGCCTCGACATCGTCGGACAGCTTGATGATCGCGCGCTGCTTGGCCTCGAGGATCTTCTTGACGAAGCCGGCGATCGGCTGGCCCTTCTCGTACTTGGTGCGGAAGACGTTGAGCGGGTCCTCGCTCAGCTGCTTGATCCCCAGCGCGATGCGCTGCTTCTCGACATCCACCTCGATGACCATCACCTCGACCTCGTCGCCGATCTTGTACTTGGCCAGCGTGCCGCGGCCGTCGGTGTCCGAATAGGAAAGGTTCGACAGATGCGCCAGGCCGTTGATGCCGCCGGGCATCTCGACGAACATCCCCAGGTTGTCCTGGATGCCGACGATCTTGCCCTGCAGGCGGGTGCCCTTCTTGAACGAGACGCTGAACTCCTCCCAGGGGTTCGGGCGACACTGCTTGAGGCCGAGCGAGATGCGCCGCGCCGCCTTGTCCAGGTTCAGCATCATCACCTCGACGTGCTGGCCGGGCTCGAGATGCTTGGCCGGATCGGCGCTGCGATGCAGCCAGTCCATCTCCGAGACGTGCACCAGGCCCTCGATGCCCTTTTCGAGCTCGACGAAGGCGCCGTACTCCTTGAGGCTGACGACTTTCGCGAAGGTCTTCGACCCCGGCGGGTAGTTCTTCTCCATGTCGTCCCAGGGGTCGGGGACCAGCTGCTTGGCGCCCAGCCGGATCAGGCGCTTCTCGATGTTGATCTCGAGCACCTTGACCTGCAGCTCGGTGTCGTCCTGCAGCTCCTCGGACAGCGGCCCGATGCGATGCCAGCTGTAGTCCTCGCGGGAGAGCACGCCGTGGACGCCCTCCGCCAGGCGGACGTAGGCCTTGTGGTCCGGATAGTCGTTGACGGCCACCACCACGCCGGCGATCACGTCGCCCTCCTTGAAGGGCAGGCTGGCGAGATCGCCGCTGGTGAGCTCGTGCTCGCGGACCATCCGGCGGTTGAGAATGGCCGAGTGGCGCTCGGGCTTGAGGCGCTCGACGTAGAACTGCTCGCGGCGGCCGACCAGGCTCTGCTCGGACTTGAGCGGGAAGACGTCGACCAGCGAGCCGGGCAAAAAGGCGCGCAGGCTGCCGACGTGCACTGAATAGCCGCCCTTGATGCGCTCCTTGATGACGCCTTCGATGCGGGTCTGGTTGGCGAAGGCGTCCTCGATCTCCTTCCAGGCCTTCTCGCGGCGGTACTGCAGGTGCGACAGGCGGGTGTTGCCCCGGCCGTCGTCGGAGTACTCCAGCTTGACCTTGACGAAGTCGCTCTCCTTGATGGCGATCTCGCCCTCGTCGGTCAGGAACTCCTCGAGCGGGATGCGGCTGTGCGACTTGAGGCCGCTGTCGACCACGACGGTCTTGTCCTCGATGCCGACCACCATGGCTTCGATGACCGTGCCCTCGCTGAAACTGGCGCGGGCCTCTTCCTCGGCGGCGTAGATGCTGGCGAAGCTTTCTTCGCCGCTGGCTGCGGACGCTGCGTCCGGCGTGGCGGTGGTGGTGCTCAAGATGCTCTGTACAAGTCGATGATGCGGTCGGCCACCTCATCCGGCCCGAGCGCGTCGGTGGCGATGATGGTGGCTTCGTCGTCGGGCCGCACGGGGGCGACGCTGCGCCGTTCATCACGCCGGCTGCGCTCCTCGAACTGGGCGAGGCAGGCGGCTATTTTACTACTTTCCATGCCCTGGGCCGCGGCGCGGCTGCGAAAACGCTCGCGGCGGACCTCGAGGCCGGCGTCCAGGTAGATCTTGAGGACCGCGTCGGGAAAGACCTTCGAGGCCATGTCGCGGCCGTCGGCGACCAGCCCGGGCGGGCGGCGGAACGAGCGCTGCGCGGCCAGCAGCGCATCGCGGATCTCCTGCGATTGCGCGATCAGCGAGGCGCCCTCGGCGGTCTCCTCAGTGTACAGGGCGCTGTCCTCGAGCATCTTGCTCAGCTTGGCGAAATCATGCAGCAGCGGCTGCGCCGCCTCAATCACCTGCTGCGGCGAGTCCAGGGCCGCGGGCCCGCCTGCCTGCCGCGCCAGCAGCGCGGTGATGCGATAGATGCGGCCGGTGTCCAGGTAGTTAAAATCCAAGCGCCGTGCGACCGTCCGCGCCACTGTGCCCTTGCCCACCGCCGCTGGTCCGTCGAGCGCGATCACGGGGCTGGGACCGGCGGCCGGCATCCGCTCATTTTACGGGCGGGCCGCGATGAGCAAGGCCCGCAAGCAGCGCGTGACCGATCCGGCCGGCCAGGCGCGCGACAGCGCCAACGAGAGCATGCTGCGCCCGCAGCGCCTGGATGAGTTCGTCGGCCAGGCCAAGGCCAAGGAGCAGCTCGGGGTCTATCTCGAGGCCGCGCGGCAGCGCTCCGATCCGCTCGATCATGTCCTGCTGGTGTCCCCGCCGGGCCTGGGCAAGACCTCGCTCGCGCACATCATCGCCAATGAGATGGGCGGCGGATTGCGCATCACCAGCGGGCCGGCGCTCGAGCGGCCCGGCGACGCGGCGGCGGCCCTGACCGCGCTCGGCAGCGGCGACCTTTTGTTCATCGATGAGATCCACCGCCTGCATCCGGCGATCGAGGAAAGCATGTACAGCGCGCTGGAAGACCGCCGCTTCGACGTGTTCATGGGGGACGCGGCCCACAGCCCGGCGGCGGTGTCCCTGCCGCTGGAGCCCTTCACCCTGATTGGCGCGACCACCCGGGCGGGCATGCTGACCTCCCCGCTGCGCGACCGCTTCGGCATCGTGCTGCGCCTCGGCTTCTATCCGGCCGAGGACCTCGCCGCGATCATCCGGCGCTCCGCCGGCCTGCTGCAGGTCGAGGCGGAGGAAGAGGCCGTGCATGAGCTCGCGCGGCGCTCCCGCGGTACGCCGCGTCTCGCCAACCGCCTGCTGCGGCGGGTGCGCGACTACGCGCAGGTCCGGCACGGCGGCAAGCTGAGCTTGGCGGTCGCCCATGAGGCCCTGGCGATGCTGGAGGTCGACGAGCTCGGCCTGGACGCTCTCGACAAGGCCTACCTGCGCGCGCTGCTCGAGCGCTTCGGCGGCGGGCCCGCCGGCCTGGACACCCTGGCGGTCTCGCTCGGCGAGAGCCCCGAAACCCTCGAGCACTACATCGAGCCCTATTTGATCCAGCAGGGCTATTTGCAGCGGACTCCGCGCGGGCGCATCGCCGCCGCCGCGGCCTACCGCTGGGCCGGCCGCGACGCGCCGGACGGGCCGTCGCTGCTGGAATGACCGAAGATGCGACCGAGCACCGGCTGCGCGTCTATGTGGCGGACACCGACGCCGGCGGCGTCGCGCACCACGCCAGCTGGCTGCGCTGGTACGAGCAGGCGCGCAGCGAGTGGCTGCGGGCCCGCGGCTTCGCCCTGGCCGAGTGCATGGCGGCCAAGCTGGTCTTCGTGGTGGTCAAGGCCGAGCTCAGTTATCGCCGGCCGCTGCGGCTGGACGACGCGGCGGTGGTGGTGACAAAGCTGGCGTCGACCGGCGCGGCCTCAGCGACTTTCGCCCAGGAACTGCGCGCTGCCGACGGCGCGGCCTGCGGGAACGCGACCATCAAGCTGGCCTGTCTCGACTCAACCACGCTGCGGCCGCGGCCGCTGCCAACAGAGATGCTTGGATAGAATCCCGCCTTGCGCAGCCGGCCGCGCCGCCCTGACTGACTGCGCTTGCTAATCGCCGATGGCCGAGACCGACATCATTTCCCTGATAGCCCGGGCGAGCCTGTTCGCCCAGGGCGTGCTGGTGACGCTGTCGCTGATGCTGTTTTTCGTGCTGTGGTTCATCATCCGCAAGATCAAGGTCTTCCGCCAGGTCAGCGAGGACTGCGGCAATTTCGAGGAGGATTTCTGGGCGTCGGACAAGATCGAACAGTTCCGCATCCGCGCCGAGGAGGAGGAGTACGGCACCGACGGCCTCGCGCCCATCTTCCTCGAGGGCATGCATGAATATGACAAGACGCGCAAGGCGGGCTTCTCGGACCAGCAGCTGGCGGTCGAAGGCGTCCGCCGCGCCATGGAGAGCGCCATCCAGATCGAGGTCGACAAGCTGCAGGCGCTGCTCCCGTACCTGGCGACCGCCGGCTCATCGAGCCCCTACATCGGCCTGCTCGGTACGGTGTGGGGCATCATCAACGCCTTCCGCTCGCTGACGACCTCGAGCCAGGCGACCATCGCGCAGGTCGCGCCGGGCATCGCCGAGGCGCTGATCGCGACCGCCATGGGCTTGTTCTGCGCGATCCCGGCGGTCATCGCCTACAACCACCTGACGGCCCGGCTGGAGCGCTTCATCGTCCAGTTCGAGAACTTCGCCGACAACTTCTGCAACATCATCCGCCGCAACCTATGAGACGCAAGGCCCGTTCCAACCGCGCGCTGCAGAGCCAGATCAACGTCGTCCCCTATCTGGACGTCATGCTGGTGCTGCTGGTGATCTTCATGGTCACGGCGCCGCTGATCAACCAGGCGGTCATCGACCTGCCGCCGGCCGGCGACATCTCGGCCACCCAGAGCCAGGAGGCGCTCGAGATCCAATTGCCAGCCGACGGCGGCTACATCCTCAAGGACTACAACTTCGGCGGCGAGGAGATCACCTTCAACGTCATCGAGGACCTGCTGCAGCTGCTGCGCGAGCGGCGCCAGACCTTCCCGGGCGCGCCCATCCTGATCTCGGCCGACCGCCAGCTGGCCTATGAGAAGGTGGTGGAAGTGCTCGCGATTCTGCATCAAGAGGAAATCCAGAACATCGGCCTGGTCACTCGCATTGGCGAATGAGGCTGCACAAGCTGCACGAGCCGAGCACCGTGTGGTCGGCCATCCAGGCCGCCACAATCCTCGTCTTGATGGTGCTGCCGCTGCTCGGCTCGATCAGCTTCCGCCGGGTGGTGGCCATCAACGAGCCCATGCGCATCGAGATTGTCCCGCCGCCGCCGCCGCCCGCGCCGGAGCCGGAACCCGAGCCTGAGCCTGAACCGGAACCCGAGCCTGAACCAGAGCCGGAGCCCGAGCCCCCGGAAGTCGCCGAGGAGCAGCGCCGGCAGGAAGAAGCCCGGGCCGAGGAGCAGCGCCAGGCGGAGATAGCGCGGCGCAAGGAGCGGGAAGCGCAAAAGCAGCGGGAGGAAGAGGAAGAGCGCCGCCGCCTGGCCGAGGAGGAAGAGCAGCGCAAGGCTGAGGAAGAGCGCAAGCGGCGCGAGGCTGAGGAGCGCCGCAAGGAGGAAGAGGCCAAGCGGCGGGCGGCGGAGGAAGAACGTCGCAAGGCTGAGGAGGAAAAACGCCGGGAAGAGGAAGAGCGCCGCCGCGAGGAAGAAGAGCGGCTCGCGCGCGAGGCCGAGGAGCAGCGCCGCGCGGCCGAGCGCGCGCGGCTGCAGGCCGAGCGGGACGCAAGAGAGATGAACGCGGCGATCAACGCCATCAGCAACAGCATCAAGCGGCACCTGACCAATCCGGACAAGACGCCGGCGGACATCGAGGTGGAAGTCAGCTTCAGCCTCGACGACCAGGGGCGGCTGGTCGGGACCCCGGTGGTTTCCGACAGCTCGGGCTTCGAGCCCTTCGACCGCCAGGCGGTGCGCGCCGTCATCCGCGCGGCCGAGCGCGGCTTCAACCTGCCGCAGAACCCCGAGCTGCGCAAGGAGTTCGACGAGGTCATCCTGATCGTCAAGCCGCAGCAGCAGTAAGCAGGTTTAGAATCAAGCACGGCATGATCAAGCGCCTCACGCTCCTCGCCTCCTGCATGCTGCTCGCCGTCGCGACGACGCGCGCCGCGGTCGAGATCCAGCTCGAGAGCCAGGGCGTCCGCCGCATCCCCATCATCATCCAGGCCTTCGAGGGCGAATTGAGCGACAGCCGGCAGCTGTCCCGCATCGTCGCCGACGACCTCGACCGCACCGGTTTGTTCCGCGCCATCCACGAGCCGGTCCCGACGGTCGCGCCGTTCGAGGACCCCGACTATGACAGCTTCGACCTCGAGCAGGAATACGTCCTGGTCGGGCGCGTCGACGACGCCGGCGACGGCCGCACCCGGGTGACCTATCAGCTGCTCGACCTGATCACGCAGCGGCCGGACGACGCCTTCGCGCTGCTGATCAAGCCCGGCCAGGAGCGGCTGGTCGCGCACACCATCTCCAACTGGCTCTATGAGAAGCTGATCGGCTCGCCCGGCATCTTCACCACCAAGATCGCGTATGTGCTGCGTACCGGCGACAAGCGCTCGGCGACCTACGAGCTCAAGGTCGCCGACTACGACGGGCACAATTCCCAGACCCTGATCAAGAGCCCCGAGCCGATCATCTCGCCCGAGTGGATGCCGCAGGGCAACAAGATCCTGTACGTATCCTACGAGCGCCAAAAGCCCATCGTCTACGAGCACCAGCTGCTGACCGGCAAGCGCCGGGTGGTGGCGAGCTTCAAGGGCAACAACTCCTCGCCGGCGATGTCGCCGGACCAGCGCTGGATCGCGGTCGCCCTGTCCGAGGCGGGCAACACCCAGATCTACCTGCTGTCGGCCGACGGCACCCGCCGCCTGCGGCTGCGGGAGAGCGCCGGCATCGACACCGAGCCGGTCTTCTCGCCGGCCGATCCCAACCTGCTGGCCTTCGTCTCCGACAGCGGCGGCTCGCCGCAGATCTACCTGCGCGACCGGCTCAGCGGCGATGAGCGGCGCCTCACCTTCGGCTCGGGCTACAACGTCTCGCCGCGCTTCAGCCCGGACGGCCGGCTGCTGACTTTCATCCGCCGGGACGCCAACGGCTTCAACGTCCACATCGCCGACAGCGCCGCGGCGGGCGGCCCGACGGTCCCGCTGACCGGCATTGATTTGGCGGACTCGCCGAGCTTCTCGCCCAACGGCGAGATGCTGCTGTTCAAGAACGACGCCCGGCCGAACGTGCTGTATACGGTTTCCATCAACGGCAAGATCACGCGCCCCTTCGCAGTCGCCGAGCGGGGCGAAATCAAGGACCCGGTGTGGAGCCCGGCCTCGAGCCTCAACAACTGGTATTGAGGATTCAGCCTGATATATGCTAAAATGCGTTTGCATACTAGAATATAGGGGTATGGAGTTTTCGACGAAACCGCTTCTCAGCATCTGCTGAGCAGACAGCACAAGGAGACATGGCAACTATGAAAAAACTCGCAGTTCTGCTGTCCTCGGCGGTCATGCTGGCCGGACTTTCCTCCTGCGCCCAGCAAGAAGCCTATTCATCCCTGCCGCCGGCGGAGAACAAAGCCAGCAGCGACGGTCCGCAAGTGGTCCAAACGGCCCCGCGGGTCCAGCGCGCCACCGAGCGCCAGCTCAATCCGGAAGTGGCCCAGGGCCTGCTGGGCGAGCGCCTGGTCTTCTTCGACTTCGACAAGGCTGAGGTCCGTGACGAGTTCACGGTGATGCTCGACGCGCATGCCGAGTACCTGATCGACAACCGCGGCGCGAGCATCAGCCTGCAGGGCCATGCCGACGAGCGCGGCAGCACCGAGTACAACCTGGCCCTGGGCCAGAGCCGTTCGGACGCGGTCCAGGAGTATTTGCTTTCCAGCGGGGTCTTCGCCAATCAGATTGAGGCCATCAGCTATGGCGAGGAACGTCCGCGCGCCTTGGGTTCGGACGAGGACGCTTGGTCCCAGAACCGGCGCGTTGAAATCATTTACTCTGGCGAGTAAGTCTCCCATCAGCAGCCTGTGGCGCCCCGCCCTGGCTGCGGCGGTCTTGGCGGCCGCCAGCGCATCGGCATCAGCGCAGGTCCTGAATCAGCTGTTCGAGGACGAGGAGGCCCGCGCCAAGCTCTCCGAGCTCGATCTGAAGATCACGGCTCTTGAGAACAACATCCAGACCCTGGCGAGCGAGACGGTCAAGCTCAACACGACGAAGCGGGAGCTGCTCGAGAAGATCCGCGAGCTCTCGGGCCTGCTGGAGGAGACCAACCAGATGGTTGAGCAGCAGGACGCCGAGCTCAGCAAGATCGACGGGCGCATCGGCAGCGAGAGCACCAAGCTGAAGGAGGCGATCGACAAGGGCTATGCGTCCTTGCGCAGCCAGCTCAAGAGCAACGATCAGGATTTATACGAGCGGGGCCTGGCGGCCTACAACAAGGACGCTTACCAGGCGGCCGAGAAGGCCTTCGACGAATTGCTGCTGCGCTATCCGGCCTCGAGCTACGCCCATGCGGCCTTGTTCTGGCAGGGTCAGATGCAGCGCGACCAGGGTTATGACGTCGCCGCGCAGGATGTGCTGCTGCGGCTGGTAGCGGACTATCCGGACAGTCCCCGCTTGCCGGACGCCCTGCTTCTGCTCGAGCAGATTTCCATAGCCCTGGGCGATCAGGAGCTGGCGGAGTACTGGCAGCGGCGCTTGCTCGAGCAGCATCCGACCTCGGCCGCGGCCGACCGGCGGCGCCAGCTGGCGGCCGCCAATTAGTACTTCGGGCCGCGGGTCTATGCGCGCGGGCCGCGTCCGCATCATCGCCGGCCGCTGGCGCGCCCGGCGCTTGAAAGTCGCTCCTTCGGTCCGTCCGAGCCAGGATGCGGCGCGCGAGACCTTGTTCAACATCCTCGGGCGGCGGCATGTAGCGGGCCTGGACTGCCTGGATTTGTATGCGGGCAGCGGCGCCTTCGGGCTCGAAGCGCTGTCGCGGGGAGCGCGGTCGGCGACCTTCGTCGAGCGTTCCCGGCGAGTGGCCCAGGTCCTGCGCGGGAACATCGAGCAGCTCGGCTCGGCCCCGACGCGGGTCTGCCAAAGCGATGTCTTGGACTGGCTCAAGCGTCCCGGCCGTACTTATGGCCTGGCCTTCGTCGATCCGCCGTTCGCGGACAGCGCGGCGCCCGGCTGGTGGGCGCAGCTGCAGTTCTTGCTGCTCCCGCATCTGCGTACTTCGGGCATCGCCTGCTGCGAGGGCCCGGCTCCAATCGCGGCTGCGACCGGCTGGGAGCTGATGCGCACGGGCCGCGTCGGCGCAGCGCACTGGGCCTTGCTGACGGTGGCCTCATCATGATGGTACGCGGCGGGCTGGCGATCCTGGCTTTGCTAGCGGCTGCGCCGGCCTGGGCGCAGCGCATCTTCGATGACAATCAACTGCGACAGGGCATACTCGACTACGACAAGGAGCTGCGCGCGGTATCCAAGGAGATCAACAACCTGCGCGACCAGGTCGGACGGCTGCAGATCGAGGCCGAAGAGCTGCAGAGCTTGATTGAGGGGCTGCGCGGCGACATCGCCGCGGCCCAGCAGCTGGTCGCGGGCCGGCAGCAGAACATCGACGCGGGCGCTGCGCAGCTGCAGGATGCCATGGCGCAGGCGAGCAAGCAGCGGGACCGCCGGCGGCGGCAGCTGCAGAATGTGCTGGACAGCCAGGAAGCGGTGGCCTATCGCGATGCTTTGGGCCAGCCCCCCACCGAGGCGATGGCAGCCATGAAACGGATCGCGGACTCGTCTTCGAGCTATAAAGGCGCGGCGCGGTTCTGGCTGGGCAAGCTGCAGCACGGCGCCGGCGACCATGTCGCGGCGCGCGCGAGCTTGCGGGCGTTCGTCGATGAGCATGCGGGCGACGCGCGCGCGCCCGAGGCGCTGTACCTGCTGGCCGACATCGCGGTCAAGGTCGACCAGGACAGCGATTCGAGCTGGCGCAGCATGCTGCTGCGGGTGCATCCGGACAGTTTCTACGCCGAGCAGCTGCGCTAGGTCCATGGCCCGCGTCATCGCCTATCCGGGGACTTTCGACCCCTTGACCCTGGGTCATGAAGCGGTGATCCGGCGCGCGGCCAAGATCTTCGATGAGGTGCGGGTGCTGGTCGCGGCCGGCGTGCACAAAGAGCCGCTGTTCACTCTTGCGGAACGGGAAGAGATGCTGCGAGAAGCGGAGGTCGCGAAGCTGGACAATGTCGCGGTGGTCCCGCTGACCGGCTTGCTCGCTGACTATCTCAAGCAGGAGCAGGTCGGCCTGGTCTTGCGCGGCCTGCGCAACGTCGCCGACTACGAGCACGAGATCCAGCTGGCGGACATCCAGCATCGCCTCGGCGCGGTCGAGACCCTGTTCATCGCGCCGGACAAGGAGTTCATTCACGTCGCTTCGAGCCTGGTGCGCGAGATCGCGATGCTCGGCGGCGACGTATCCGCCTGGGTCAACGATGAGGTCGCCAAGCGGCTGCGCGCGAAGTTCGGGCATTGACGGGGCGCATGCTGCATGGCCCTGAAGATCACCGACGAGTGCATCAACTGCGACGTCTGCGAGCCGGCCTGTCCGAACCAGGCGATCTTCTTCGGCGCGCAGCGCTATGAGATCGATCCGGACCGCTGCACCGAATGCGTGGGCCACTTCGACGAGCCCCAGTGCGTGGTGCTCTGCCCGGTCGACTGCATACCGGCCGACGAGCAGCGCCCGGAGAGCCGGGAAGAACTGCTGGCGAAGAGCCAGCGCCTGGCGCCGAAGCCCTAGAGGCGCTGCAGGCCCTCGGATTCGGCCTGGATCGAATCCTCGAATGTGTCGCGATGGCGGATGACATGGGTGATGCCATCGATGACCAGCACTTCGCAGGCGCGCAGGCGGCCGTTGTAGCCTGAGGCCATGGCGCTGGCATAAGCGCCGCAATCGAACAGGGCGACGTACTCGCCGGGCTGGGCATCGAGGTCGACCTGCCGCGCGAGGAAGTCCGCGTTCTCGCACACGGGCCCGACGACGTCATAGTCCCCCGGCGGGGCGGGATGCCCGCCGAGATGCGCGATGCCGTGATGCGAATCATAGAGGCAGGGACGCATGAGCTCGGTCATGGCGGCGTCGACGATGATGTGGCGGTCCTTGCGGTATTCGACCTTGGCGAGCAGCATGCCGCAGCGCCCGACGATCGACCTGCCCGGCTGCAGGCCGTAGCGCCGGTTGCCGCCGTGCTCTTGCAGCCAAGTCACTAGATTGGCGAGCGGGTCCTCCGCCGGGCGCTGGCGGCTGTCGCCGATGCCGAAGCCGCCGCCGAGATCGATGCGGGCCGGCGTGATGTCATGCTCCCGCAGCTGCTTGTCAAACGCGAGCATCGCTTGGGCCAGCTCTATATAAGGGGTGCTGCTGCCGATCTGCGAGCCGATGTGGCAGCTGAGGCTGCCGATTTCGAGCAGGGAACTCGCGGCGATGCGCTCGAACATGCTGAGCGCCTGCTCGGCATTGGCCCCGAACTTCGACGCGCCGAGGCCGGTGGCGAGATGCGGGTGGCTCGCCGCGTCGATGGCGGGATTGAGGCGCACTCCCACTGCGATGCGGCGCTTGGACGCGGCGGCGAGGTGCTCCAGGCGCGCGAGCTCGGACAGGGAATCGCAGACGATCTCCTCGATGCTGGCGTCCAGCGCAGCCTGCAGGTCGGCGTGCGACTTGCCCGGTCCGGTCATGATGATCTCGGCGGCACCACCCCCGGCGAGCATAACGCGGCGCAGCTCGGCCTCGGTCGCGACGTCGAAGCCCAGGCCGGCGTTGTTGATCAGCTTCAGCAGCGCGAGGTTGCCGTTGGCCTTGACGGCATAGCGCACGCGGGCGTCGATGGCGCTGGCGAGACCCAGCGCATGCGCGCATGCGGCCTGCAGCTGCTCGCCGTGATAGACGAAGCAGGGCGTCCCGAAGCTCTCGGCGATCTTGTCCAGGCTGACGCCGTCTAGGTTGCCCAGCGAGACCGCTTCCTCGCAGCTGGACATCAGCTTTCCTCTTCCTGCTGCTCGGGCGGGAGCTCCAGCGGACCGTACTGTCCGCAGCCGGGCAGCGCCACGGCGGCGGCCAAGCCCAGCAGCAGCAGCAAGCCCCTTTTTAGCATCAATGCGAACCTAGAAGTTAGAATTCCCTGCGTGGAAGATTCTACCTATGACCGCCTGTGCGTCGAACTGTTCGAAGAGCTCGAAGAGCGGCTCGAAGAGCATGATGTGGGCGATTACGAGAACAACGGCGACATCTGCGAGATCACCCTGGCGTCCGGCGCCAAGCTGATCGTCAACCGCCAGCCGCCGGTCAAGGAAATCTGGCTGGCCGCGCCCAGCGGCGGCTATCATTTCCGCCATGAGGACGGCAAGTGGATCGACACCCGCGACGGTACTGAATTCTTCCTGCGCCTGACCCAGTGCCTGCAGGACTGAGCCCTCAATAGCTGCCCGCGACCGTCGCGCTCATCGGCATGCCCTCGGCATGCAAGAGCCAGCCGTAGTGATGGTAGTTGGCGAGCACCGCCTTGACGTACAGGCGGGTCTCGGTGAACGGGATGGTCTCGATGAAGATGCGCCGGTCGACCCCTGCGGAGCGTCGCAGCCAGCGTCGCAGGTTGGTGGGCCCGGCGTTGTACGCCGCGCTGATGCGGATGGGATCGCCGTCGTAGTCCGAGCTCAGGTCCGCCATGTAGCGCACGCCGATGGTTACGTTCGGCTTGACCAGCGTCAGGCGCGACAGGTTGTAGCGCGTGAACTTGTGCTTGGACGCGACCAGCCGCGCGGTGCGCGGCATCACCTGCATCAGTCCGCGCGCGCCGGCGCTGGAGACCGCCTTGGCGTTGAAGCGGCTTTCCTGGCGGATGATGGCGTAGACGAATTCGGGCGGGATGCCGTCTTTCTCGGCGCGCTCGGCGATGGCCTCGGCATGGTCGCTCGGCGTGGGAAAGCGCAGGGCGTGGCTGGAGTTGGCGGCCTTGGCGTAGTCGGCCGCGTTGATCGAGCCCAGCAGCCAGCCCTCCTCGGACGCCAGCGCCGCCAGCGCCAGGATCTCCGCATCGCCCAGCTTGCGCAGCAGGAACTTCCAGACCTGGCGCGCCTGCTTGGTGCGGTTGCGCAGTCCCAGCGCCAGCGCCATGCGCACGTCAGCGTCCTCGCGCAGCTGCTCCATCAAGTCAGCCCGCGGCTGGCGGGCGCCCAGGGCCGTTCGCATGCCGACGCTCTCCTTGGCGAGCAGGCCGTAGTAGTCGTCGAAGTCCCGGGCGACGCCCAGCATCAGCTTGCGCGCCCGGTCGCGGCTGCCCAATTGATCCCAGGCATAGGCGTACCAATAGCGCCAGGCCGACAGCGTGCGCTGCTCGCCCTGCATGGCCTCGATGGTGCCCGCGACCATGCGCCAGTCGCCCAGGCGCATGCCGGTGCGCGCGCGCCAGGCCAGCGCCAGGCGGCTGTGCTCGGCCAGCGGCGCCTGCTCGAACGACTGCCGCGCCAGCTCGAAGTTGAGGTTGAGCGCCTGCCACTTGCCGACATAAGGCCACATACTGGTACTGAGATCGACATCGAGGAGCTCGGCGTATTCGCCCCAGCGCGCGGCGACCTGCTCGACGCGCTTGGGCGTGCGGCTGTACATGGCGGCCACCAGCGCCGAGACCGCCAGCAGCTCCTGGTCGACCCGGCTGGCGAGCCGCACCCTCTTCTTGCGCAACAGCCGGCCGGTGGCGTTGTTGACAGCGTTGCGCAAGGTGGCCGCCGAGGCCTTGTCGTCCTTCAACAGTCCCAGCAGCCGGACGGCATCGCGCGTCTTGCGCTCTTCGATCAGAATGCGGATGCGGCGCCACACATCCCGGTCGGCGAGAAAACCGGCCGCCGAGGCCCGCTGCAGCGCCGCCATGCAGTTCTGGTCCCGCACGTCGGCGTCGAGCAGGGCATCCTGGACCGCCTGGTTGATCTTGGCGGGATCGCCCTCATGCAGCGCCAGCAGCAGCAAGGCGCAATGGTCGGCGTAACCCGCCACCTCGCGATAGGCTTCCCACTCGCCTTTGCGGGCGTGGTAGCCCGCCAGCTTGCGGGCCGCTTCCTGCCGTACCCAGGCCGAGGGGCTGGTGGCGACCAGATCCTGCAGCTGGCGCGGGTCCTGCCGCCGGCCGTCAGCGAGGCGCTTGGCGTCCTGCAAGAGCAACAGGGGCCGGATGGCTTCTTGGGCCGACGCGGGGGCCGGCGCGGCGGCCAATAGCAGGCCGCTGATTAAAGTTGCGGTGCAATATAAGCTAGCCAGGGCTGCCTTGTTGTAAAAATTATGAAGAAAAATCATATATTTACATCAAACGAACGCCGGCGTGGCCGGCAGCGGTCCAGGACTTGTTTTTGTGCAGTGCAACAACTAGAATATGCACATCGTTTCCACCATCATTCTAACAAACGACCATGAGCAAAAACCAAATCAACAACGAAGCCGCCAAGGCGGCGATCGACAACGCCAACGAGGTTGTCTCCCTGACGCTGAAGAACTCAGTCGCGCTGATCGAGAAGAACGTCGCCGCCACCAAGGCGACGCTCGAGCGGCAGGCCGCGTACACCGCCAAGGTCAGCAACGTCCGCAACATCGAGGACCTGCCTGAGCTGCAAAAGGAGTACGCCGCCCAGGAGCTGCAAGCCATCGAGAAGCTTTCCCAGGACCTGTACGCCTTCGGCAACGAGGCCACCAGCAACCTGGCGAGCATCTCCGAGCGCAACCGCAGCGCTGCGGAGGAAGCCGTCGCCGAATCGATCGAGCAGGTCGCGAACGCGATTCCGAACGGCAGCGCCCAGCCCTACGGAGCCTTCTTCAAGGACGTCGTCCGCAACCAGATCGACGCCTACAAGCAGTTCAACTCCTTCGTCGAGGACGTCGCGTCCAAGCAGCGCGACAACCTGAACGCGGTGGCCCAGGCGATGGGCGATCTCGGTCAGATCGGCAAGGGTACTGCTGCCAAGAAAGGCAAGAAGTAGCGGGGTTCCCTCCCCTCTCGGCCTGTTCAGCCGTGGTGCGATTTTCTCTCTCCTTACCTTCTCTCGCATCAGAATGAACAACGGAAGCGCGGCGACGCGCTTCCGTTTTTTTATGTTCGCAGCGCAGCAAGACGCGTTCGCCTGGCGGCAGCTGCCCCGGCTGCGCCCTGATTTTCCCGGCTTTTCAGGCAAAAAACATAAAATGGCCTGCATGAAGCTGATTTTCCTCGGCCCGCCCGGCGCCGGCAAGGGCACCCAGTCCGGCATCGTCGAGCAGCGCCTGGGCCTGGCGAGCATCTCGACCGGCGAGATGTTCCGCGAGGAGCTGGGCCAGGACACCGAGCTCGGCCGCAAGGCCAAGGGATATATGGACGCGGGCGAGCTGGTGCCCGACGATGTCGTCATTGACATGGTCAAGGTCCGCATCGCCAAGCCCGACTGCGCGAAGGGCTTCATCCTCGACGGCTTCCCGCGCACCATCCCGCAGGCTGAAGCCCTGGCGCAGGAGATTGAGCTGGACCTGGTCATCGACCTGCACTGCGACCTGGATGTGGTCGCGCGGCGCCTCGGCGGCCGCCGGGTGCACAAGCCCTCGGGCCGCACCTACCATCTCGACACCAAGCCTCCCAAGGTACCGGACCAGGACGATGAGACCGGCGAGCCGCTTTCCATCCGCGATGACGACCAGCCCGAGACCATCGCCAACCGCCTGCAGGTCTACAGCGAGCAGACCGCCGCCTTGGTCGAGCACTATACCCACAAGGGTACGCCGCCCATCGCGGCCATCGACGGCATGCGCCCGATTGACCAGGTATCCGCAGACATCATCGCCGCCATCGAGGAGCGCGGCCGTGGCTAGGATCAAAGCGGGCAACCTGCTCTACGCCCAGTCCGGCGGCGTGACCTCCGTGATCAACGTCTCGGCCTGGGGCGTGATTGACGCCGCGCAGGCGAGCGGCAAGGTCAACCGCATCTACGCCGGCCGCAACGGCATCCTCGGGGTGCTCAACGAGCAGCTGGTCGATGTCGGGCTCGAGAGCAAGCGCGAGCTCGCCAAGCTGCAACACACGCCCGGCGGCGCCTTCGGCTCGTGCCGGCTCAAGCTGACCGATCCGGGCAAGGACAGCCGCAGCTTCCAGCGCCTGGCCGATGTGTTCCGGGCGCACGACATCAAATACTTCCTCTACAACGGCGGCAACGACTCCCAGGACACCACCAACAAGATCGCTGCCTTCTGCCGCACCCAGGGCGTCAAGGTCAACTGCGTCGGCATACCCAAGACCGTCGACAACGACCTGGCCGCGACCGACTGCTGCCCCGGCTTCGGCTCGGTCGCCAAGTACGTCGCGACGACGGTGGCCGAGACGGTGCTGGACGTCGCTTCCATGTCGAAGACCTCCACCAAGCTGTTCATCCTCGAGGTCATGGGCCGCCATGCCGGCTGGATCACCGCGGCGGGCGGCCTGCCCTTCCCGCGCTCGGGCCCGGTCATCCTCGCGCTGCCGGAAATCGCGCACAACTGGGACCGCTTCTTCAAGAAAGTACAGGGCAAAATCGCCAAGCACGGCTTCTGCGTCGTGGTCGCGTCCGAAGGCATGGTCGATGGCCGCGGGCGTTTCCTGTCCGAGCGCGGGACCAAGGATTCCTTCGCCCATGCGCAGCTCGGCGGCGTGGCCGCGGTGCTCGCCGAACGGACCAAGGCCAAGCTGGGCGTCAAGTACCACTGGGCGCTCGCCGATTACATGCAGCGCGCCGCGCGGCACCAGTCCTCCCAGGTCGACGTCGACCAGGCCGAGCGCGTCGGGCGGGCCGCCGTCGCCTATGCGACCAGCGGCAAGAGCCAGGTCATGCCCGCGATCATCCGCTCCTCGGACAAGCCGTACCGCTGGTCCGTCAAGCCAGTGCCCCTCGCTGCGGTCGCGAACAAAGAGCGCAAGCTGCCACCCGGCTACATCAGCTCCGACGGCTACTACATCACCGCGGCATGCCGCAAATACCTGCTGCCGTTGATCGCCGGCGAGGCCGAACAGCCCTATCGCGACGGCCTGCCGGTGCACGCCCAGCTCAAGCTGCGCCTGGCGCGCAAGAAACTCAAAGCTTTCCGTACCTAGCCATGGTCGATATGAGCAAGCGCGTCGCCCTGGTCGCGCACGATGGCAAGAAAGAAGCCATGGCGTCCTGGGCCTATCGCCGCAAGCGGCAGCTAGAGCAATTATCGCTGTGCGCGACCGGTACCACCGGCTCCCTGCTCAATGACCGCCTGGACCTGGACATCAAGCGTCTCAAGAGCGGCCCGCAAGGCGGGGACGCGCAGCTCGGCGCGATGATCGCCAACGGCGAGCTCGATGCACTGATTTTCTTCATCGATCCGCTGGCATCCCTGCCGCATGACGTCGATGTCAAGTCGCTGGTGCGCCTCGCGACGCTGTATGACATCCCGCTCGCTCTGAACCAGGCCTCGGCCGAAGCCATCCTCAGCTCTTTGTGAGCCGAAACCGCTAGACTTTCCAGAAGCAGAACGCCGCAAATAGCAGGGCTATTGCTAGCGGCCACCACAGCGGGGTCCCGAAGATCCCCAGCCAGGCCAAGAAGATGTAGACGCTGCCGAGCAGCGAGATGAACAGCCGGTCGCCGCGCGTCGTGCGCAGACCCAGGACCCCCTTGCGCTCCTGGCCGCCGGGCCAGACCAGCTCCAGGACCACCAGCACCGCCATCGCGCCGAAAATGAGCGCGAAGACCCCGGCGGTCGGCCACGTCCACGCCATCCAGCCCAGCATGCTCAGACCCTTCCCATCGCAAAGCCGCGCGCGATGTGATTGCGCACGAAGTAAATGACGATCGCGCCCGGAATCAACGTCAGGGTCCCGGCCGCCGCCAGCAGCCCCAGCTCGTAGCCCGCGCTCGAGGCCGTCTTGGTCATGGTCGCTGCGATCGGCTTGGCCGCGACCGCCGTCAGCGTCTTCGCCAGGAGCAGCTCCACCCACGAGAACATGAAGCAGAAGAACGAGGCCACGCCCACGCCGGCCTTGATGGTGGGCATGAAAATCGTCACGAAAAAGCGCGGGAAGGAATAGCCGTCTACATATGCGGTCTCATCCAGCTCCATCGGGACCCCGCGCATGAAGCCCTCGAGGATCCAGACCGCCAGCGGGATGTTGAACAGGCAGTGCGCCAGCGCCACCGCGATGTGGGTGTCGAACAGACCCACCGCCGAGTACAGCTGGAAGAACGGCAGCGCGAACACCGCCGCCGGCGCCATGCGGTTGGTGAGCAGCCAGAAGAACAGGTGCTTGTCGCCCAAGAAGCGGTAGCGTGAGAAGGCGTACGCCGCCGGCAGGGCCGCGGCGATTGAGATCACCGTGTTGAGCGAGACGTAGGTGATTGAGTTGATGTAGCCCCAGTACCAGCTCGGATCGGTGAAGATCTCCCGGTAGTTGTCCAGGGTCCAGGTCTGCGGGAACAGCGAGAAGCCCGCCAGGATCTCGCCGGTGGTCTTGAAGCTCATCGAGACCAGCCACCAGATCGGCAGCAGCAGGAACAGGATGTAGACCAGCGGGAGGATGGAGCGCTTGCGCATGGCTTACCTCGCGTCGTCCTTGGTCATCAGGGTGTAGAACAGCCAGCTCGCCAGCAGCGAGAAGGCGAAGTAGATCAGCGACATGGCCGCGGCCGGGCCCAGGTCGAACTGCCCCAGCGCGATCTTGACCAGGTCGATGGACAGCAGCGTGGTCGAATTGCCCGGGCCCCCGCCGGTCAGCACGAAGGGCTCGGTGTAGATGTTGAAAGAGTCCATGAAGCGCAGCAGGATCGCGATGGTGAGCACCGCCTTCATCTTCGGCAGCTGGATGTGGCGGAACACCGACCAGGGCGAGGCGCCGTCGATCGCGGCCGCCTGGTAATAGGCCGGCGGGATCGCCACCAAGCCGGCGTACGCCAGCAGGACCACCAGCGAGGTCCAGTGCCACACGTCCATGACGATGATGGTCACCCACGCCGCGAACGGGTCCTGGGTCATGTTGTAGGGTATGCCGAGGGTCTCGTTCATCAGATAGCCCGCCAGGCCGATGTCGGGCAGCGTGAAGATGTTCCACATGGCGCCGACGACGTTCCAGGGGATCAGCATCGGCAGCGCCATGGTTACGAGGCATACCGAGACCCACGGGCCGCTGCGCGGCATCGCCAGGGCAATCGCGATCCCCAGCGGGACCTCGATCAGCAGGATCAGGCCGGTGAACAAAAGCTGGCGTCCCAAAGCACCGTGAAAGCGCTCCGAGCGCAGCAGCTTCTCGAACCAGCCCACGCCTTCCCAGAAGAACAGGTTGTCCCCGAAGGTCTCCTGCACCGAGTAGTTGACCACCGTCATCATCGGAATCAAGGCGTTGAACGCCACCAGCAGCAAGACCGGCAGCACCAGCAGCCAGGCGCGTTGATTGTGCTTTCTCATGCCGCCGCTCCAGCCTGCTCGGTCGCGAGCCAGCCGTCGCGGTACAGCCGCGTCTGCCGCGGCTCGAACGCCAGCTTGACCTCGGCACCCCGCTCCGGCGGCTGCTCGACGATCGCCGCGATGCTCTGCTCACCCGCCTGCGCATGCACGATGCAGCGGTGCCCGGCGTCCGCGACTTTGGTGACCGTGGCCTTGACGCCCGCCGTACCGAGCTTGACGTATTCGGGCCGGACGCCGATCTCCAGCGCCCCGCCGCTGCCGGGCTTGGAAACCGGGCCCTCCAGCTCGACCCGCTCGCCGTTGAAAAAGGCCGCGCCCTCGCGCAGCTCGCAGGGCAGGACGTTCATGCCGGGCGAGCCGATGAAGTGCCCGACGAACCGATGCGTCGGGCGCTCGAACAATTCGACCGGCGTGCCGATCTGGACCACTTCGCCATGATCCATGACCACCACCTGGTCCGCAAAGGTCAGCGCCTCGGTCTGGTCGTGGGTGACGTAGATCATCGTCAAGGGCAGGCGGTTGTGCAGCTCCTTCAGCTTCGAGCGCAGGCGCCACTTCAAGTGGGGGTCGATCACCGTCAAAGGCTCGTCGAACATCACCGCATTGACGTTGTCGCGCACCAGGCCCCGGCCCATCGATAGCTTCTGCTTGCTGTCCGGCGCCAGGGCCGCGGCCGGGCGAGACAGCATGTCCTCGATGTCCAGCATCGCCGCGATTGCGCTCACCCGCTGCTTGACCACCGCTTCGTCCGCGCCGCGATTGCGCAGCGGAAAAGCCAGGTTGTCATAGACCGACATGGTGTCGTAGATCACCGGGAACTGGAACACCTGGGCGATGTTGCGGTCCTTCGGCGGCAGGCCCGTGATGTCCTTGCCGTCGAACAGCACCCGGCCCTCGGTCGGCTTGACCAGGCCCGAGATGATGTTGAGCAAAGTCGTCTTGCCGCAGCCGGACGGGCCCAGCAGAGCGTAGGCGCCGCCATCGGTCCACTCTAGGTCCAGCTGCTTGAGCGCATAGTCATCCGGCGCCTGCGGCGCCGGCAGGTAACTGTGGCGCAAGGCCTCGAGCGTAACCCGCGCCATGGCCTAGGCGGCGCGCTCGCCGGACTCGGCGAACAAAAAGCAATGGGCCGGATCGACGTAGAAGCTGTGGTCGTCGCCGATGGCATAGGGTTGGACCCCCGGCGCCAGCGATACCCAATCGTGCTCGCCGAAGCGGAAGTGCGCGCTGCTGTGCGAGCCGCTGAGCTCGGTTACCGTGATGCGGCCGTCGACCTTGTTGGCCGCGCTCGCTGACGCCGCTGGCAGCACCCGATCGGGCCGTACGCCCAGGACGTAATCGCCGTCCGCCAGCTCGCGCGCCTTGCCCGTCAACTCCCATTCGACGCCTGCGCTCAGCTTGGCCTTGGCCCCCTGCTTGCTGATGCGCGCCTGGTTGAGCGGCGGGTCGGAAAAAACCTCGGCCGCGACCAAACTGCCCGGATCGCGATAGGCCGCGCCCGTCGGGCCGAACTGCACCAAGCGGCCATCGCGCATCAAGCCTGTGTTGCCGCCGAGCAGCAAGGCCTCTTCGGGCTCGGATGTGGCGTAGACCACCACGGCGCCGCGATCGGCAAGCAGCTCGGGCAGCTGCTCCCGCAGCTCCTCCCGCAGCTTGTAGTCCAAGTTGGCCAAGGGCTCGTCCAAGAAGACCGCCGCGCTCTCCTTGACCAGCGCCCGCGCCAGCGCCGTACGCTGCTGCTGGCCGCCAGAGAGCTCATGCGGGTGCCGGCCCAGCATCGGCCGCAGCTGCAGCAGGTCGGCCATGGCCTCGACGCGGCCCTCGATCTCCGACTTCGCCATGCCCGCCACCCGCAGCGGCGAGGCGATGTTGGCGAAGACCGTCAGATGGGGGTAATTGACGAAAAACTGATGGACGAAGCTGATGTTGCGCTCTTGCGGCGTCGCTTTGGTGACATCCGTGCCGTTGAGCAGGATCTTGCCGGATGCGCAGCTGTCGAGCCCCGCCATCAGCTTCAGCAGCGAAGTCTTGCCCGATCCGGTCGCGCCCAGCAGCACGTTGAACGGTCCCGCCGGCAGCGTCAGGCTGGTCGCTTTGATGTGCTCGCGGACTCCAATGCGCTTGACGACTTCGACAAGTTCAATGCTCATGATGACCCCGCTAGCAATAAAAAAGGCGACGGCTTGCGCCGTCGCCTATAGGCCCGAACAATCCCAGGCCTAGGTTGTCACAGCGGCAGGACCTTGGCAAGCCAAGCCCCTGCCCCTGTTGTCGCAGATGCGCTAGTTGGCCCAGCGCGCTACGAGCTCGTCGTAGTTGACGGTCTTGCCTTGCGGCTTCTCGTTCGCGAGCTTCGGCTTGGCGCCGCCGTTCTTGAACCACCAGTCGGCGTCGCGCTCGTCGTTCAAGCGCGGGCCGCAGCCGCCGTAGACGTTGGCCGCTTCGTCAGCCGCTTGCATCCGCGACATGGTTACGTCCATCTCCTCAGCGAGACGGTCCATGGCTTGTTGCGGCGTGAAAGCACCCGAGTTGACGTCGCCGATTTGCTGCCACCAGATCTGGGCCAGCTTCGGATAGTCAGGCACGTTGATGCCGGTCGGGGACCAGCGCACCCGGTCGGGCGAGCGGTAGAACTCAACCAGGCCTCCCAGTTTCGGCGCGCGGTCCGTGAAGGACTGGTGCCGGACGGAGCTGTCCCGGATGAAGGTCAGGCCCACATGCGACTTGCGCGTGTCAACCGTCTTGGAGACCACGAACTGCGCGTACAGCCAGGCCGCCTTGGCGCGGTCGAGAGGAGTGGACTTGAGGATGGTCCAGGAACCGACGTCCTGATAGCCTACCTTCTGGCCTTCTTCCCAGTACGGGCCGTGCGGGCTCGGCGCCATCCGCCACTGCGGGTTGCCGTTGCTGTCGACCGTGTTGTTGCCTTCCGACTGCGGCTTGACCATGTCGGCCGTGAACGCCGTGTACCAGAAGATCTGCTGGGCCACGTTGCCCTGGCTCAGCGCCGGCAGGGACTGGTAGAAGTCAAAGGAAGCCGCTCCAGGCGGGGCGTATTTGCGCAGCCACTCGTCCCACTTGCGGATCGCATAGACCGCAGCCGGGCCGTTGGCGGCGCCGCCACGGGTTACCGAAGCGCCCACCGGGTTGCAGCTGCCCGCTTCCATGCGGATGCCCCACTCGTCGATCGGGATGCCGTTGGGCTCGCCCGCAGAGCCAGCGCCCGCCATCGACAGCCAGGCGTCGGTCATGCGCCAGCCCAGGTCGGGGGCGCGCTTGCCGTAGTCCATGTGGCCGTAGATGCGTACGCCGTCAACCTCTTTGACATCCTCAGAGAAGAACTCGGCGATGTCCTCGTAGGCCGACCAGTTGACCGGTACGCCCAGGTCATAGCCGTACTTGTCCTTGAAGGCCTTCTGCAGGTCGGCGCGGTCGAACCAGTCCTTGCGGAACCAGTACAGGTTCGCGAACTGCTGGTCGGGCAGCTGGTACAGGTCGCCGTCCGGGCCAGTAGTGAACTGCAGGCCCATGAAGTCGTCCAGGTCCAGGGTCGGGTTGGTGACATCCTTGCCGTCGCCCGCCATGAAGTCGGTCAGGTTGTAGGCCAGCTGCAGGCGGGAGTGGGTCCCGATCAGGTCGGAGTCGTTGACGTAGGCGTCATAGAGGTTCCGCTTGGTCTGCATCTGGGTCTGGACCGCCTGGACGACCTCGCCTTCGCCGAGGATCTGGTGGTTGACCTTGATGCCGGTGATCTCCTCGAAGGCCTTGGTCAGCACCTCGGACTCGTAGGAGTGGGTCGGAATGCCCTCGGACAGGACGTTGATCTCGTAGCCCTTGAAGGGCGCCGCGGCCTTGATGAACCACTCCATCTCGGCTTCCTGCTGGCTCTTGGACAGCGCCGAGGGCTGGAACTCGTCGTTGATCCACTTCTTCGCGGCGGCCATGTCGGCTTGCGCCGGCAGGGCCAGCACCGCCGCCAGCGCCGCAGCTGCGGATAACGAACTCTTGCGTTTGTATTTCATAGGTTGTTCTCCTCCAGCGGTCATAACTCAACCGCCGGGGCATATTCTAGCATGCCCAGCCCCGGCCCCGCCCGGCCCCGGCCCCGCCCCCCTGCGGCCCTGGCGGGTTTGTGTGTTAGAATGATGCTCCGCCGTCGCAAGGCGGCTGCTCTACAACAAGGCAAACAAGCGGATGAGTGTGGGCGTGTTCGGACATAAGCCGACATAGCCTGCACGCATCCAAGTGTTATGTAACAAGTAACGCTAGTGTGTGCAGGATGAACCATTCAAACCAACTGAAGAGTTTGATCCTAGCTCAGATTTAACGCTGGCGGCACGCCTTACACATGCAAGTCGAACGGCAGCGCGGGGAGCTTGCTCCCTGGCGGCGAGTGGCGAACGGGTGAGTAACACATGGGAACGTACCCAATGGTGGGGAACATCCTAAGGAAACTTAGGGCAATTCCGCATAATCTCTACGGAGCAAAGCGGGGGATCTTCGGACCTCGCGCCGGTGGATCGGCCCATGTCCGATTAGTTTGTTGGTGGGGTAACAGCCTACCAAGACTGCGATCGGTAGCTGGTTTTAGCGAATGATCAGCCACACCGGGACTGAGACACGGCCCGGACACCTACGGGTGGCAGCAGTGGGGAATATTTGACAATGGGGGAAACCCTGATCAAGCGATGCCGCGTGATTGAAGAAGGCCTTCGGGTTGTAAAGATCTTTCATTGAGGAGGAAAAAGCTGGCCCTAACATGGCCAGCCCATGACATTACTCAAAAAAGAAGGACCGGCTAACTACGTGCCAGCAGCCGCGGTAATACGTAGGGTCCAAGCGTTAATCGGAATTACTGGGCGTAAAGCGTGCGTAGGCGGCCGCCTAAGTCGGATGTGAAAGCCCCGGGCTCAACCCGGGAACTGCGTTCGATACTGGGTGGCTTGAGATAGACAGAGGAAAGTAGAATTCTCGCAAGTAGTGGTGAAATGCGTAGATATGCGGAGGAATACTCGTGGCGAAGGCGGCTTTCTGGGTCATATCTGACGCTGTAGCACGAAAGCGTGGGTAGCAAACAGGATTAGATACCCTGGTAGTCCACGCCGTAAACGATGTCTGCTAGTCGTTGGGAACTTGCTTCTCAGTGACGAAGCTAACGCGTGAAGCAGACCGCCTGGGGAGTACGGTCGCAAGATTAAAACTCAAAGGAATTGACGGGGACCCGCACAAGCGGTGGATGATGTTGATTAATTCGATGCAACGCGAAAAACCTTACCTACCCTTGACATACCAGGGAAGGCTGCGGAAACGCAGCCGTGCCGCAAGGAGCCTTGGAACAGGTGTTGCATGGCTGTCGTCAGCTCGTGTCGTGAGATGTTGGGTTAAGTCCCGCAACGAGCGCAACCCTTGTCGTCTGTTACCAGCGGGTAATGCCGGGGACTCTGACGAGACTGCCAGTATTCAACTGGAGGAAGGAGGGGATGAGGTCAAGTCATCATGGCCCTTACGGGTAGGGCTTCAAACATCATACAATGGCCGGTACAAAGGGTCGCGAACTCGCGAGAGGGAGCCAATCTCATAAAACCGGTCCTAGTCAGGATTGCAGTCTGCAACTCGACTGCATGAATCAGGAATCGCTAGTAATCGCAGATCAGCATGCTGCGGTGAATACGTTCTCGGGTCTTGTACACACCGCCCATCACACCATGGGAGTGGGGGATACTGGAAGTGGGTAGCCTAACCTTCGGGAGGGCGCTCACCAAGGTATGTTTCATGACTGGGGTGAAGTTGTAACAAGGTAGCCGTAGGAGAACCTGCGGCTGGATTACCTCCTTTCGGACCAACTCCGTTCATGCCCACACTCATCCGCTTGCTTTTGCCTTGTTTTTTTGTTTATTTGCCTTTGGCGCCGCGTGCGGCGCTTTCGTTTCCAAGCCCTAGCATCTGTTGTATTCCAGGCTAGCCTGTGAGCGCCCGTAGCGGTCGCCGGCGATGATCCTGCGGCTGGCCTTCGACCTGCCGCGGCGGGGCACCTATGATTATTTCGGCCTGGAGGGCCAGGAGCTGCCGCCGCCCGGTACCCGGGTGCTCGCGCGGCTGGGCCCGTCCAAGCGCGTCGGCATCGTGGCTGCGGTCAGCAACGAATCCCAGGTCCCGCTGCTGAAGCTGCGCAGCATCGACAAGGTGCTCGACGGCGGCCAGCCGCTGGTCCCGGCGGACATCGTCGCCCTGCTCGTCCAGTTCGCGTCCGCCAATTTCCTGTCGCCGGGCAAGCTGCTGTTCAACGCGATCCCGCCGCAGGCGCGCAAATCCCCCAAGGACATTGATTTTCCAGCCGCTGCTGCCAGCGGCGCGGCGCCAGCGGCGCCGGACGAGGCCGCCCTGCCCGAGCCGGTACACAAGCTGCTGCGCGCGCTGCGGCAGGACGACGGCTTCCGGGCCCATCTAGTGGCGGGACTGCCGGGCAGCGGCAAGCGGGACTGCTGCGTGGCGGCGCTGGCGACGATCCTGGCGCGCGGTCGTTCCTGCCTGCTGCTGGTCCCCGACATCGCGGCGGCGCAGGCCTGGGGCAAGATGCTCAGCGAGCGCTTGGCGGACATCGCCAGCTGCGTGATGCACAGCGACTTGACGCCGGCCAAGCGCCTGGCGGCCTGGCTGCAAGCGCGCAGCGGCGGGTTCCAGCTGGTGATCGCGACGCGCTCCGGCGTGTGCGCGCCGTTGCCGAACCTGGGACTGATCTACGTGATCGACGAGAACAGCGCGCTGTACCGCAGCGAGAACAAGCCGATCTTCTCCGCCCGGGACGTCGCCGCCCATCGCGGTCGCGTCACGGGCTGTCCGGTAGTGATGAGCGCCGCGGCCCCTTCCCTCGAATTGTGCAACGCCGCCCGGCATGGGCAGATCAGCATGACCAAGCTGTCGCCGGGCGAGGAGCTCAGGCCGCAGGTCAGCATCGTCGACATCAGCCAGCGCAGCCTGTTCGGCGGCCTGAGCATGGAGGTCGAGAACGCCTTGCGCCAGCAGATTCAGGCGGGCGGCCTGAGCGCGGTGCTAGTCCATCGCCGCGGCCGCGGCGGCATGGTCTATTGTCCCGAGTGCCGGCATCTGCTGCGCTGCGCGCAGTGTCGCAGTCCGCTGGCGCTGGACGACAGCGATCACTGCCAGTGCCGCCGCTGCGGGCTGACGCGGCCGGAGCCGGAAAGCTGTCCCGGCTGCGGCGGCGCCAAGCTGGCTTCGTTCCGGCCGGGCTCGACGCGGGTGGCCGAATCCATCCGCACCCGCATCCCGGAGGCGCGCGTGCTCAAGGTTGACGCCGACAGCGATCCGGCCGAGATCAAAAAGCAGCTGGCGGCCGGCGTGGATGTGGTGGTCGGGACCAAGCTGCTGTTCGGCCTGCAGCTGCGCCCGCAGACCTGCGTGGTGACGGACGCGGATTCGATCCTGCTCAGTCCCAACCTGCGCGCGGCCGAGGAGCTGCTGGACACGCTGACGACGATCATCGCGGCCTCGCCGCGCGTCCGGCTGGTGATCCAGACCCGCTTCGCCGAGCATCATGCCTTCCAGGCGCTGGCGACCGGCGACTACGACGCCTTCGCCGCGGCCGAATTGCGCGAGCGCAAGGCGGCCGGCCTGCCGCCGTTCCGGCGGCTGGCGCTGTTCGCGGTCCAGGGCAAGGATGAGGACGTCGTCAGCCGCGCGATTGGCGCAGCCCATTATCATGCGGCCCAGCTGCAGCGGCCGGAAGTGAGCTTGATGGAGATCGTGATCACGCCCCAGCCGACGGGCGGGCGCATGCATTTCCTGCTGAGCGCGGCCCGCCGCAGCGACCTGCAGCGCTATCTGCATGAGCTGGACGAGCGCCTAGAGGCCCATCCCCTGCCCAAGCAGGTCGAATGGGAGATCGAAGTCGACCCGCTCGTGTGCTGAGCGGCCATTGCTTACAATCATGGCAGGCAGGACCTGACGCCATGGAACATTTGGACAGCACCGACCCTACCGATCCGGAGCACATCACGGTCAGCGACCTGGTGCAGGAGCTCAAGGGCGTCCTGAACGAATCCTGGCCCAGCAATGTCTGGGTGCTGGGCGAGTTCTCCAAAGTAAAGACCTATGCGTCGTCGGGTCACATATACCTGACGCTCAAGGACGACACGAGCGCGATCGAATGCGTGATCTTCCGCAGCGATGCCGAGCGCCTGCGGCACAAGCCGCGCGAAGGCGACGCGGTCATGGTGCACGCCCGGCCGAGCATCAGTCCTCGCAGCTCCAAGCTGCAGCTGATAATCCGCGACGTCCGCATCCAGGGCCTGGGCGAGCGCTACGAGCATTTCCTGCGCCTCAAGGAACACCTGCAGCGTATCGGCTGGTTCGATGAAGATAAAAAGAAGGACATCCCGTACATTCCCGCCGGCATCGGCGCGGTGGTGTCGACCCAGGGCGCGGCGGTGCGGGACATCAAGCGCACCTTGCAAGAACGCCTGCCGATCGTACCGCTCAAGATCTTCGGCGCGCCCGCCCAGGGCGAGGGCGCGCCCGAGCTGATCGCCGAGCGCATCGTGCAGGCGGACCAGGACCCGGCCTGCGAAGTCATCCTGGTGTGCCGCGGCGGCGGTTCGTATGAGGAGCTGGCGACCTACAACGAGAAGCCGGTGATCGAGGCGATACACCTTGCGACGACGCCGATCATCACGGGCATAGGCCATGAATCCGACGAGACCATCGCCGATTACGTCGCCGACTACCGCGCGGCCACCCCGACGGCGTCGGCAGTGAAAGCAACCCCTATCACGCGCGAGGAAATGGTGCAACAATGCACCGATGCGCGCCAGCGTTTGAGCATCGGAACCCAGGCTTATCTCGAAGGGCATGCATCCTTCTTGGAAAAGCAGTTCACCACCCTCAAGAGCTCAGTCAATGAGACCATCGCTGAGACCCAGATGGAAATGGACCGGCTGGAATACAGAATGGGCACGGCAGCCAGGGAGCATGCCACCAACGCAGCGCAGCGGCTGCAGGAACAAGAACATAATCTCAACATGTTCTTGACCCAGCTGCTTAGCAAGAGCGCGTCCCTCAATCAGTACCTCAGCCGGCTCGGTGCCGCAGTTAGGCGCCTGCTAGCTGACAAGGGAGAACGGCTGCGCAGCTGCCGCGAGCGCATGCAGCTGCTCGATCCGCGCCGTACCCTCGAGCGTGGTTATGCCTTGGTGAGCGTCGACGGCGGCCGCATCGCGACCAGCGCATCTGACTTGCCGGCCGGAACCCAAGCGGCGGTGAGCTTCGCCGACGGCGCCGTGGCGGTCACCGCGAAGGGCGTGCATGCCGGGGGCCCGCTGGCGGATCTGGAGAAAAACGATGGCGACTGAATTGCGCGATCGCAGCGGCCGGCTGGTTACCTACCTGCGCCTGTCGGTAACCGACCGCTGCGACCTGCGCTGCCACTATTGCCTGCCCGCGCGGCCGGAGTTCCTACCGAAGCATGAGGTGCTGAGCCTCGAAGAGCTGCTGTTCCTGGCCGAGCAGTTCGTGCGGCTGGGCGTGTCCAAGATCCGCATCACCGGCGGCGAGCCGCTGGTGCGCAAGAATGTTGTCTGGCTGCTCGAGCGAGTGGCCAAGCTCGATGGCCTGCGGGAACTAGTGGTAACCACCAACGGCACGCGCCTGGAAGGCATGGCCGCCGAGCTGCGCGCCCTGGGCGTACAGCGTCTCAACATCTCGCTGGACAGCCTGAAGCCGGACCGTTTCTTGCAGCTCACGCGCAACGGCGACCTGGCCAAGGTGCTCCGCGGCATCGACGCCGCCTGCGCAGCGGGCTTCAAGGCCATTCGCCTCAACACCGTCCTGCTCGGCGACGGCAACAGTGACGAGATCCTCGATTTGATCGCCTTCGCCTGCGAGCGCGACATCGACATCTCTTTCATTGAGGAGATGCCGCTGGGCGATATCGGCCGGACGCGGCCGGACCGCGCCATGACCGCCGCCGACCTGCTGGCGCTCGCCGGCCAGCGCTATGAGCTGCAGCCTTCCAGCTATGCGACCGGCGGCCCGTCCCAGTATTGGGAGGTGGCCGGCCACCGCACCCGGGTGGGCGTGATCGCGCCCTACACCCGCAATTTCTGCGCCAGCTGCAACCGCGTCCGCATGACCTGCACCGGCGTCCTGCACCCCTGCCTGGGGCATCTGGGCACGGTTTCGCTGGCCGGCGCCGCGCGCGCGGGAGACGCCGCGGCCGTCGAGCGGCTGATTGGAGAGTCCCTGGCCGCCAAGCCGGAAGGGCACGAGTTCGCCACGGCCCCGGAAGCCCGCGTCATGCGGTATATGGCGACCACCGGCGGCTAAAAACCGCCGCCATGGGCTTTTAGTAAAATTTAACGCATGACTGAAAAATTCCCCGCTCTGCTTATCGACAAGAAAGCACAGCCCCATGCCCAGGTAACCGACCTGACGATTGACGACCTGCCGGCCGGCAAAGTGCTGGTCAAGGTCGCCTACGCCGCCATCAATTACGTCGACGCGGCGATGGTCTGCGGCGCTTCCAACATCGGCCACGAGAGCGAGCGCTACGTACCCGGCGCCGACCTGGCCGGTACCGTCGCCTCATCCAGCGATCCAGCCTTCAAGGAAGGGGACCAGGTCATGGCCTGCGGCATTGATCTCGGTTCCACGACCCACGGCGGCTTCGCCGGCTACTGCCGCTTGAATCCAGACCATCTCTTCCAGCTGCCGGACGGCCTGGACATGCGGTCCTCGATGATCTTCGGCTCAGCCGGCATCACCGCCATCCTGGCGATCGAGGCGATCACCGCTTCGGACTTGCCCAAGCAAGCGTCGATTCTGCAGACCTCGATCGCGGGCGGCGTATGCAGCGTGATCGCGGCCTTGATGACCAAGCAGCCGCATGACCTGCATTTGGTGATCCAGCCGCAGCAGAAAGAATACGCCGGCAATTTCAATCCCGCTTCCATCATCGAGCGGGCTGATTTCCTCAAGGATGAGAAAGCCATGGGCGAGCCGCGCTGGGACGGCGCCATCGACACGGCCGGCGGCAAGATCCTCAGTACCCTGCTGAGCCAGCTCAAGCCCCATGCGCTGGCGGCCTGCTGCGGCGTGAGCGCCGGCGGCGAGTTCACGACGACCTCGATGCCCTTCATCCTGCGCAACATCACCGTCAAGGGCGTGGGCTCGTACGGCATCAAGAAAGAACGCAAGGCCGAGCTGATTGGACAGATGGCGCAGCATATCGACGTACTAGGCAAGGTCAATACCCATGAAATGAGCTTGAGCAGCGTGATCGAGGCCTCCCGTGACATCATCAGCGGCAAGGCCCTGGGCCGCAAGATCGTGAAGTTCGGGAGCAACACATGAGCCGCAAGGAACTGGACTTTCCCCACCGCATGCTCGGCGGCGGGTGGCACATGCTCGACAGCGGCTACAACATGCCGGGGCACACCGCCATTTACTACTGCGTCGACGATGGCAAGGTGCTGATTTACGACACGGCGCACAGCGCAGCGAGCGAACGGGTGATCGCCGCCCTGACCATGCGCGACATCAAGCCCGAGGCCGTGGAGCTGGTCGTGGTCTCCCACGCCCATCTCGATCACAGCGGCGGCTGCGGCACCCTGCTCCAGCAGCTGCCGAACGCCAAGGTCATGGCCCATCGCGACATCATCAAGCATCTGGTCGATCCCGCCAAGCTGATCGCCGGCGCCCGCTCGATCTACGACAATGACTTCGACCGCTTGTACGGGACCATCGAACCCGTGCCCGCCGACCGCGTCATACCCGAGCAAAGCACCTGGCAGCTGGGCAAGCGCACGCTGCAGATCTTCAACACTCCCGGCCACACCTTCGCGCATCTGTGCCTGCACGACCCCCAGGCCGACTGCGTGCTGGCGGGCGACACTTTCGGCGTATCCCTGGAGAAATGGGGCGAGGTCCTGGTGATCCCGGCGGCGCCCACGCAGTTCGCCCCGCGCGAATGGAAGGAATCAATCGGCGCGATCATGGCGCGCAAGCCCAGCCGCATCATGCTGTCCCACTTCGGCGTCGCTGAGCGCAACCTGGAGAACAAGGCGCAGCAGCTCATCGATGAGATCGACTACTTCGTCCAAGTCGCGCGCCAGGCCAAGGAAAAAGACAGCGGCATCGTCTACCTCCAGCATGAGATCCTGGAATGGTGGCAGAAAAAATTCGCCCGGGCCGTTGGCAAGATCGAGCCGGACAAGATCGCCGTCGAGCTGCTGCTGGCGACCAAAGGCCTCGAACTGTGGCTGAACAAGCATCTTGAGACCTACGAACCATAGGCACTTCGCACAGGACTCAACCGCCCAGCACTGGGGCATCCTCGGCCAGCTCCTGGCGTTTCTCTGGCCTCAATTAACCCGCGACGACCGCAGGCGCCTGTACCTGGCGACCGGGAGCCTCACCGCCGCGCGCCTGGCTTCCCTGGCGATTCCCTGGTTTTTGGGCCAGCTGGTAGGCGCGGCCGCCGACCGCGTCGGTACGACCCTGGCGCTGATGCTGGGCCTGGTAGCGGCCTATGTGCTGGCGCGTTTTCTGCAGTCGCTGTTCACCGAGCTCAAGGACATCCTGTTCATCAATGTGGTCCAGCGCGGGATGCGCCTGCTGGCGCGCGGGCTGTTCGCCAATCTGCATGCCATGCCCCTGGCCTTTCATCTCGATCGCCAAACCGGCGGCCTGGCGCTGGCGATCGAGCGCGGTACCAAGGGGATCGAGTTCATGCTGAGCTCGGTGCTGTTCCGCTTCGTCCCGACTTTCCTCGAGCTGCTGGCGGTCTGCCTGATCTTCCAGCTGCTGTACGGCTGGGAGTACGCGCTGCTGACCTTCGTGGCGATCATCGCCTACGGCGTCTTGACCATCTTGATCTCGCATTGGCGCATCAAGTTTCGGCGGCAGCTGAACGCGGCGAATGAAAAAGCGAGCACGCTGGCGATCGACTCCCTGCTCAACCATGAGACCATCAAGATCTTCAGCGCCGAACAAAGCGAGGCCGAGCGCTACGACAGCGCGCTGGAACGCTATGCGCGGGCGGCGGTCGTCAACCAGTGGACGCTGTCAGCACTCAACCTGGGCCAGGCGCTGGTCATCACCCTCGGCATCGCCGGCCTGCTCGCGCTGGGCGCATACGGAGTCGAGGCCACCGAGCTAGACGCCGGCGACATGGCGACCCTGAACGCCTATCTGCTGCAGATGTTCCTGCCGCTGGGATTTCTGGGGACGGTCTATCGCATCATCAGCCAGTCGCTGGTCGATATGCAGAAAGCCTTTGAGCTGCTCGCATCCGAATCCAGCGTCAAGGATCCGCCGCAGGCGCCGCCGCTGCAAGTCGAACATGCGGCGGTGGAATTCGACCAGGTCAGCCTGGAGCTCGACGGCCGGCAGGTGCTGCGCGACATTTCCTTCACCGTGCCCGCGCGGGAACGCCACGCCCTGGTGGGCACGACCGGCGCGGGCAAGACGACGGTCACCCGCCTGCTGTGCCGGCTGTACGATCCGAGCTCCGGCCGCATCACCATCGACGGCACGGACATCAGCGCGGTCACCCAGCGCAGCGTGCGCGCTGCCATCGCGGTGGTCCCGCAGGACATCGTGCTGTTCAACGATTCGATCCGCGTCAATCTCGAGCTCGGCAAGGCCGGCGCAACTGAGGAGGAGATCCAAGCGGCCCTGGTGACCGCCGGCCTCGATGAATTCGTCGCCAGCTTGGACGAGGGCCTGGAGACCCGCGTGGGCGAGCGCGGCCTGAAGCTGTCCGGCGGCGAGCGCCAGCGCTTCGCCATCGCGCGGGCCCTGCTCAAGAATCCGCGCATCATGATTCTCGATGAGGCCACCAGCGCGCTCGACGTGCCCACGGAGAAGAAGGTCAAGGCCGCCATGGCCCAGGCGACGGCCGGGCGCACGACGCTGGTGATCGCGCATCGCCTCGCGACCGTCGTCGACTGCGACCGCATCATGGTGATCGAAGAAGGCCGCATCACCGAAGCGGGCACCCATGCCGAGCTGCTCGAGCGGCAAGGCGGCTATGCCCGGGCGTGGGCGGCGCAAAGCCGCCAGGAAGAGACGGCGGACTGAGGCGGAGCTTAGGTCGCGCCGTCTTCGGCGGCCGCGGACTTGGCCGGCGCCCACAGACTCGCGAAGGCGATGCCCAGCTCGAACAGCAGGCACAGCGGCAGGGCCAGCATGAACTGGGAGATGACGTCCGGCGGCGTGGCGATCGCCGAGATGATGAACGAGCCGGCGATCACATAGGGCCGCTTGCGCCGCAGGCTGGCGACATCGACGATGCGCGCGCGCACCAGGATGAACACCGCCACCGGCACTTCGAACGCCAGGCCGAACACCAGGAAGATTGTCAGGGCGAAGGAAAAGTACTTGCTGCTGTCCGGCAGGAACTCAAGCACTTCCGGCGCGATGCCGATGATGAATTCGAACACCAGCTTGAACACCAGGAAATAAGCGAACGCCATTCCCAGGTAGAACAGCAGCGTCGAGCTGATGACGATGGGCACGACCAGCAGGCGCTCGTGCTTGTACAGCCCCGGCGCGACGAAGCGCCACAATTGGTACAGCACATAGGGCACCGTCAGGCAGAAAGCCAGGAAGAACGTGACCTTCAGCGGGATCAGGAATGGATCGAGGATGCCGGTCGCGATGAAGCGCGAATCGCCCTGCAGGGACAGCAGCAGCGGCTGGACGAAGTTCGTGAAGATCTCCTCGGAGAACGGCAGCAGGATGAAGAAGGTGACGAGCACCGCGAGGGTCGCGCGCACCACGCTGGTGCGCAAATCGGCCAGATGGCCGATCAGGCCATCTTCGAGCAGCTCCTCAGCCGGCGCCGTGGGCTCAGGATTTGGTTTCGTCGGGCTCATCGATCTTGCCCGCTCCCGGCTTGGCGGACATGGGCTCGCCGAAAGCGTACTTGATGTCGGTCGCCATCTTCTCAGCGTCCTGCTTGGCCTGGCGCAGCTCTTCCATATCCATTTCCTGGCTCAGTTCCCGCTTGATCGAAGCGGTCTGCCGCTGCAGCTTGCCCAGCATCGAGCCGCAGTACCGCGCCACCGCCGGCAGGCGCTGCGGGCCCACGATCACCAGGGCGACCAGCGCCACCACCAGCATCTCGCCCAAGCTTATGCCGAACATACGCCGTGAGCAAGTGCTGCCGCGCCCGCGCGCTCAGCTGTCGGATTTGCCCGCCTGCTTGGTATCTTCCGGCGCCGATTCCTGTTGCGCCGCCGGCTGCTTGTCCTGGCTCTCGTCAGTGGCCACGCCCTTGCGAAAGCTCTTGATGGCCGAGCCCAGGTCCCCGCCGAGATTGCGCAGCCGCTTGGTACCAAACAGCAGCAGCACGATGATCAGGACGATCACCCATTGCCAGATGCCAGTTATGCCCATTATTGTCCCTCCGTCGTCCGGCACTTGCGCCGCGCCGCCAGCGCCGCGGTCACGTCAGCGACCGGCACGCCGTGCTTGGCAAGCGCCAGCAGGCTCATGAACCACAAGTCAGCGACTTCCTCGGCGATGCGGTCCTTTTCGTACTGGCACGCCATCACCACCTCGGTGGCCTCCTCGGGCAGCTTGCGATACAGGTCCTGCTCGGGCCCTTGCAGCATGCGCGCGACATATGAATCGTCCGGCGACGCATCCTTGCGGGTCGCGATGACCTGCTCGAGTTCCTGCAGAAAATCAGCCATGCCTGTATTTTAAGAGATAAGGGGTTAAAGCCTCACTTCCAGCCGCGCCGCGCGCAGCCCTTCCTTGACCTGGCCGATCGCGAGCACCCCGTCGTGAAAGAGGCTCGCGGCCAGGACAGCGTCGGCCCCGGCGCTGATGGCGGCCGGGAAATCCTCGATGCGGCCCGCGCCGCCCGAGGCGATCAGCGGCAGCTCGGTCGCAGCCGCCACCGCCTGGATCAGCTCCAGGTCATAGCCCGCCTGCGTGCCGTCGGCGTCCATGCTGGTCACCAGCAGCTCGCCGGCGCCCAGGCGCGCCGCTTCCTTGCTCCAGGCCACCGCATCCCATTCCGTCCGCTGCCGCCCGCCATGCGTATAGGCCTGCCACCTGCCCTCATCCTCCCGCTTGGCATCAATCGCGACCACCACGCACTGCGCGCCGAAGCGCGCGGCCAGCTCAGCGATGATGTTTGGCTCGCGCAGCGCCTGGGAATTGACGCTGACCTTGTCCGCGCCGCTGCGCAGCAGCCGGTTGAAATCCTCGACGCTGCCGACGCCGCCGCCGACCGTAAGCGGAATGGTGAGCACTTCGGCCACTTGCTGGACCAGCGCATAGGTCGCGGCGCGGCCCTCGTGGCTGGCGGTGATGTCCAGCAAGCACAGCTCGTCCGCGCCCTCGGCCTCATAGCGCCGGGCGGCCTCGACCGGATCGCCGGCGTCGCGCAGGTTGACGAACTTGACGCCCTTGACCACCCGGCCGTCGGCGACGTCCAGGCAGGGAATGATGCGGCGGGCCAGGCCCATAGCCTCAGCCTTCGATGTCCGAGCGCGGATAGGAGCCGAGATTGGAGAACGACGCGGCATCCTGCTCGACCTTCGCGAGGATGCCGCGCAGCGGCTCCTCATCGCTGTGGCCGATGACGTCGATGTAGAACATGTAATTGCCCAAGCTGCTGCCCGGCACCGGCCGGGATTCCAGCTTCGTCAGGTTGAGATCGCGGTCGGCGAAGTGCTTGAGCATGTCGTGCAGCGCGCCGGGACGGTCGCGCAGCGAGAACACGATGCTGGTCTTGTCGCTGCCGGTCGGCTGCGCGGCCTGCTTGCCGAGAATCAAGAAGCGGGTGACGTTGTCGGCGTTGTCCTCGATGTTCGCGACCAGCACTTCAATCCCATGCTGCGCGGCCGCTCCCTGCGGGCCGAGCGCGGCCGCGCCGGGCTCCTCGCTGCAGGACTTGGCCGCGGCGCTGTTGGACGCGCACTCGACCCGTACCGCTCCGGGCAGGTTGACCTCCATCCAGTGCCGGCACTGCGCGAATGATTGCGGGTGCGAATAGACCTTGTTCACTTCCTTCAGCTCCAGGCCCTTCTTGCCCAGCAGGTTCTGTCGGATGCGCAGCTGGGTCTCGCCGCAGGCGCGCAGGCGCGTGTCCAGCAGCAGCAGCAGGGTCTCGCCCACGCCGCCCTCGGTCGAGTTCTCGTACGGCACCACCGCATAGGGAACCTTGTCATGCTCGACCGCCTCGAAGCAGCCGCGGATGCTGTCCTGCGGGACCAGTTCGGTCGCGATGCCGAAATGCTGCCGCGCGGCCTCGTGGCTGAAAGTACCCGCCGGGCCCAGGTAGCAGACCTTGAGGGGATACTGCCGGTTGAGGGCCTCAGCCATGATCTCGCGGTACAGGCGGCTGATGAACGTCGCCGGCAGGGCCTCGCCGGCCAGCTCCTGCAAGCGCTGGATCACCTGGGCCTCGCGCGCCGGATCGACGAAGCCCAGCCCTTCCTTGGACAGCAGCTCGAGCTTGTGCGCGCCGATATCGCCGGCGACCCGCATGCGCTCGATCAGCAGCTTGATGATCTTGGCGTCGATGCCGTCGACTTCGGCGCGCAGAGCAGCAAGCTTGTCGGAATTCACAGGAAGATTTTAACTGGGAACGCAGGATGCCGTCTGCAGCGCTTCGCGGCAGCGCTCCTCGAACTCAGCGATGGCGGGCGTGTCGAAATCGCGATAACGGTGTCTCAAGTCGCGGAAGGCCTCGAACTCCCCTTGATGGCCCAGGACCTGCAGCAGGTCGGTCAGCACCAGCAGATTGCTGCTGCTCGGGAAGGCCTCCAGCGCCTGCTCCAGCAAGTCCCGGGCGCCGGCGAGGTCGCCGCGCAGCGCGCGGGCCGTAGCCAGGACATGCATCGCCTCCGCCTGCTGCTGCGGCAACAGCTGCTCCAGATAGGGCGCGACCGCCAGGAACTCGCGCTCCGCCTCGGCGGGACTGACGCTGTGCTTGCTGATGTACGTGACGAAGCGCGAGAAGCGCCCGATCGGCGTCGTCAGCATGGCCGTCAGCAGACGCTGGTCGGCCGCGGCGAGCTCAGTACCGGCCAGCTGCGTCTCGACCATGTGCGCGGTCGCTTTCTTGATGGTGTCGGCCAAGAACAGCTGGGTGAAGATGTTGCGCTGGCCGCGTTCATAGCCGGCGATGACGTCGGCGATGAGCTCGCGCGCGGCCGGCGTCAGGTCCACTTGGACCGAGCCGGGCTCGCCCTGCTTGAGAATCTCGTACCGGACGCCGTCGTACCGCGCCGCGCTGTCTTGCATCTGCACGTAGTCATTGGTGAACGACCGGCCGGGATCAGCGGCGATGTCATCCAAGCGGTCTTGGAAGTTTTCCCATTCCTCCACCCTGACATCCGGCCGGTGCTCGCTGCCGCGCATGAAACGCAGGTACCTGATCGCGAAGAAGAAATCATTCACATGCATATAGACCACGTCGTCGGGCCGCGCATCGGCCAAGAACACTTCAGCGTACCGGATCGCGTAATCGTCATCGCTACGATCGAAGCCTCGCCACGACGCCGTCGCCACGCACAGCGGCAGGACCAGGGCCGCCAGCGCGCGCTCCCGGCGCGGCCGGTCCAATCGGCGTCCCAGCCAGGCGAAGACGGCCGCCAGCGCCAAGCTGGCGAACAGATAGGCCGGCAGCGGATAGGCTGAGAACACCCAGCGGGTCAGGGCCAGCTCCAGGTCGAACGGCCGCGCGAGATACAGCAGCAAGGTCGAGGACAGCATGCCCCACAGCAACGCAGCCATGCGCCAGGCGCCGCAGGAACGGGCGAAGAGCACGCAGCCGGGGAGCAGCAGCAGGCCGAAGGCATAGCCGAACGGCTGCGCGAGATCCCGCAGCAGGATGAGCAGGTTCTGCGACTTCAGCGCCCACGAGAGGTTCTCGCCGTCGATGCCGTACGACGTGCGCGCGACATAAGCCCAGAAGCCATTGGGCAAGGTCTCACCTGTGGTACTGAAAACAAACGCGGGCGGGTCGACCAGCAGCAGATGCAGATAAGGCGCCAAGCCCAGCAGCAGGGCGAGTACGCAAGCCGCCAACAAGCGTGGGGACCGCAAGTCCGCCAGCATGCGGCGCCAGTGCGGCGCCAGCAAAAGCAGCACCGCCGGATAAACCAGCATGAACAACGGCCAGTGCACGGCCAGGCCCAGGCCTGCGAGCAAGGCCAGGCCGGGCAGCAAGCGGCGGCTGCCCTGTCCCGCATACAACAGCGCGAGCAGGAAACTGAGCGCTAGCAGCAGCATGTTGAGCGCGTAAACCTCCGGGATCTGGGTCTGGTTCACCACCATCGGCACCAGACCCAGCAAGCCGCCCGCGGCATGCCCAGCCCAGCCGTTGGGCGCCAGCATCCGGTTGGCGACGTACGCCAGCACCGCGCAGGCGAGCGCCGTACACAAGGCGCTGTAGAGCGCCGCGCCGAACGCGGGGCTCGCGCCCAGCCAGGCGGCCGCGCGCGCGAAAGGATAACAGCTCAGCACATAGGCTGGATAACCCGGCTCATGCGGCAGGCCCAGGGAATAGCATGCGGCCGCGAACAGCGGCGTGTCCTCAAAGGTGATGTCCGGCGGCAGGATTGCTATATAGAAAGCGAGCAGCCCCGCGGCCAGCAGCGCATAGGACCACAGCCCGGCCGCGCGCTGCGCCGCTCCTGTGCTAATATTCATTGCAGCCTTCGCTTGCATGAAACCGCCAACCATCCGCCGCATCGGACGCAGCGACTTCGCTGAGTGCCTCGCCGCTATGCGGGAGTACACCGACCGGCGCGGGCCGAAGGACCCCGATGAGATCTGGCTGACCGAGCATCCGCCCATCTATACCCTGGGACAGGCGGGCAAGCCCGAGCACCTGCTGCGCCGCACCTCCATCCCGCTCGTCAAGACCGACCGCGGCGGGCAGATCACCTATCACGGGCCGGGCCAGGCCATCGCCTATGTGCTGGTCGACCTGCGCCGCCGCGGCTACGGCGTGCGCAGCTTGGTGCGCCGGCTCGAACAGGCTACGCTCGAGATCCTGCGGGACCAAGGCCTGCCCGCGGCGCGGCGGCAGCGCATGCCCGGCGTCTATGTCGCCGAGCGCAAGATCGCCGCCCTCGGGCTGCGCGTCCGGCGCAGCTGCAGCTATCACGGCATCAGCATCAACGTCGACTGCGACCTCGCGCCCTACCGCAACATCAACCCCTGCGGCTATCCCGCCCTGGAGGCCACCTCGCTGCAAGCCGAGGGCATCACCGAGCGCATCGATGAGCTGCTGGACGCCTGGCTGGCGGCCCTGGGCTGGCATATTGCGGCGGCCAGTTAAAATAAGCCTATGCCTGACAAGCAAATCGGCCGCGACAAGACCTCGCGCAATCCCATCCCCATCATCCCGCTGGGCGAGCGCCTGCCCAAGCCGCAGTGGATCAGGTCCAAGGCCCCGTTCAACTCGCGCTTCCGCGAAATCAAGGACATGCTCCGCGAGCTGCGGCTCAACACCGTCTGCGAAGAGGCCACCTGCCCGAACATCGGCGAATGCTTCGGCCGCGGGACCGCGACCTTCATGATCCTCGGCGATCTGTGCACGCGGCGCTGCCCCTTCTGCGACGTCGCCCACGGCCGGCCCGAACCGCCCGACCCCGCTGAGCCCGCCAACCTGGCCCAGGCCATCGGACGCCTCGCGCTGCGCTATGTCGTCATCACCAGCGTCGACCGCGACGATCTCCGTGATGGCGGCGCCGGCCACTTCGCCGCATGCATCGCCGCCGTGCGCGAGCACGCGCCCGCCACCAAGGTCGAAGTGCTGGTGCCCGATTTCCGCGGGCGCATGGAACGCGCGCTCGACGCCATGGACGCGTCCTTGCCCGACGTCATGAACCACAACCTCGAGACCGTCCCGCGGCTGTACCGCAAGGCCCGCCCCGGCGCGGACTACGAGCACTCGCTGAAACTGCTCAGCTCCTTCAAGCAGCGCCACCCCCGCATCACGACCAAGTCGGGGATTATGGTCGGGCTCGGCGAGAGCGATGAGGAGGTCGAGCAGACCATGGCTGATCTGCGCGCGCACGATGTCGATATGCTCACTATCGGCCAATACCTGCAGCCCTCGTCCCATCACCTGCCGGTCGAGCGCTATGTCGAACCCGCGCGGTTCGACGAGTACGCCCGGCAGGCCAAGGCCATGGGCTTTCGCAATGTCGCAAGCGGGCCGATGGTCCGCTCGAGCTATGAGGCCGACCGCCAGGCGCACGAGGCCGCGCTCGAGCCCAACTAGGCCGCCCAGCCTCCCTGCCGGCGAAAGCCGCCGGCCGCATCCAGCTCCAGCCACCCGCCGGGACCCGCCGCCGGCTCCCACGCGGGCAGCAGCCACCGCTGGCTGCCGTCCGGATACTCGGTCAATCCCGGTTGATGGAAATGGCCATGTACCAGCACTTGCGCGCGCGCGGCCGCCAGCCGCATGCGTACCTGCTCCTCGTCGATGGACGCAGCCGGCTTGGACTCGGCACTGTCGCCCAGCAAGCGGCGCGCGAAACGCCGGCGCCAGGCGAACGGCATGTTGCCCATGCACAGCTTGCTGAACGGATGAAGCATGCGCCGGCGCGCGCGCAAGTAGGAGTCCGCATCGGCGCATAGGACATCCCCATGCAGCAGCAGCACGCGCAAGCCATGGTGCTCGATCGCCGTTTGCTCGCCCAGCAGCTCCGCGCCGCAGCGCCGCGCGAAGGCCTTCCCCAGCATGAAATCGTGGTTGCCCCACAGCAGGCCAATCTTGACGCCGGCGTCCGCCACCGCTTTCAGAGCCTCGCAGCTCTGCTGCGCCAACGGCCGGCGATCGTCGTCGCCGAGCCAGGCATGGAACACGTCGCCGAGCAGGTACAGCCCTTCGCAGGCGCGCGCCGGGCCCGCTAGATAGGCGAAGAAGTTTTTCCAAGTTTCGGGCCGTCCGTCCTCCAGATGGACGTCAGCGACGAAATGCAACGGCTTCAATAAGGCCTATTGCTTGACGTAGGCCTTGATGATCGTAATGTCCTCGACCGGCTTGTCGGACCGGTCGGTCTTGATCTTGGCCATCGCATCGACATGCGCCATGCCCGATACCACCCGGCCGAAGACCGCGTAGCCCCAGCCATCCTGCGCTTCCGCCTTGTTCAAGAAGCCATTGTCCACCAGATTGATGAAGAACTGCGAGGAAGCGCTGTGCGGGTCTTGCGTGCGCGCCATCGCCAGGGTCCCGCGCATGTTCTTCTCGCCGTTGCCCGATTCGTTCTCGATCGGCGTGTAGTCCAGGGAGAGAATCGTGCGCCGGCGCTCGCGGCCATCGGCGGTGTAGCCGCCGCCTTGGACCATGAAGTTCGCGATGATGCGATGGAAAATCGTCTCCTCGTAAAAGCCGGCTTCGACGTATTTGAGGAAGTTCGCGACGGTCTTCGGCGCCTTCTCGTCGAAGAGCTCGATCTCAATCACACCCTTGCTAGTTTCCATCACCACCATGGTGTTCGCTCCCGCTGCCGCGCTTGATCCCAAAGCCAAGACAGCCGCACCGGCCACCGCCAGGCCCCGCAACCGCATTGATAATTCTTTCGCCTTGTTCATAATTTGGCCGATAATTTTACCTTATTGGCCCCGTTGCGTTCTATAATTGAGATGATGGAGGAGAGTTCAGCCAGCGATTCCGCGCCCGATGCGACCGCCGACCTGTCCGGCCTGAAGTGCCCGCTGGTGGTCCTGCGCACCAAAAAAGCCCTGGCCGCGCTCGAGCCGGGCCAGCGGCTGCTGGTCATCGCCACCGATCCATCCAGCCGCAAGGACATCCCCGCTTTCGCTGAGCTGGCCGGCTACCGGCTGCTGCTGAACGAAGCAGGGAGCGACGGCCAGCTGCGCTTCGTGCTCGAACGATGAACGCCGCGCCCGCTCAGATCGGCCTGCTGGCGGTGTCCGACCGCGCCAGCCAGGGTACCTATGATGACAAGGGCATCCCCGGCCTGCGCGCCTGGCTCAGCAAGGCGCTCGCCTCGCCCTGGCAGGAGCACGCCATGCTCGTCCCTGATGAACGGCCGCAGATCGAGGATGCGCTGCGCGCGCTGGTCGATGAGAAAGGATGCTGCCTCGTGCTCACCACCGGCGGGACCGGGCCCGCGCCGCGCGACGTCACTCCGGACGCGACCCTCGCGGTCTGCGAGCGCACCCTCGAGGGCTTCGGCGAGCAAATGCGCGCCGTCAGCCTCCAATACGTGCCCACCGCCATCCTCTCGCGGCAGGTGGCCGCCATCCGCGGACAAAGCCTCATCATCAACCTGCCCGGCCAGCCGCGCGCCATCGCGCAGACCCTCGATGGCGTCTTCGCCGCCGTGCCCTACTGCATCGACCTGCTCGGCGGGCCCCGCCTCGAGACCGATCCCGCCGTCATCACCGCCTTCCGCCCAAAATCCAGGTGATTCGCTGGCTCAAATACCATTCGCTGCAGATGCGGCGCCTGCATCCGCCCAGCGGCAAGACCCTGCTCGCGCGCTTTTTGCACTCGGAACTGGTCCAGTGGAACCGCAGCACCGCCACCCGCGGGACCGCCATCGGCATGTTCCTGGCCTTCGTGCCCATGCCCTTCCAGATGCTGCCCGCCTTCTTGTTCTGCTGGCTGCTGCGCGGCAACCTTGCCATCGCCATTTTCCTGGTGTGGGTGTCCAATCCCATCACCCTGCCCCCGATCATCTACCTCGAGTACCGCATCGGCGAGTTCTTCTATGCCAATTTCGTCTCGGTCGAGCAAGCGGTCGCGACCGGCAGCATCTGGATGAACATCGCCGGCGGCCTCAAGTATGTGCTGATCGGCTCGCTGTTCCTGTCGAGCTTCATGATGATCGTCGGCTACGTCGCCATGCAGCTGGCCTTCAGCCTCTCGGACCAGCGGCGGCGGCGGACGTCCCGCGTCCGCCAGCCTGACGACGCCTAGCCCGCTCTCAGCTGGCCGCGGCGTCGGGCGCGTCCTCTTCCTCGCCCTCGGCCTCTTGCTGCGCTTCCAAGCCGCGCAGGCTCGCCATGCGCTCTTCCATCAGCATGCGCTCGCGCTCCTGCTGCTTGTAGTACAGCAAGCCCGTGCCCGCCGGAATCAACTTGCCGACGATCACGCTCTCCTTCAGGCCCTGCAGCTCGTCCCGCACGCAGCTGAGCGCCGCTTCGGTCAACACCTTGGTGGTCTCCTGGAACGATGCGGCTGAAATCACCGAATCGGTCTTGAGCGCCGCCTTGGTGATCCCCAGCAGCAGCGGACGGTAAATCGCCGGCTTCTTCTTGGCCACGCGCAGCTCCTCATTGGCCTGCCGCACGCGGGCGCGGCTGACCTGCTCGTCCTTGATGAAGCTGGAGTCGCCGCCGTCGGTGATCTCAACGCGCTGCAGCATCTGGTGGATGATCACCTCGATGTGCTTGTCGTTGATGCTGACCGCCTCGGAGTTGTAGACGCTCTGGATCTCATGGACGATGTGCTGCGTCAAGGCCTTCTTGCCGCGCAGGCTCAGAATCTCGCGCGGGTCCTCTTCGCCGTCGAACAGCAGCTGCCCCTGCTGGACCTCGTCGCCGCTGTGGATGATCCGCGCCTGGCCCGCCGGGACGTAGTGCTCATGGACATGGCCGTCCGCATCGACGATCTCCCACAATTCCTTGCTGCGCACCAGCCGGCGGAAGAAAATCTTGCCGTCCGCCTGCGCCATGATGCCCGGCTTCTTCGGCGAGCGCGCCTCGAACAGCTCCACCACCCGCGGCAGGCCGCGCGTGATGTCCGAGGACACGTCCTTCTGCGGGACCAAAGCCACGCAGTCGCCCTTGCTCACTTTCTGGCCGTTCTGGACCAGCACCGTGGTGTCATGCTCGAGGAAGATGCTGTAGACGATGCCGTTGTCCTTGTCCGTGTAGATCGGATCCTCTTTCTCCGGATCGTCGAGGAAGCGCCGCACCAGCTTGATCTGCGGCTTGTTCTCCTCTTTCTTGGCCTTGGAGGACTTGCCGCTGCGGGACGCGGAGCGGCCGCCGGGCTCGTCTTCCTTCTTCGCCGTCATGCGGCTGGTGTCGACCTTGTAGGTGACCTTGCCCGTGCGGCGGTCGCGGTTCTCCAGCAGGATCTCAGGGCCCATGTTCTCCAGGCGCACATAGCCGTCGTGCAAGCTGATCTCGGGCTTGTGATAGGGATCCTGCTCGCTGATCGCCTGCTTCGCCTTGACCGCGTCGCCGTTCTTGACGAACAGCTTGGCGCCGTACGGGATCTCGAAGACGTCCAGCTCATGGCTGTGCTCGTCGAGAATCGCGACCTCGCCGCTGTTCGAGACCACGATCTCCTCGCCGTTGCTGTCCTTGATCGTGCGGATCTGATCGAAGCTCGCGACCAGCTTCGCGACGCCGTGGTCCTTGACCACATGGCGGCGTTCCCGCGCTTTCTTCGATACCCCGCCCGTGTGGAAAGTGCGCAAGGTCAGCTGCGTGCCCGGCTCGCCGATGGACTGCGCCGCGATCACGCCGACCGCCTCGCCCTTTTGGACCGTGCGGCCCCGGCCCAGGTCGCGGCCGTAGCACTTCACGCACAGGCCGGACTGCGATTCGCAGGTGACCGGACTGCGCACTTGGATCTCGCTGATCTTGTTCTCATCGAGCATGTCGGCCATGCGCTCGTCGATCTCGGTACCCGTCGCCATCAGCTCCTTGCCGCTGCGCGGGTCCTTGACCGGCTGCGCCAGCACCCGGCCCAGGGCGCGGGTGCCCAGCGAAACCGTAACGCCGGAGGAATAGCTCTCCTGCCGCAGGGCGATGCCCTCTGCCGTCTGGCAGTCGTCCTCGATCACCACCAGATGCTGGGTGACGTCGACCAGCCGCCGGGTCAAGTAGCCGGAGTTCGCCGTCTTCAGCGCCGTGTCCGTCAAGCCCTTGCGGCCGCCGTGGGTCGTGATGAAGTACTGCAGGATGTTCATGCCCTCGCGGAAGTTCGCGATGACCGGCGTCGGAATGATCGAGCCGTCCGGCTTGACCATCTGCCCGCGCATGCCCGCCAGCTGCATCAGCTGGTCGCGCGAGCCCCGCGCGCCGGAATCAACCATCATGTAGATGGAGTTCGATGAAGGATTCTTCAATTCGCGGCCCTCGTCGTCCTTGACCGGCACCCGCTGGCCCTTGGCGTCGACCTTGTAGGCCGGCTCGTTGTTGAAGTAATCCATCAGCGAGCGCTCGACGTCGAGCTTGGCATGCTTCCATTCCTCGCTGATCTTGTTCTTGTGCTCGTCCTGGGACAGCACCCCCTGCTCGTAATCGCGCTGGATGGCGTTGACCTTCTCGTTGGCCGCGTCGATGATGCTCTCTTTCGCCGGCGCCTTGACCACGTCGGCGATGGAGATCGAAATGCCCGCCCGGGTCGAGTACTTGAAGCCCAGCCGCATCAGGTCGTCGGCGAAGATCGCCGTCGCCCGCTGGTCGCAGCTGCGGATGCATGCGTTCACCAGCTGCGCCAGGTCGCCCTTCTTCAGCGGCCGGTTGAACTGCTCCAGGCTGATGCCCGGCGGCATGCTCATCGACATGATCGCCCGGCCCACCGTGGTGTCGATGATCTTCGCCGGCATGTTCTCGACCGCGCCGTCCTCATTGCGGAACTTCGGCGTGATGCGCACCTTGCACTTCGCATGCAGGTCGACCGCATTGGATTGGTAGGCGCGGGCAGCCTCCTCGGCGTTGGCGAAGGCCATGCCCTCGCCGCGACGGCCGTTCTCCTCGCGCGTCAGGTAATTCAGGCCCAGCACGATGTCCTGCGACGGCAGGATCACCGGCTCGCCGTTGGCCGAAGACAGCATGTTGTTCGAAGACAGCATCAGTACCCGCGCCTCGGCCTGCGCCTCGACGCTCAGGGGCACATGCACCGCCATCTGGTCGCCGTCGAAGTCGGCGTTGAACGCTACGCAGACCAGCGGATGCAGCTGGATCGCGCGGCCCTCGATCAATACCGGCTCAAAGGCCTGGATCCCCAGCCGGTGCAGCGTCGGCGCCCGGTTCAGCAGCACCGGATGCTGCCGGATCGCGTCCTCCAGGCAGTCCCAGATCTCCGGGCTGCGCTCTTCGACCATCCGGCGCGCCTGGCGCAGATTGGTCACATGGCCGCGCTTCTCCAGCAGGTTGTATACCCACGGCTTGAACAGCTCCACCGCCATCTCCTTCGGCAGGCCGCACTGATGCAGCTTGAGCTCGGGCCCGACCACGATCACGGTCCGGCCGCTGAAGTCGACGCGCTTGCCCAGCAGGTTCTGGCGGAACCGGCCGGTCTTGCCCTTGACGACGTCGGTCAGCGACTTGAGCCGGCCGCCGGCCGCGCCCTTGACCCGGGTGCGGCGGCTGCCGTCGATCAGGTCGTCGACCGCCTCTTGCAGCATGCGCTTCTCATTGTTGACGATGATCTCGGGAGCATGCAGCTCCAGGACCTTCTTGAGACGATTGTTGCGGTTGATGATGCGCCGGTACAGGTCGTTCAAGTCCGAGGAAGTGAAGCGGTCCCCTTCGAGCGCAACCAGCGGGCGCAGCCCCGGCGGCAGCACCGGCAGGTTCTCGAGAATCATCCACTCCGGCCGGATGTTGTTGCGCAGGAATTGGTCCAGGACCTTCAGGCGCCGCGACAGCTCCTTCTGCTTGGTGACCGCCCGCGTCGCCGCCAGCTTGGCCTTCAGGTCGGCGACCTCGTCCTCCAGGTCGATCTCGCCGAACAGGTCCCGCAGGCCCTCGGCGCCGATCACCACCTGCAAGCCAGTGTCCGGATGGTTCTCGACGTGCTCGCGGTACTCCTGCAAGGTCAGCAAGTCGCCCTTTTGATAGGGCGAGCGCCCGGGATCGAGGACCACGTACTTCTCGAAGTACATCACGCCCTCGACGTCGCGCTGCTTCATGCCCAGCACCACGCTGATGCGCGACGGCAAGGACTTGACGAACCAGATGTGCGCGACCGGACAGGCCAGCTCGATGTGCCCCATGCGCTCGCGGCGGACCGAGGACTTGACCACCTCGACATGGCACTTCTCGCAGATGATGCCCTCGAAGCGCACCGCCTTGTACTTGCCGCACAGGCACTCGTAGTCGCGCTCCGGACCGAAGATGACCGAGCAGAACAGACCGTCCCGCTCCGGCTTGTGGGTGCGGTAGTTGATGGTCTCCGGCTTCTTGACCTCGCCGCTGGACCATTCCTTGATCTTGGACGGCGACGCCAAGGCCAGGCGCACGCCGCTGACGCTGTTGCGGCTCTGCTGGCCCTGGTTCGGATAGAAGGGAAAGGCGGAGGCCGCGGACGACGACGCAACGTGGTCCGCAAGCGAAGGCAGGGTGTTTTCTTCCATGTCCTATTCCTCCTCGAAATCAATGCACAGGGCGCGCAATTCGCTCTTGAGCACCTTGAAGGACTCCGGCGTCCCCGGCTCAAGGTTGACGTCGCCCTTGGTGATCGACTCGTAGATCTTGTTGCGGCCCTGCCGGTCGTCCGACTTGACCGTGAGCATCTCCCACAATGTGTAGGCCGCGCCGTAGGCCTCCAGCGCCCAGACTTCCATCTCGCCCAGCCGCTGGCCGCCGCCATGCGCCTTGCCGCCCAGCGGCTGCTGGGTGACCAGCGAGTATGATCCGGTCGAGCGCGCATGCATCTTCTCGTCCACCAGGTGATGCAGCTTGAACATGTACTTGTAGCCCACCGTGACCGGCCGGTCGTAGGGCTCGCCCGTACGGCCATCGAACAGCTGCCGCTGGCCCGTCGCCGGCAGCTTCGCGAGCTCCAGCATCGAGATGATGTCGCTCTCGGCCGCGCCGTCGAAGATCGGGGTCGCGAACGGCACTCCATCGCACAGGTTGCGCGCCATGGCAATCAACTCGTCGTCGCTGTAGCTCTTGAGGTCGAGCGGCTGCGCCATCTTCTTGCGCGCGTAGATCTTCGGCAGGAACGCCCGCAGCTCCTTGACCGCCTTGGCCCGCTCCTTCACCAGCTGCGCCTCGATCTGCGCGCCCAGCTCCTTGGCCGCCAGGCCCAGATGCGTCTCCAGAATCTGCCCGATGTTCATGCGCGAGGGCACGCCCAAGGGGTTGAGCACGATGTCGACCGGCGTGCCGTCCGCCAGGTACGGCATGTCCTCGACCGGGACGATGCGCGAGACCACGCCCTTGTTGCCGTGGCGGCCCGCCATCTTGTCGCCGACGTTGAGACGGCGCTTGGTCGCCAGGTACACCTTGATCGCCTTGTTCACGCCCGCCTGCAGCTCGTCGTTCTTCTCGAGCTTGCGCTTCTGCGTGCGGTACTCCTCTTCCAGGGTCTTTTGCAGCTTGGCGATGCGCGCGTCGATCGCCTCGAGGGCGCGCTGCGCACTCTCGTTCTTGAGCGACAGCTTCTTCTTGTCCTCCTCGCTGGCCTTGTTCCACCAGGTCTTGGTGACCTTGGCGCCCGACTTGAGGCCCTTGACCGCCTTGGAGAGCGGCTGGCCGACCGCGATCTTGGCGCGCTCGTAGTCCGAGTTCTCGACGTAGATCTTCATCTTGTCGTCTTGGTCCTTCTTGAGCGCATCAAGCTCCTGACGGATAATCGCCAGCGCCCGCGAATCGCGCTCGGCCGCATTGGCCGTGAACACCTTGACGTCCACCACCGTACTGCGGCTGCCCAGCGACATCTTCAGGGAAGTGTCCTTGACGTCGTCGCCCTTGTTGCCGAAGATGGCGCGCAGCAGCCGCTCTTCCGGCGTTTGCTGCGATTCGACTTTCGGAGTGATCTTGCCGACCAGGATGTCGCCCGGCTCGACCTCGGTCCCGACCTGGATGATGCCCGCCTCGTCCAGATAGGCCAGCGCCGGATCCGCCTGGTTGGGGATGTCGCGCGTGATCTTCTCGGGCCCGTTGCGCGTGTCGCGCGCCTTGCACACATGCTCTTCGATGTGCACCGAAGTGAAGCGGTCGTCGATGACCATCTTCTCGGACACCAGGATCGAGTCCTCGAAGTTGTAGCCATACCACGGCATGAAGGCCACCAGCACGTTCTGCCCCAGCGCCAATTCGCCGTTGTCGGAGGCCGAGCTGTCGGCGATGGTGTCGCCGGCCTCGACCTTGTCGCCCGCCCGCACGATCGGACGCTGGTTGATGGTCGTGTTCTGGTTCGACCGCATGTGCTTGGTCAGGTTGTAGATGTCGACCCCGAAGTCGTCCTCGCCCGCCTCGTCGGTGCGCACCACGATGCGCGCCGCGTCGACGAAGTCGATCACGCCCGAGCGCAGTGCCTGGACCGCATGGCCGGAGTCGGCCGAGACCTTGGCCTCGATGCCGGTCCCTACCAGCGGCTTTTGCGGCCGCAGGCTCGGGACCGCCTGGCGCTGCATGTTCGAGCCCATGAGCGCGCGGTTGGAATCGTCGTGCTCGAGGAACGGAATCAACGAGGCCGCGACCGAGGCGATCTGCGAGGGCACCAGGTCCATGTAGGAGATGTCCTCGGGCTTGGCCGTGGTGAACTCGCCGTCGCGCCGGCAGGTCACCCGCTCGTCGACGAACTGGCCCTTGCCCTTGACCTGCGAGTTGGCCTGGGCGATGTAGTGCCCGGCCTCGTCCGCCGAGCTCAGCCAGGCGATGTCCTCGGTGACGCGGCCTTTGGCGACCACCAGATACGGCGTCGTGATGAAGCCGTACTCGTTGGTGTTCGCGAACAAGGCGAAGGAATTGATCAGGCCGATGTTCGCGCCCTCCGGGGTCTCGATCGGACACAGCCGGCCATAGTGGGTCGGATGCACGTCGCGGACCTCGAAGCCGGCGCGGTCGCGCTGCAGGCCGCCGGTGCCCAGCGCCGATACCCGCCGCTTGTGCGTGATCTCCGCCAGCGGATTGGTCTGGTCCATGAACTGCGACAGCTGGTCGGAGTTGAAGAACTCCCGCACGGTCTGGCCGATGGTCTTGGCGTTGGCCAGGTCCGAGGGCTTGAGGTTGTCGCTGTCGACCGACTGCATGCGATCCATGATCGCGCGGTGAAAACGCTTGAGGCCGTTCTCGTACGACTGCTGGATGAACTCGCCCACCATGCGGATGCGGCGATTGCCCAGGCTGTCGATGTCGTCGGTCTGGCCGCGGCGGTTGACCAGGCTGATCAGCATCTTGATGGTGTTGACGATGTCCTGCCGCGACAGTACGTTCTGCTCGCGCACCGAGGCCGCCATGCCGATCTTGGACAGGCGCTTGGCCAGCTTCTCGGCCTCTTCCTCGGTCAGGTGCCAGGACACCACCCGCGGGCCGTCGTCCTTGATGTCGCGCAGCGTCAGCCGCAGCATCTCGTTGGACAGCTGCTCCGGATCGATCTCCTCCCGCAGCTGGTCGTATTTCGGCATCAGCCGCACTTTCTGGTTGCGCTGGACCAGCACGCACCATTCCAGCGCCGGCCGCGGCTTGTGCTCGTGCGCCGGCAGGCGGGTCGGGCGCACCTCGACGTGCTCGCCCAGGCGCTCGTTGATCTTCATGCGGCCCACCCGCGACATGTTGAAGCGGTCCGGATCGAAGAAAGTGGTGTTGAAAGCCTTCGCGATCACCTCGGGCGGCTTGGTCGGATCGCCCGGACGCAAATGCTTGAAGATGATCTCCCGCGCCTTGTCGATGCTGTTGCACGGGAACTCGTGCTCCTGCCAGCGCAGCGTCGTCGAGATGTTCGAGTGGCAGTCGTAGGTGTTCGTGAAGATGGTGCGCAGCTCCTTGATGCCGCACTTGCGCAGCCGCGCCAGCGTGCTGTGGTCGATGCGCTCGTTGACCTGGACCAGCACCTCGCCGGTCTGCGGGTCGACGATCTCCTCCCAGGCGCGCCGCGAGGCGTTCTGGTCCTTGCCGTCGACGATGTACTCGTCCGACACCTTGCGCACCGTCAGGTTATGCTCGCGCAGCTTGTTCAGGTCGCTCTGCTTGATGCGGGCGCCCGCCTTGACGATGACGCCGCCGCCGGGCTTGGCCAGGTCGAACGGCAGCGACATGCCCTTGAGCAGGTGCGGGTCGAGCATGTAGTCGTTGATCTCCTGTCCCGCAGCGTCGGCGCCCTTCGGCGGCGTGCCCAGGATGAAGGTATCGCTGTCGTAGAACTCCTTGATGATGTCGCTGTTCTCATAGCCCAGCGCCCGCAGCAGCAAGGTGACGTACATCTTGCGCCGCTTGTCGATGCGGAAGTACAAGTGCCCCTTGGAATCGAACTCCAGGTCCAGCCAGCTGCCGTTGCTCGGGATGATGCGCGCCAGCAGGCCGATGCGGCCGCTCTGCTGCTGCCGCGTGTCGCCGCGGGTGAAGTACACCCCCGGCGCCCGGTGCAGCTGCGAGACGATCACCTTCTCGGTGCCGTTGATGATGAACGAGCCGTTGTCCGTCATCAGCGGGATCTCGCCCATGTAGACGCCCTTCTCCTCGCGGATCTCCTTGATCTTGCTGCGGTCCTCGCGCGAGCGGATGTGCAGCTTGAAGTGCACCTTGATCTTGGCGTTGTAGCTGAGGTTGCGCTGGCGGCACTCGCGCACCGAGAACAGCGGGTCCTCCAGCTCGTAGCCGTGGAAGGTCATCTCGACCAGGCCGTTGTTGCTCTCGATCGGGAACCGGCGCTTGAACTCCTTCTGCAGGCCGTAGTCCTCGCGCTTGTCCCGCGGGACGTCCTTCTGCAAGAAGCGCGCATAGAGGTTTTTCTGCATCTGCAGCAGATAGGGGATCTCGGCGCCGATGGGATGGCTGCCGAAGGAGGCGCGCGGACGGCGCTTTTGCGTGAAGTTGAGGCTCATGATGGGCTCGGGTCGGCGAGGTTAGGAGGGCATGCAAGCATGGAGGAGCCGCGCACGGCCACCGGCCATGCGCGCAGGCGGGCGCTGCTGGGCGCTTACTTGATCTCGCAGGTCGCGCCTGCTTCGGTAAGCTTCTTGGCGATTTCCTCGGCCTCCTCCTTGGAGACCTTCTCCTTGACTGTCTTGGGCGTCTCGCTGGCCATGTCCTTGGACTCCTTGAGGCCCAGGCCGGTGATCGCGCGGATGGCCTTGATCACGTTGATCTTGGACTCGCCCGCAGCGGTCAGTACGACCTCGAACTCGGTCTGCTCAGCGGCGGCCGGCGCATCGCTCGCGGCGGGCGCCGCGGCGACGGCGGCCGGCGCGGCGGCCGAGACGTTGAACTTCTCCTCGATGGCCGAGACCAGCTCGGACAGCTCCAGGACCGACATGCCGGCGATCGAGTCGAGAATTTCTTGCTTGTTCATGGTTCTGCTCCTTATATTAAGGGTGGGATGGGATGAATCAGGAAGGCTTGCCGTCGCGGACCGCGGCCAGGGCGCGCGCCAGGGCGCTGGGGACTTCGGCGAGAGTGCGCGCCAGCTTGACGATGGGCGCGTTCAAGGTGCCGGCGACGATGCCGTACAGCTGCTCCTTGCTCGGCAGGCTCGCGAACCGGCCCACTTGCTCCTCGTCGAGCAGCTGGCCGTCGACCGCGCCGGCGACGATCTTGAGATGGTCGTGGTCCTTGGCGAAATCGCGCAGCAATTTAGCGACCGCCGGCGCCGATCCGCTGCCGTACAGCAACGGGCCCTTCAGGCTGCCGGCCAGCGCGGCGAAGCGCTCGTCCGCAGCCAGCACCCGCTTGGCGACCGTGTTCTTGACCACCCGGATGCGGCAGTCGGCCTGGCGCGCGCCGCGGCGCAGCGCCATGATCTCGGCGACGTCCAGGCCCGCGTAGGCCGCGACGAACACGCCCTCGGCCTGGCTGCAGTCCTGCTCGAACAATTCGCGCATGGCCTCCTTGCGGCGACGCTGGACGCTCAGGCGCGGAGCGGCGGTATCAGCGTTCATCGCAGCGGCGCCACGTCGACTTGCACCGCCGGGCCCATGGAAGAGGACAAGCTCGCGCTCACCAGGTACTGGCCCTTGGCCGCAGCCGGCTTGGACTGCTTGAGCGCGCGCATCAGCGCATGGAAATTGCTCTCGAGATCGGCTTCCGCGAACGAAGCGCGGCCGATCGCCGCATGGACGATGCCCGCCTTCTCGGTGCGGTAGGTGACCTGGCCGGCCTTGGCCTGCTTGACCGCCTTGGCCACGTCGGCGGTTACCGTGCCCTGCTTCGGATTCGGCATCAAGCCCTTCGGGCCCAGCACCTTGCCGTGCTTGCCGAGCTTCGGCATCACCGTCGGCTCGGCGATGAGCACGTCGAAGCCGAGCTCGCCCTTGCCGATCTTCTCGAGCAGGTCCTCGAAGCCAACAATGTCGGCGCCGGCCTCCTTGGCCGCGTCCTGCTTGTCAGCCTGGCACAAAACCGCGACCTTGACCTCCTTGCCGGTGCCCGCCGGCATCGCCACCACGCCGCGGACCGCCTGGTCCGACTTGCGCGGGTCGACGCCCAGCCGCACCGCCACCTCGATCGATTCGTCGAACTTCGCCGTCGCGGCGCCCTTGACGCGCGCGATCGCCGCGGCCAGCTCCAGCTGGTCCGCCGGCGCGTCCTTGCGCAGCTCGCGCAGGCGCTTGCTCTCCTTCGCCATCAGGATGCGACCTCCACGCCCATGCTGCGCGCCGTGCCCGCGACGATCAGCATCGCCTGCTCGACGTCCTCGGTGTTCAGCTCCTCGAGCTTGGTCGTCGCGATCTCGCGCAGCTGCTCCTGGCTCAGCTTGCCCACCTTGTCCAGATGCGGCTTGCCGCTGCCCTTGTCGATGCCCAGCGCTTTCTTGATCAAGACCGGGACCGGCGGCTTCTTGATCTGATAGCTGAAGCTGCGGTCGGGCTTGACCGTGATCACCACCGGCAGCAGCAGCCCCGCCTCCTGGCGCGAAGTGTCGCTGTTGAAGCGCTTGATGAACTCGCCGATGTTGACGCCGTGCTGCCCCAGGGCCGGGCCCACCGGCGGGTCGGCCTTGGCCTGGCCCGCGGGGATCTGCAGCTTGATGGTCTTGTCTTCCTGCTTGGCTGCGCCGGGCTTCGCCATCACATCTTCTCCACTTGCTCGAAGTCGAGCTGGATGTCGGTCGGCCGGTTGAAGACATTGACCGAGACGCTGATGCGGCTGGTGTCGTAGTTGATGTCATTGACCGTGCCGCTGAAATTGGTGAACGGGCCGTCGTTGATGCGCACCGCCTCGCCGATCTCGAACATCACCTTCGGCTTGGGCTTCTCCATGCCCTCGTCGACGCGCGAGCGGATGCGCTCGATCTCCGAGATGCTGATCGGCTGCGGCGGCAGCCAGGACTCCTCGTCGACGCTGACCGCGGCAACGCGGCCGTCGCGGGTGTTGGTGTCGCCGACGAAGCCGCGCGTCATGCTCAGCTGGTTGATGATGTACCAGGTCTTGTGGGTCATCTCCATCTCGATGAAGATGTAGTTCGGGAAGAACACCCGCTTCGAGACCCGCTGCTTCTTGTTCTTCATCTCGACCACCTGCTCGGCCGGGCTGAAGATCTCGCCGAACAGGCCCTTGACCTCGGGCTCCTTCTCGCAGGCCTCCGCGATGCGCTGCTCCAGCGTCTGGCGGAAGCTCTTCTCGCGATTGGCCTTGACCTGCACGCAGTACCAGTTCACGTTCACTTCCTACCTACAGGGCCAGAAAACTCAGCAGCCACGACAGCAGCGAATCCACCAGATACAGGAAAACCGCGACCAGCGCCACGAAGACGATGACGATGCCGGACATCTTGACCACCTCGTCCCGCTGGGGCCAGACCACCTTGCGCAGCTCCGACAGCGATCCCTGGACGTAGACCGCGAAGCGCTTGCCCGGATCCGAGAAGTACATGATGGCGGACGCGAGCCCGAGCGAGCCGAAGAAGATCACCGCCCGTACGCCGACCTGCGCCTGGCTCAGCTGCAGCAGGCTGAAATAGATGCCCGCCAGCGCTATCGCCAGCGCCAGCATGGCCTTGGCCTTGTCCGCCGAGGTCATAGCTCCGCCAACTCTCCTGGCCCAGGGCGAGCCAAGAGGGACTCGAACCCCCAACCTGCGGTTTTGGAGACCGCTGCTCTACCAGTTGAGCTATTGGCCCACGCGTCCAGATCTCTCAACCTCCGCTACTTGATGATTTTCGAGACCGTGCCCGAGCCAACCGTGCGGCCGCCTTCGCGCACCGCGAAGCGCACGCCGCTGTCCAAGGCGATCTCCTTGAGCAGCTTGACCTTGAACGAGACGTTGTCGCCGGGGTTGACCAGCTCGACGCCCTTGGGCAGTTCGATCTCGCCGGTCACGTCGGTGGTGCGGAAGTAGAACTGCGGCGAGTAGCCCGAGACGAACGGCTTGTTGCGCCCGCCCTCGTCCTTGGTCAGGACGTAGACCGCGCACTCGAACTCTGTGTGCGGCGTGATCGAGCCCGGCTTGGCCAGGACCTGGCCGCGCTGGACCTCCTCGCGCTTGGTGCCGCGCAGCAGCACGCCGACGTTGTCGCCCGCCTGGCCGCTGTCGAGGATTTTCTTGAACATCTCGACGCCGGTGCAGGTGGTCTTGGCGGTCTCGCGCAGGCCGACGAGCTCGACCTCTTCATTGACCTTGAGCACGCCGGTCTCGATGCGGCCGGTGCACACGGTGCCGCGGCCCTCGATGGTGAACACGTCCTCGATCGGCATCAGGAAGTCCTTGTCCAGGTCCCGCTTGGGCTCTTCTATATAGGTGTCCAGCGCCTCGGCCAGCTTGATGATGGCTCCCTTGGCCAGGTCGCCGTCCTTGCCCTCGAGCGCCTGCAGGGCGCTGCCGACGATGATCGGGGTGTTGGCGCCGTCGTATTCGGCCGCGGTCAGGATCTCGCGCAGCTCCTCCTCGACCAGGTCCAGCATCTCCTTGTCATCGACCTGGTCGGCCTTGTTGAGAAAGACGACCATGCGGGGGACGCCGACCTGCCGCGCCAGCAGGATGTGCTCGCGCGTCTGCGGCATGGCGCCGTCGGTGGCGGTGACCACCAGGATGGCCGCGTCCATCTGGGCGGCGCCGGTGATCATGTTCTTGATGTAGTCGGAGTGGCCAGGGCAGTCGACGTGGGCGTAGTGGCGCTTCTCGGTCTCGTACTCGACGTGCGAGGTGCTGATGGTGATGCCGCGCTGGCGCTCCTCAGGCGCGTTGTCGATCTGCTCGAAGGCGCGGGCCTCGCCGCCGAATTGCTCGGCGAGCACCCGGGTCAGGGCGGCCGTCAGCGTCGTCTTGCCATGGTCGACGTGGCCGATGGTGCCGACATTGACGTGCGGCTTGGAACGCTCGAATTTTTCTTTAGCCATGTTGGATGTTCCTCCTGGTCAGTTGGTTGGGGACGTAGGTATTGCGGGGCCGTCAGCGGCGGAAGCGGTATGCGGCTGCTACTTCGCCGCCGCGCAAGCGGGAGCGGGTGAAGGGAATCGAACCCTCATCATAAGCTTGGAAGGCTTCTGCTCTACCATTGAGCTACACCCGCCGAGCTCATACGCGTGCGGTCGCTGCATGCCGTACATTGTCTTCACCTTGGTTTCGCGCCGGTGGAGGGAGTAGGATTCGAACCTACGAAGGCTAAGCCGTCTGGTTTACAGCCAGATCCCGTTGACCACTTGGGTACCCCTCCGGGAACTGCGTATTATAGCACGAATCGCCCCTCGGAGCCAAACCGGCCATGCCGGGGTCCGCCAGAGGCGGGCCCGGCGGGCGGCGGAATGGCGGAGCGGGCGGCGGGAGGGTCCCGGCTAGGGCAGCGCGCTCCACTTGATCGCGCGCCGGTCCAGGGCGGCGGTGAGCTCGCTGAGGGCCGCGGCGATGGCGGCCTCATCATCCCCGCTGCACACCAGCTCGCTGTAGTAGCGGCCGTCCTTTTCCTGCGGGTAGCTGCCGAGCTCGAGCCGGGGGTGGCGCTCCTGGACCGCGGCCAGCTCGGCGGCGACCTCGCTCTCGCCGATGTCCACGGTGATCGCGCGCGACAGCACCGCCGGGCCGGCGGCGAGCTTATCCCGCACGGCGGCGACCATGCCGGCGAAGATGCGGGGGACGCCGGCGAAGACGTAGACGTTCTCCATGCGAAAGCCCGGCGCCGGGGTCGTCGGGCAATAGACCAGCTCGGCGCCGGCGGGGACGTCAGCCATGGTCAGCCGCGCGGCGGTCGCTTCCTGCCGCCGGGATGTATAGTGCTCGCGCAGCCCGGCCTCGGCCTGCGGGTCGCGGACCACCTCGACGCCGAAGGCCGCCGCGACGCAGGCGGTGGTGATGTCGTCATGGGTCGGGCCGATGCCGCCGGAGGTGAACACCAGGCCGTAGGTACGGCGCAGCTCGTTGAGCGCGGCCACCACGGCGTCCTGCTCGTCGCGTACGACGCGCGCCTCGCGCACCTGGATGCCGCGGCCGCGCAGGGTCCCGGCGAGCTCCTGCAGGTTGCAGTCGCGAGTGCGGCCCGAGAGGATCTCGTTGCCGATGATGAGCAGCGCCGCGGCCGGCGGGCGCTCAGGCATCGGCCAGCCGCACGGCGAAGCGGCGGTTGTTGCGGCCCTTCTTCTCGACCTTGCCCAGCTCGATCTTGCCGACCTCGGCGGTCGATTTGACGTGGGTGCCGCCGCAGGCCTGTACATCGATGCCCTCGATGTCGATCAGCGAGACCCGGCCGGTACCGCGCGGCGGCAGGTGCACCCCGCGCACCAGCTCGGGACGCTGGTCCAGCTCCTCCCAGTCGATCCACTTCGTCGCGATGGGCGCGTCGCGCGCGACGAACTCGTCGAGGCGCGCGGCGATGGCCTCGCGGTCGGGCGGGTCGGGCATATCGAAGTCGAGCCGGCCGTTGCCCGCTTCGATCCGCCCGCCGGTTACCGGCACGCCGACGGCAGCGCACAGCAGGTGCAAGGCGGTGTGGGTGCGCATCAGCAGATAGCGGCGCTCCCAGTCCAGCGAGGCGATGACATCGGTCCCGACCGCCGGCGCCTCGCCGGCGGCGATGAGGTGGCACACGCTGCCGGTGTCCTCGGTGTCGTGCACGGTGTCGTCGACCTGCAGCTCGAGCTCGCCGCAGTGCAGCCGGCCGCGGTCGCCGGGCTGCCCGCCGCTGGCGGCGAAGAACACGGTGCGGTCGAGGACGATGCGCCCTTCACCGGCGCGCAGGACCTTGGCCTGGCAGGTCTTCAGGTAGGCGTCGTCGCGGTACAGCAAAGCGGTCATGAGCGATCTCAGGCAGCGAGGGCCTTGGCCGCGACCGAGGAATCATCCTCAGCGTGTCCGGCGGCGATCACTTGCTCGAGGCGCGTACGGAACACCTCGGCGCTGGGGACCTCGACCCCGCATTCGGCGGCGGCCGCAAGGGCAATCTTGATGTCCTTGAGGTGCAGCCGGGCCTTGAAGCCGGGTACATAATTGTCGTCGATGATGCGCTTGGCGTGGACCTCGAGCACCTTGCTGCCGGCAAATCCGCCGGCGATGGCCGCGCGGACCTTGGCCGGATCGACGTCGAGCCGCCGCGCCAGGCGGAAGGCCTCAGCGACCGCATCTACGGCCGCGCCGATCAGGATCTGGTTGACGCACTTGGCGACCTGCCCCGCGCCGCTGCCGCCAACGAGCACGTGGCTCGAGCCCATGATCTCGAACAGCGGCGCCGCGCGCGCAAAGGCCCGCTCGTCCCCGCCGCACATGAAGGCCAGGGTGCCGGCCTCGGCGCCCGCCTGCCCGCCGGACACCGGCGCGTCGAGAAAGGCGACCTCCTTGGTTGCGAGCTCTGAGGCGAGGTCCCGGGCGGCCTGCGGGGCGATGGTGCTCATGTCGATGACGACGCTGCCCGGGCGCAGCTTCTGTACATAGCCCGCGGGCCCGAGCACGACTTCCTCGACGTCGGGCGTGTCCGAGACGTTGGTGAAGGCGAAGTCGGCCCCGTCGGCGGCCTCGGCCGCGCTTGCGCAGGCGGTTGCGCCGCGCTCGACCAGGTGCTCCATGGCCTCGGGGCGCCGGGCCCAGACGCGCAGGCGGTGGCCGGCGGCCAGCAGGTGGCCGGCGGCCGGGGCGCCCATGATGCCCAGGCCGACATAGGCGATAGTGAACTTGTCAGTCATAGCCGTCTCTCCTTAGCGGGCAGCCTGTCCAAGGGGGCATACATTTTATAGGTAATTATCCCTTGAGCTTGACAGGCTCCGCCAAAATCAAGGTCGCGGGCACACCCAAGCCAATCTCATGAGGTTGCAAAAATATTCCCTTTTGTTTTGGGAATTATTCCTTTGGCTTCTTGAATTGCACCTAGACGGGCTAGCTGCTTAGGGATCTCAGGGATGGAGCACCAGGCTTTGGGAGCTAAAGAGATAGTGATCTCGATCCTCCCATCCGGCCAAGCCTGTGAATTGCAGGAATAATTCCCTTTTCTTGGCAATCAATGCGCAGCGGGATTAAAATATGGCCATGACTGAAGAACAGTCCTCGGGCAATCCGTTCCACCCAGGCACGGGTACAGCACCCGACCATCTGGCTGGACGGGAGCCGGAGCAAGCTTTGCTGCGGCAAGCGTTGAAAGATATCACCGGGCCGCGGGAAAGCGACTATGGTCCTTTGCGCGGCGAGGCGCCCCGTCCTTTGAAGATTGTCGGCCCGCGCGGAGCGGGCAAGACGGCGCTGCTGACTTGGGTGAAGCGCGAGGCCAATCCCAAGGAGGTTGATGTCGTACGCCTGAATTTTGTACCGGCAAGAAAATCAAAGGATGTGATTTCCGGCTTGCTGAAAAAGGTGGCCAACATCCCGGGCCTGAGCAGGCAGAAGGCCGAAGCCGGGGCGTACGATTTGCTCCAGAGGGCGATGAAATGGAAATCTGGCCAGCCGCCGCTGCAGGACTTCGAGGAGATCATGGAGACGCGCCTGATGTTCCGCCCGCTGCTGCTGCTGCTGGACGAGGTCATGCATTACGACCCGGAGATGATGAGCCAGATCCTGCAGCAGAGCCAGGGCCTGGCCAACGACGGATGGCCGCTGGCAGTGGTGCTGGCGGGTACGCCGGCGCTGGAAGCGCATTTGGATCATGTGGGCGCTACCTTCATTCACCGCGCCAAGGACGTCTACATCAACCACCTGAAGCCTGCTGCGACGCGCGAGGCCCTGAGCAAGCCGTTCGCAGACCGCGGCGTCAAGGTGTCGGACGAGGCGCTGGACCTGATGGCGAGCTGGACCGATGACTATCCATTTTTCATCCAAGCCGTGGGCAGCGAAGTGTGGAAGGCCAAGGAGGACCAAGGCCGTACGGAGGTGGATGTGGCCTTGGTACAGAGCGTTGAGCAAGCCGTGCAAAACGAACGCAATCCTTTGTACAACAAGATCTTTCGCCTGATCGACAACGCCGATTTGCTTGAGCATGCGATGAAGGCGGTGGCTGCCATCGAGGCTGAGACTCAGCCTCTAGAACCCAGGCAAGTACGTAACTGCATGGCGGAAGGCACCGGCTTGAAACACAAGGGCGCTCTTGAGATCTACAACCAGCTGTTGGATGCGGGCTTGTTTTGGGAGCGCGAGGACGGCGGGGTGCGCGCGGCGATTCCGTCGTTCTTCACTTATTTCAAGGAAAGATACAAAAAAGTACTCACGCATTCCAAGTCTAAGCCGAGAAGTTGAAGGCATAGTTCCTTTTGTTTTCCCTAGCCGTTGCGAAGGTAAAATACAAACCATGGGGACTGTCGAAAACCCGTTTGTGCCAGGGACCGCGACCGAGCCTCCTCATCTGGCGGGGCGGGAAGAACAGCAGGACCTGATCAGTGAAACACTGCGTCTGATCACCAAGCCTTTGGTCAAAGGCAAGTTGGAGCGGTCTCCGCTCGCGCCCATCAAGATCGTTGGCCCGCGCGGGGTGGGCAAGACGACGCTGCTGGGTGTGGCCGGCGTCGAAGCGCAGCAACTGGGCATCCACGTGGTTAACATCGCCAGGCTGCGCAACTTGGACCCGGACAGCGACATCATCAACGGCTTGCTTGATGGCATGCATCTGCGGGAACGGGTGCCGCTGTGGCTGGGCGGTCTCGCTCGGCTCACGTTTACCAGAATATTGCGAGCCCGGCTGCGCCGGCATCCAGTGCTGTTGTCACTAGACGAGGCGATGCACTACGATGTCGCGCCACTCGGAGACTTGCTGCAGGCTTGCCAGCAGATGATCATGCAAAAGCGGCCTTTGGCGGTGATGATGGCAGGGACGCCCGCGCTCGATGAGAGATTGAATGAGACCAAGGCCACTTTCATCCATCGCTGCCAGCAGATGTACATCAACCAGCTCAGCGACGAGGCGGTGCGCGACGCCCTGCGCAAGCCGCTGCTGGACAATGGCGTGAAGCAGGTGTCGGACGATGCGCTTGATTTGATGGCGAGCTGGACTGACAACTATCCTTATTTCGTCCAGTTGGCGGGCGAGGCGGTGTGGGAAGCCATGTCGGATGACGGCCGCAAGGAAATTGACCTAGCCCTAGCACAGAGCGCCGAGGCCGCCATGCAGGATAGGCGCCAAGATTACTATCACGGAGTTTACGTGAAGATCGGGAAGACCGGCGCATTAGCTTACGCCAGCCAGGTCGTGGCCATCGTGGAAGCCGCGGACCCGCCATTGATATCCGAACAAGTGATCACAGAGCTAGCAGCCGCCAATGATGGCATGAGCGAGGAGAGGGCACGCGAGGTTTTCAATCTGTTGCTGGACAACAGCCTGATATGGTTTATGAAAGAAGGCAAGGTGGGAGCTGCTATTCCATCTTTCTTCCAATACGTCAAAGACCATCAGAAGCCAAACAAGGATTGAGGGAGCACCTCTGCTGCTGCGCCAATCAAGGGCATTGTTAGCGGCATTGCCTGACATCTAGCTCAGGCCGACATCTTTCAGCAGCGGATGATCTGCCGCTAGGCATATAACTCCCAGCTGGCGGCTCCACTCCTGCCGATTTCTAATCGCCGATGCGCAGTTCCAGATGCAGCTCGTCGGCGGCGCTGGCTTCGCTGCGCCAGCCCAGGTTCCAGTCGCCATAAGCGCCGGTGCCCAGGCGCAGGCCTAGCTGCCGGCTCGGCGTGCTCGCATCGTTCATGCTCCAGTCGCCGTAAGGCGTCAGCACCCCGCCGCTGACCGGCAGGCCCCAAGCCATCTCGGCGCGCAGGCGCCGGCCGCGGTCGGCGCCGGCGGTAAAGGAAGTCGGCCGCGAAACTTGCGCAAACAAATCCGTGCCCGTTTCCAAGCCATAGCCCGGGCGCAAGGCGAAGGACGGGCCCAGTCCGCCGCGGGCCGGATCGACCTGGAAGTCGAACTCCAGGCCGGACAGGTCGCCGTCGCCCGCGATCGCCCGGCGATAGGCTGCCCGCGCATGCCAGGGCCCGGCGATGGAGTACTCGAAGGCCGCGCCCAGCAGCCAGCTCGCGTCGGTCGCGAGGTCGCCCCAATCATCCTCCCAGGCCAGCTCGAGCTCGGGACGGAAGGGCAGATGGTTGATCAAGTCGCGCTGCGGCGCGTAGGCCACCGCCAGGCGGGCCGCGCCCGCTTCGGTATCCAGCGCCAGGGTCTCATCCTCGACATCGAGTTCGCCGGTGCTCGCGCCCGCCCGCAGGCGCAGGTCCCAGCGCTCAATCGTACTGCTCCAGCCCAGGCCCCAGCCCTGGTAGTCCGCCTTGCTCGGCGTCAGCGCGATGCCGTCGTCGCTGTGCATCACCAGGTCGCCCGAGCCCTCGCTCACGAAAGCCGCCAGTACCCCCGGGCCGATCCGGCCGGCGACATACGGCTGGTACATGTCCATGTCCAGTTGATAGTCGCCCGAGACACCCGCGCCCCGGTAGCCGCCGTCGATCTCATGCAGGCCGTAGCCCAAGCCGAGCATGAGGCCCTCGCCCAGGCGGTAGTCAAGCCCGAAGCTCGCGCTGAACAACTCGCTGTCCGAGCGGGCCCCGCCCTCGACCTCATTGCCGACATCGTAGGACGCGAAGCGGCCCCACAAAGCCAGGCCGGCAGGCAGGCCGGGTGTGGCGCTGTTGGAAAGCCCCAGCGAGAACTCCTCGCCCGCCAGGTCTCGCATGCTGAACTCCCCGCGCTCGAGCTCCGCCTCGTTCGCATGCATCAAGCCGAGCAGGCCGCTGGACCATGATCCGGCCACCGCGTCCGGCCGCGCCATGACCGCGTCCAGGGTCTCCAGGCCGATCGCCCTTACCGCCGCCGCCGAGCCCAGCTGCAGCGCCGCTTCCGTATTCTTGCCCGTGTCACTCAGCCGCACCACGCTCTCCGTCATCTGCGCCGCTGGGATGTCGCTGCCGGTACCGCAGGCCGTTGCGTTGGCCGCCACCCGCATCCCAATCGTCAGGCGCCCGCCCGGCAAGTCCGCGCCCGGCGCGATCAACAAACGCACATGCCGGTCGTCCGCCGCCCCGGTGCCCTTCATCGGCACCGCCGCCTGCGCCCGGGCGCTCGCACCCACCGGGCCGTTGGGACCATACTGCTGCAGCCGCAGCCAGGCCGGCGCGCCATCCGGCAAAGACACGTCCATCGCATCGCAGTAGCTCAGGCTGCGATGCACCGCCACGCCCGTGTCAGCGCCCGCAGCCACCAGCGCGTCGAGCCCGACCACCCGGCCCGCGCTGTCGCGCGCATGCACCTGCCACAGCTGGCGGTCGGACACCAGCAGCTCGTACTTGACCGTCAGCGGGAGCGGCGCCTCCGCATGGCTGCAGTTGTCGGGCCGCGCCACCACCTGCACCGTCAAGGTCCCGGCCGGGACGTCCGCGCCCGCCTTGAACTGCAGGCCCACCGGGTTGCCCGTCGCGCCAGAATGCATGGCGATGGTGAAACGGCTCGCCGCCGCGCCGTCGGTGGCGGTGCCGTTGTACTTCTGCAGCTCCATGTAGGTGGCGTTGCCGCCGGGCAGCTCCACGTCCACGTTCGTACACACGCTCATCGCCACGCCGCGGTTGAAGCGAATGCCGGTGTCGGCCGCCGACGCCGACGCTTTCACCGCCGCCGGCGCGAACAGCATCGTCGCCGCGGCCACGTCGTTCGCCAGGGTGCCCCACGCCGCCACCGGGCTGATCGTCAGCCGGTATGACAGCGTGATCGGCGCCGGATTGCTGCATGCACCGGCGGCTCGCCATTTGCTCAGCAGCACGTTCAAGGTCAGAACCGAGCCCGCCGGCACGCTCGCGCCGGTCTCGAATTCAATGCCAAAGCCGCCCTTGTTGTCTCCGATATCAAAAAAGTAACCGCTGTAAGTATAATCCGTTTCGTCTGGCGCTGGCTCAGCATATTCGCCGGGTGTACCATATTCCTGTCTGACGAAGAACTTCTCGCGATGATTGAGTAATGAATAGTGGTATTCGAGGCATGTCCCGACGCGATAGCCGATGTAGATGCCCGTGTGGATTTCGCTAAAACGCCTGCTATTGGCTATCGCCCGCGGATCGAAAGGACCCGACGGCGTCGGCTGGTTGAAGGCCTTGATGTTCCAAGGATCCGTGTTGGTGGCTGCCGCGCCGATCGTGGCGGTGAAGCTAAGCGTGTGCGGCCCGGGGATGCCGACGTAGTTCGCGCAGCGCGCGCTCGGCTTGAGCTCAACCGCCGCGGTCACCGTCCCCGCCGGCACCGCCTGGTTCGCGCGATAGACCAGGCGCAAGTGCTGGTCACCCGCCGCGTTGCGCTGCATGCGCACGTCGCTGAAACTGGCCGCCGGCGCGCCGACCGCAGCCCCGACAGCCACGGTGCTCCTCGTGAAGCTTTCCGTTTTGTGAAGCTGCAGACCCAGGAACGATCCACCGCCCACCAGCTGCGCATCGACCCACCGGCACAGGCTCGAGCTGTGATGGATGCGCGGACCCATCTCCGTCGCCAGCGGCCCGCCCAGGTCGCCCGCGGACAAGCCCGTTACAACACTCACTTGAGTGCTCTGAGGCTCCCAGATAATATCCTGCGCGACGATGTTGAGCGTGTAGCCCAGCGTGTACGCCGCCGCGCGCACGCCGGCGCACCCCGCGCCGCTGCTCGCCGCGCGCGCCATCACGATCGAGAACGCATGCCTGCCCACCGGCGGCTCGGCGTCGTCCTTGAAGCGCACGCGCACATGCCGGTCGTCGTTATGATCCTTCTCCATCCGCACCGTGAAGCGATGCCCGGCGTCGCCGTCGACAGTGCCGTCGGCGCGATGCTGGCGCAGCTCCAACCAGTCAGGCGCGCCGGCCGCCAGCCGCACGTCGGTGAAGCGGCACGTGTTGGCGCTGCGATGGATGGCGATGCCGGTGTCCTCGCTGGCTGCAACTCCGCTGACGTAGCGGCTGGCAGGCCGGTCGCTGTGCCTGCCCTGGTCTTGCCACGCCGCCACCGTGACGGTGTAGGCGGCAGGCGCCTGGTCGCACATTTTGACCGTTACGGTCAGAGGGCCGTCCGGCAGGCTGTCCCGGCCGCCGACCAGCTCCAGGTAACTGACGCGGCTTATCGCCTCTCGGCTGTCGCCGCTGCCTTCTCGACCGAGTAATTTATCGGTTTCCGCTTCAACGAAATAACTTACCAGGTCAAAATCGGCGGTGCGGGTCTGCAGAACTATGCTGCTCGGATTTGCGCATTCTCTCACATGGAAAGCGATGCCGGTCCGGCCAGCCTCATAGGGATAAGTGAGAATCTTGTCGGCCGTTGGCTTGTGGAGATTGCCCAGATTAAACTGGGTCTGAGCATGCGCCTGCGGCGCCAGGATCACGGCTACCAGCAACAGGGCGGACGCAACCGCCAGGCCGCTTAAAAGGGCGCTACCCCCCCCCTTTCATTCCACTTGCCTGAAGGATGCACGCAGACAATTTTATATCATGTTCTCGCAATCAGGGATGCGGAAGCAAGGCCTGGATCGCAATGAAGCCCGCGGGCGAAAATCCAAGGCGCTGCTGGGGCCTGTCTAGCTCAAGCAGCCGATTTGGGCGCATTCAATGATTCCATTTAATATAGGCTAGCGAGCGTCAAGCGTATAATCCTTTTTCTTATCCGCCTTCACAAGCTGATGTTGTTCGATTTCGCCGCCGAGCGCCAACCCGCTGACTTCGCTGGTTTCATTCACGGCGAGTCCCAGCAGGCGGCGATGGCCGCGGCCCAGGGCGCCGCGCAGCTCAGCGGCAGCGCCTATCTGTGGGGCGCGGCCGGACACGGCAAAACCCATCTGCTCAGCGCCGCCGTCAGCCAGGCCGCGGCGACGGGACATCGCCTCTACCGTCGCGGCGACGAGCCCGCCGGCGCAGGCCTGGTCGTCATCGACGACGTCGATGCCCTCGACGGCCAAGCGCAGGAAGACGCCCTGCGGCTGCTGAACGCCGTCTTGCAGCAACCCGGACACCATGCGCTGTGCGCCGGCGCCGTACCCGCGCGGCAACTGCAACTGCGCGATGACCTGCGCACGCGGATCGAGGCCCTGCCGTCATTCGAACTGCCGCAGCTCGATGACGGGGAACTGGCGGCCGCGCTGGTCGAGCACGCTGCCCGGCGCAAGCGCGAACTGCCGCTGGCAGTCGCGCGGCAATTGGTCGAACTGCTGCCGCGGCGCATGGACGAGCTCGCCGCCCTGCTCGATGAGCTGGATATGCATGCGCTTGAAGCGAACCTGCGCCTCAATCCGGCCAGCGTCCGGCGCTGGCTCCAGGAAACCGGCCGGCTGTGAGGCTGGGCCGTCCCCAGTACCGCGGCCGCCGCGGCTACCAGCACGGCTCGCAGCGCCGCATCGGCGTACTGCTCGCGAACCTGGGCACGCCCGCGCGGCCCGACGCGAGCGCGCTGCGGCCGTACCTGCGGCAGTTCCTCTCCGATCCGCGCGTGATTGAATTCCCGCGCTGGCTGTGGTGGTGCATACTCAACGGCGCCATCCTGCCCTTCCGCGCGCCGCGCAGCGCCGCGGCCTACCGCGAGGTGTGGACCGAAGAGGGCTCGCCGCTGCTGGTAAACAGCCAGCGGCAGCTCGCCGCCCTGCGGGCCGCCTTCCCCGACGAGCAGCTGGTGTTCGAGCTCGGCATGTCCTACGGCGAGCCGTCCATCGCCTCGGCGCTGCGCCGGCTGCACGACGCCAACTGCAGCCGCTTATTGGTACTGCCGCTGTACCCGCAGTACGCCGCGAGCACCGTCGGCTCGGTCTTTGACGCCGTCGCCAAGGAGCTGAGCAGCTGGCGGCTGGTACCGCACCTGCGCATGGTCGCCGGCTATGGCGAGCGGCCTGCTTATATAGAGACCCTGGCCGCGTCGATCCGCGCGCATCGCGAGGATCACGGTACGCCGCAGCTGACGCTGTTCTCATTCCATGGCACCCAGCTCGCCGCGCTGCAAGCCGGCGATCCCTATCACTGCCAGTGCCACCGCTGCGCGCGCGCGACCGCCGCCGCTCTCGGCCTGGATGAGAAGGAATGGCTGGTGGTGTTCCAGTCCCGCTTCGGGCGCGATCCCTGGCTGCAGCCCTACGCCATCGAGATGATGGAGCAGCTCCCGCAGCAGGGCGTGACCGACATCCACATCGTCAGTCCGGCCTTCAGCAGCGACTGTCTCGAAACCCTCGAGGAAATCGCCGGCGAGTTCAAGGAGGAGTTCGCCAAGCACGGCGGCGAGAAGTTCTCCTACATCCCGGCCCTGAACGACGCGCCCGCGCACATCGACTTCCTCGCCGAGGTGATCCGCAGCGAGCTCGGCGACTGGCTGCAGCCGGTGGCGGCGGACAACCAGGACGAGCGGCGCAAGCAGCGGCAGGACCGCTACGCCGCCGTCGAGCCGCTGACCACCGGCAAGCGGCGCTGGCAGCTGCCCAAGCCGGACTAATCCAGCTTGATGTTGGCCAGCGTGTGGTTGGCCAGCACCGCGAAGCCGAAGCCGACGAAGCCGAGCACCGCATACAGGCTCTCGATGCCCTCGCCGACATTGGTCGCGGCGCCCACCAGCGCGCTGGACAGCAAGACGCCGATGACGATGAACAAGGCGTTGAAGATGTTGTTCGCCGCGACCACCTGGCCGCGCTCGCCCGCCGCGGCGAACAGCTGCAGCGTCACATACAGCGGCACGATGTACAAGCCCATCGCCGCCGACAGCACGAAGATGTTGAGCACCGCCGGATAGTTGCTGGCCTCACTGAAGAACGCGGCCACCCCGGGCAAGTCGGCGTCCGCCGCCGGCAGGGCCGCCTCCGGGTACACCGGCAGCAGGCAGCACACGCTCGCGACCGCGATCGCGAGCGGCACCGACTGGTTGCCCTTGCTCCCGCGCGGCAGCATCCCACCCAGCAGCGAGCCGGTGGCGATCCCTAAGCAGATCACCAGCAGCATCACCAGGTAGGCCTGGTGGCTGTAGCCGAACACATCGCGGACCAGCAGCGGCAGCTGGGTGCTGATGATCGCGCCGCTCGCCCAGAACCAGCTGATGATGCACAGCAGCGACAGCGTCCACGGCTTGGCGCGGCAATGGCGGAAGTTCGCCCCGATCGCGGCGAAGATGTTCCAGGTGAAGGCCTTGCTCCAGGACAGGGGCTGGGCGTTGGGCAAAGCGGGCAGCAGCAAGGCGGCCGCGAAGCCCGCGGCGGCCAAAACCAGCAGGGACGCGGCGACGCCGGCGTCGCTGCGCACGCCGAGCTCGGTGCCCGCATAGACCCCGGCGATGATTGCCAGGAAGGTCGAGGCGCTGAGCAGGGCGTTGCCGCCCGGCAGCTCTTTGGACTGCAGCAGATCGGGCAGCACCGCGTACTTGAAGGGGCCGAAGAAGGCCGACTGCACGCCCGCGAGGAACACCGCCAGCAGCAGCAGGTTGACGTCGCCGAGCGCCAGGCCGAGGACTGCGAAGGCCGCGGTGCCGATCTCCGCGACCTTGATGAAGCGCATCGCGACCGCGCGGTCCGGGCAGCGGTCGGCGAAAATGCCGGCGCTGGCCGCGAACAGGAAGAACGGCAGCATGAAAAAGCCGACGGCGAGCTGGACGTACAGTGCCCGGTTCTCGATCTCGGCGCCGAGGGCGCCGAAGGTGATCATCGCCACCAGGGCGTTGCGCATGACGTTGTCGCTCAGCGCGCCGCCGAACTGCACCACGAACAGCGGCAGGAACCGCCGCTGGCGCAAGAGGGCGAGGAAATTCAAGGGGAGAAAGGATGCGGGGTGGAGCCGAGGGGGGTCGAACCCCTGACCTTAGCATTGCGAACGCTACGCTCTACCAACTGAGCTACGGCCCCGCTGTGAGCCTAATGCGGCATAAATTATAGATTACCCCAGGCGCGTCATTTGGCATAGGCGATGGACTTGGTCGCGTGGCCGCGGCGCTTGAGATCGTCATGCAGGGCGCGCCAGCCGTCCAGGGAGGGCGCCGCCGCCGGGACGATGGTCACGCAGTCCTGGCAGGATGCCGCCGCCGCATGCATGCGCGGCTCGCCGGCGCCGGCCATCTGCACCATGACTTCGCGCACGGGCACCAGCCCCGCATCAGTCTCCTGGGTGGCGATAACCACCGGCGTGCGCGCCGCGACCTCGTCCTCCACCATGCAGTGCGGCAGGAACGAGCCCTGATCGAACACCCACAGATAGCGGTCCAGCTCAGCGGCCGCTCCCTGATCCGCCACCGTCACCACCGCCTGCTTGCCCTCATCCAGCACGCGCTTTTGCAGCAGGCGCGCCAGCAGCAGCCGCGGGTCGCGGACGTCGTGGTACATGCGGAACGAGGTCATCAGGCCAGCAGCTTGGCCTCCCGCGCCAGGTAGCTCGCCAGCAGCGGGACCGGCCGCCCGGTCGCGCGGCGGCTGTGCCAGGCGGTGCCGGCGATGTCCAGATGCGCCCACGGCAGCTTGCGGTCGACGAAGCGCTGCAAGAAGCAGGCGGCCGTGATGGTCCCGGCGTTGCGGCCGCCGCCGATGTTGGCGAAGTCGGCGTACTCGGACTTGAGCAGCCGGTCGTACTCCGGATCCAGCGGCAGGCGCCAGCACGGATCGCCGCTGGCCTCGCCGGCCGCGAACAGCCGCTCGGCCAGCTTGTCGTCGCTCGCCATCATGCCGGTACGATGCTGCCCGAGCGCGACCAGACACGCGCCGGTCAGGGTCGCCGCGTCGATGATCGCCGCCGGCTTGAGATATTTCTGCGCATAGGTGAGCGCGTCCGCCAGGATCAGGCGCCCCTCGGCGTCGGTGTTCAGGATCTCGACCTTCTGTCCGTCCATCATGGTGATGATGTCGTCCGGCCGGAAGGAATCGCCTGCGACCATGTTCTCCGCGGTCGGGATCACGCCGACGACCGGCAGCGGCAGTTTCATGCGAGCGCAAGCGACCAACGTGCCGATGACGCTCGCGGCCCCGCACATGTCGAACTTCATATCGACCATCGCGGTGCCCGGCTTGAGCGAGTTGCCGCCAGTGTCGAAAGTGATGCCCTTGCCCACCAGGCACAGCGGCTTGCGGTGCCGCGCCGCGGCGGCACCGGCGTGGCGCAGCACAATCAGGCGCGGCGGCCGGGCGCTGCCGCGGCCGACGGTCAACAGGCCGTTCATCTTCAGCCGCGCCAGGGCCTTGTCGTCGAGTACTGACACCCGCAGCTTGTGCTCGCGGCCGAGAGCCTGCGCCTGCTTGGCGAGCGTCGCCGGATACAGTTCGTTCGGCGGCTGCTCGCCCAGGTGCTTGCACGCGCGCATGCCAGCGGCGATCGCCTCGCCGATGCGCAGGGCGCGGCGCTGGGCCGTCGCCGTACCACCGCAGCGGATTGCGAGCGAGCGCACGGTACCATTCGCCGGGCGCCGGCCAATCTTGAACTCGTAGTCCTCGCTGCCGAAGACCTGCGTCGCGAGGCGCAGCACCTCGAGGGCGGCGGCGGGATCGGATTGCCGCAACAGGGAAGGCGCGTCGAGCGCTACCTTCTCGAAGCCGCGCGCCGCGCAGGTCCGCGCCAGCATGCGCAGCCGCGCCGCGATCGCATTGGCATCGGCCTTGGCCGGCAAGGCCGCGGTCAGCAGCACGCAGCGATGCGGGCCCCGGTCCTGCGGGACCGCCAGCTGCTTGAAGCCGGCGGGCAGCTCGCGCAGCAGGGATTTGTTGTGGCCTGCGAACAGCCGCCGCAAAGCGGCGGAGTGCTTGGCCTTGGGCCCGACGCCGACGATGGCGACGTCGGCCTTGTACTTGTCAAGGCCTTGGGTGAGGACGGTGGTTTTCATCGCGGGTCTCCTTGCGCAGCGGTCATCATTTTAAAGGGAATTGCATACTTTGCTTGAGGGGATTATCTTAGTCAGACATGTCATCCTCAATTATTTCCTTGACTGCGCGGATGGTACCGCGGCGAGCATGCTGCTCAAAGCAGATTTTTAGCCGTCTCAGACATCATTGCGTAATCATAGTATAAAATGTCCCCCGTTCAGCGCGGGTCTGCAGATTTTAATGACTACCCCCCCCCTTATCCGAAACTGCGGCCCGGATGCCTGGGTTGCTGAGCATACAGCGCTTCCTTTTGCTGGCGCTGCTGGTACTGGCGCCGACCATGGCCCTGGCGCAGACGCAGCAGGTTTGGGTTCCTGATTCTGTTCCGAACGGCTGGAACTTCCGCATCAACGACGCTCCCGTCGGGACCATCAATCTGTTTGATGTGTATCGCAATTCGAGCGAAGTAGGCACCAGGCTCAAATTCTCTCATCAAAGCTCATGCTCCAACGGCGGGGGAATGCAATATGTAATGGCCGAACTCCCTAACAGTTTTTACGATAATGACGGGAACTTACTCATCCGTTTAAGAGATAATAGCGGCACGTCGGCGGATGGTTTTAACAATTTAACCCTTACGGATCCAGCGACTCAGCATGCCACGCTCAACATCAATGCCAACCTGACAATCACCTCGGAATATACGTTAAATTTTCAAGTGTCAATAGCTGGCAGTTGTGACTCACAATCGATCACCGTTAGAACGGCTCGTATAACCATCAAGCTGCTGGCGCAGCGCAACATCCGCACGGCGGAGTCGCTGGCGGCGGCGGGCGCGTTCCGCACCGACCGGCTGCTGGCCAACGCCAATGCGGTCACGACGGGGATCGTGTTCCAGCGGGGGACGATGCGGTGTCCGACGAACATGACCTTGCTGAACCACACGGATTACCTGCGCCTGCAGCATTTGAATCCCACGGGCAACGCCCTGACGGGGGCCTTGGCGACGGCGCACAGCGGCGTGGCGATGGGCGGTACCAACGCCCGGGCCTTGGCGCTGCTGTTCAAGGCGGGCGCGACGGTGTCAGCGGGCACGCTGACGATTGAGGTCAAGGTGGACAGTCCCGCCAGCAACACCGCCTGTCCGGCGGCGTTTGCGCGTACGGTCACGGCGAAGGTGACGGCGGCCGCGTCGCTGGCGTGGACGACGGGATCGAACGACGTTACTGCGGCGACGGGAGTGTTAGGGTCGCCGTTTAACAACAAGCCGACGGGGATCAAGATTCATCGATATGCGGGGACGTGCGCGACGATGGAGGTGGCGCTGCCAAACAATCAAGTGACGGGCGCGGGCAACGCACGGGCGCGGGTGCGGGACATCATGCAGCTGCGCGGCGTGAATGGGAGCACCAACGCGGCCTTGGCGGGCTCGCCGGGCTTCGAGGTGACGGTGGGGAGCGTCGCGAGCAGCGGGGGCAACTACGCGCGGCTGGAGTTGAAGGGCAGTCCGCCGGCGGGGACGCTGACGGTCACGGCGGTGGTGTCGCCGGGCTGCGCGGCGGCGATAGGGCTGGCGGAGCCGCAGACGCTGTCGTATCTAGTGACGGTGCTAGGAAACTCCTGGGAGATCGAGGGCAAGGACAGCGTGGCGGCGTCGGGCTCGTTCGCTGCTCCGGCCCTGGCGGCCGCGTCGTCGCCGACGCCGACGGGCATTCGTCTGCATCGCAGCTCGACGAACTGCCGGCTGTTTGACGTGGCGCTGGACAGCGCGGCGGGCACGTGGCTGGGGCTGCTGCGGATGACGGTGAGCGGCGGGTCGACGACGGCGGTGGGCGCGCAAGGCCGGAGTTTCACGGGCGTGCACATGCAGGACGGCAACGCCGCGGACAACCATTTCCGGCTGGTGTTCAGCGCCAATGCGAACGTGGGCGCGCGGGCGCGGGTCGAGCGCGCGACGGTGGAGGTTACGCCGGCGTCGACGTGCGCGGCATCGGACCGGCCGGCGAATCCGCTGACGCTGTCCTACGCGGTCACCATCCGGGCGGGCTATCGCGAGGTGGGCTCGAACGAGACGCTGCGGGCGGCGTCGACGCTGTGGACCAACGTGCTGCAGGCGAGCGCGACGGCGGTCACCACGGGCATCAAGTTCCAGCGGGGCCTGGCGGCGTGTCCGAACACCAGCATGCGCTTGCTCAATCACACTGGTTACCTGCGTTTGCAGCCGGTGAATGCGAGCGGCGTCCTGTCGGGCGCGGCGGCGGTCTCGCATGCGAACGTGCCGATGTTCAGCGCCAGCGCGGCGAACAACCGGGCCTTGGCCTTGCTGTTCGCGCCGCGGGCTGCGGCGTCGGCCGGAACCTTGACGGTGCGGGTGCTGGCGGAGACGGACACGACGCGGTCGGGCTGCGCGGGCGCGCTGGCGAACACCATCACGGCCTTGGTGACGCTGATTGATCCGACGGCGTGGCAGGCGGGTTCCAAGTCGCGCAATCAGGCGGTCTCGGTGCTGCTGGCATCTGAGATCGCGGCCCAGCCGGACACCGGCATCCGCTTTCACAGCTACACGGCGGCCTGCGACCGCGCGCGCCTGGTGTTGACGGGCAGCGCGGCGACGCTCGCGCACTTCCAGCGCTACACGGCGAGCGACGCGAAAGACGGCGCTGCCGGCGACGACCTTACCTTGGCCAACCTGTCGAGCGGGGTCCATGCGGGGCTGGAGCTGATCGGCATGCCGGCGGCGGGTACGCTGACGTTCGAGGCAGTGGCCACGCCGGCCTGTTCCCCGGCGCCGGCAGGCGTCGAGCCGCTGACGCTGTCGTACCAGGTGACGGTTTTGGATGCGAGCGGGGCTGAGCAGGCCGCGGTGGGCCAGGCGACGGGCGCGGCGGTCACGCGGGTGGTCGGCTTGCGCGGCATCGACGCGGTGCTGCGGCGCGCGGCGGGCTCCATAGCAAGCGAGCAGTCGCTGCTAGGCCTGCTGGCGGCCAAGGAGCAGCAGCTCGAGAGCGGCGACCTCGACCTGCGCGGCCTGCTGGCGGGGCAGGAGTTCGCGCTGGGCCTGGACGCCGCGGCCTCCGGCCGGCCGGGCTTCGGCGCCTGGGGCCGGGCTGAGTTCCTGCAGCTGGAGGATGGGAAAGACAGCGATCCGCTGCGGCACGAGGGCGACATGTTCTCGGCGCAGGTCGGCGCGGACTATCGCCTGGCGGGCGGGGCCTTGTTCGGCGTGGGCTACGGGCGCCACCAGCTGGACACCGACTACAACAGCGGCACGTCCGCTGGCACTGCCTATGCGGGCAACTACGTCCTGGAGCTGGACGTGGCCCAGCCGTATGCGTCGCTGCCGCTCGAGGGCGGGCACTTGGCGGGCGCGGTCGCGGTCGGCAAGGGCGAGGCCGAGCTGAAGGACGCGGACGCGGACGCTGGCGGGACCTATGACGCGGACTATCTCGGCTGGGCCCTGGGTTACCGCGAGGCGGCCTCGGACAGCCTGGAGATCGAGGGCGCTTTCAGCGGCGGATCCCTGGACATCCCGGACTTGGGCCCGGACGGCTCCAAGGCGGACAACATGAGCCTGCGGGCCGGCGCGCGGTATGCGCCGGACATCGCCATGGGCGGCGGCTCGCTGCGGCCCTCGGCCGGCGTCGCGCTCGCCGTCGACTGGGGCGACGATCCGGGCCACAAGTACGAGCTCAGCGCCGGCCTCGGCTATGCCAGCCAGCGCCTGGCGGTGGCCGCAGAATATCTGTTCATCGGCATGAATGAAGGTGACTTCACCGCCAGCGGCGGGTCCTTCGACCTGCGTTTCTCTACCGCACCAGGCAACCTGGGCCTGGGCCTGGCGGCCACGCCGGCGCACGGGCCGGCGGCCGGAGCAGACCTGCTTGCGAACCCCGCAGCCGGCATGCGCGGCGCCGCTGAGATCGGCTACGGCCTCGCCGTCGACGGCGGCGTGCTTACGCCCTACGGCGGCTGGTCCTTCGCCACCGAGGCCGGCGAAGTCGGCCTGCGGCTGCGCCACGGCGACGGCGGCAGCTGGCTGCTGCGCTGGCGGGAGGACGAGCGCGACATGATCGCGATCGAGTTCAGCCTGCTCGGCGATTAACCCAGCCGCACCGTCGCGGCCTCTCAAGTCTTGTGATTTAGCGCCACCTGCGGTGCGAGACAGCGCTGTACTTGCTTGAGCGCAAGCCGGGTCAAGAGGAAATTATTTGGAAATCACTGTTTTGCTTGACGCAATTCCAAGAAGAGATTGATGCGACAGACCGGAGCTCCACATTAAGCTCTTGGTACGTCAAGCCTTTCTCAGATTTGCCAAGTCTTAGGTATATAAATCTCCTATAATCCCCTAAAATATGGTTATGACTGACCAGCCTGTCTATCAGGACGATAATCCATTTGCTCCCGGCACCGGGACCCTCACGGAACATGTCGTCGGCCGACAGGATGTGTTCGACCTGCTAGGGAAGGCCCTGCGAGGCATCGACAAGGGCAAGCTCCAGGGAGAAGACAAGTTGCTGAAGCGCACGTCGATGCCGCCGATAGTACTGACGGGCCCGCGCGGGGTGGGCAAGACGCTGCTTCTCCGCTGGATGCAGAAACGGGCCCAGGAGATGGAAATCCATGTGGCGCGGCTGGAGCACGCCGAGGACCAGACGGCCGGCGACGCGGCCGCGAACTTGCTCGACGAGATAGCCGGCGGCGATGAATCCGTGCTGCAGCTGGTGAAGGGCTTCAATTTCTCCATTCTCGGCACCGGCGGCGGCGTGGATTTGGACAAGGCATCTCTCACGTATAAAAAGGTGTTGCAGGCCAAGCTGCGCAAAAGTCCCGTGGCCTTGCTGATGGACGAGGCCCATCACTACGAGGCCAAATACATGGGGAGTATGCTGCAGGTCGGGCAGCGGCTGATCAACGAACAGCATCCCTTGGTGATATTGTTGGCGGGCACTCCGGATTTGCCCAGTTATCTGATGAACATCGAAGCGACGTTCATGACAAGAAGCGAGGACATCTACATCAACCTGCTGGCGACCGAGGAGAGCAAGGACGCGCTCAGCAAGCCGTTCGCCGATCGCGGCATCGAAATCGAGCCGGAGGCTTTGGAGATGATGTGGGGCATGACCGACAACTACCCTTATTTCGTCCAGCTGGTGGGCTCGGAGGTCTGGAAGTTCTTGCTCAAAGACGGGAAGAGGAAAGTCGATGCCGCGCTGGTGAAGAAAGCCGAGGCAGGTATAAGCCACGGCCGCAGGAAGCTCTACCGCAAAATCTATAATGAGATGAGCGCTGGAGATCTCACATCATATGCCCTGCAGGCAGCCGCGACCATCAACCGCCAAGAAGATGCCAAAGCAGAGCGAGAGACCATTGAGCACGATTTGCGGCAGAAGAACAAGGATCTCGACGCGAAAAAGGCCCGGAAAATCGTCGATCGTCTGCAGCGGCTGGGTTTCATCTGGGAGGGGGATGAAGACCGCATGGAAACCGGCATCCCCTCGTTCCTCACCTACCTGCAAGCCAAGAAACAGCAGGCCTCGAAGGAGAAAGGGAGCTAGCAACCCGCCTGCTTTGCTTGACGCTATTCTTCATACGACATCTTGCTTCCGCAGGCCACATCCAAGCTTTGGGACACCAAGCCTTTTCAAGCAAACAGACGCAGATCTGTAAAACCAAGGATATAAATCCGCCATAATCCCCTAAAATATGGTTATGACTGCCCAGCCTGCTAGGCGGAGAAAAAAGCCATTCACTCCCGGTACCGGGCACGCCCCGGAGCATATCGCCGGCCGGGAGGATGTGTTCGACGTGCTCGAGGATGCCCTGCAGAGCATCGCCCCGAGCGAGGTCCAGGAAGAAGATGGCCTGCTGGAGCACGATGCGATGCCGCCGATAGTGATCACCGGCCCGCGCGGGGTGGGCAAGACGCTGCTGCTGCGCTGGATGCAGAAACGGGCCCAGGAGATGGGCATCCATGTGGCGCGGCTGGAGTATGTCAATGACCTGGCGGCCGGCGATGCGCTCGGGAACTTGTTCGACGAGATCGCCGGCGGTGATGCATCCTTGCTGGAACTGGTGAAGGGCTTCAATCTTTCCGTTGGCCCCCTCGGCGGCGGCGTGGAGCTGGGCGCGGCGACGCGCACCTACAAAAATGTTCTGCAGTCCAGGCTGCGCCAAGGACCCGTGGCCTTGCTGATGGACGAGGCCCATCACTACCAGGCCAAATACTTGGGAATCATGCTGCAGGTCGGGCAGCGGCTGATCAATGAGGAATATCCTTTGGTGATGCTGCTAGCGGGCACCCCGGATTTGCCCAGTTATTTGATGAACATCGAAGCGACCTTCATGACAAGGAGCAAGGACATCTACATCAACCTGCTGGCGACCGAGGAGAGCAAGGACGCGCTCAGCAAGCCGTTCACCAATCGCGGCATCGAAGTCGAGCCGGCAGCCCTGGAGATGATGTGGGGCATGACCGACAACTACCCTTATTTCGTCCAGATAGTAGGGGCAGAGGTTTGGAAAGTATTGTCCAAGGGCAGGAAGCGGCGCGTCGATGTCGCGCTGGTTGAGCAAGCCCAGGAGGAAATCGGGGAGGAGCACAGGAATTTTTACCGCAAAATCTACAATGAGATGAATGCTAAAGAACTCACGCCATATGCCTTGCAAGCGGCCGAGGTCCTCGCCCAGCAGCCAAACGCCCAAGCAAAGCGCAAGGACATTGAGCTCGTTCTGCAGAAGAAGAACAAAAAGCTCAAAGCGGCAAAAGCCCGGGACATCGTCGATGGCCTGCAGTGGCTGGGCTTCATCTGGCAGGGCAGGAAAGATTATATGGAACCAGGCATTCCCTCGTTCTTCACCTATCTGCATGAAATGGAGCAGGACACCTTGAAGAGGTAAGCAATTAAGCAATCACAGGCTTTGCTTGACGCCATTCTTCATAAGGCATTGCTGCCGGCGACACCCACCCTTTGCATCAAGCCTTGTTCAGGTCGGATTGGACGCAGGCCTGTCAAGTTAAGGATGTGAACTCTATTTAAAGGCACCAGCAAGCCGAAGCTTGTTTGAATTTAAAATCAATTGGACGGCATGATCTATCGACGCTCCTTCTATCGCGAAGCCGGCGGCAACATCGCCTCCATGCTGCTGGTCATCGGCGGCCTCACCGCCATGGTGCTGCTCGGACGCATCATCGCCGCGACCTCCTACCTGCCCGCGCACGGCGCCCTGGCGCTGCTGGGACTGCAGCTGCTCAAGAGCAGCCCGCAGCTGCTCACCGCCGCGGCCTTCGGCGGCATGCTGATCGCCTTCAACCGCATGGCGCACAGCCGCGAGCTGGCCGCATGGTCCATGGCGGGCCTGCACACCCGGCACTGGCTGGGCGCAACGCTCGTCATGGCGGTGCCGCTGGCGGCGACGGTCGCGCTGCTCGCGCTGCACGCCGCGCCGTGGTCAATCCGCTACGGCGCCGAGTACCAGCGCAATCTCGCTGACGAGGTCGAGATCGAGCGCACCAATCCCGGGCTGTTCGGCGAGATCTCCGGCCAAAACCTCGTCTATCACCTGCGCGCGGTCGCGCCCGACCGCAGCCACGCTCTCGGCATCTTCATCGCCCGCGGCGCGCAGGATGGCCGCGTCCAACTCGTACTCGCCGACCAGGCCCAGACCCTGCTCGACGGCGATGGCCTGCACCAGCTCGATTTCGAAGACGGCGAGGTCCACAACCTCGACTTCGCCAACCAGACCGCCAGCCGCATCCGCTTCGAAGCCGGCTCGTTCAGCCTCAGCCAGCAGGCGCGCGACCGCAACCTGCGGCTGCGCGCCCGCGCCGCCAGCGATCTCGGCGACGACGCGGATGAACGCACTGAGCTGCTCTGGCGCTGGGGCTTCGGCCCCGCCCTGCTGCTGCTCACCCTGCTCGCCCTGCCGCTCGGCAAGCTGGGACTGTCATCGAGCCGAAGCTATCAGATCCTGCTCGCCCTGCTCGGCTACTGGTTCTTCTACGCCTTCGGCGGCTACACCAAGGAGCTCGGCTTCCGCGCGGAGATGACGCCGGCGCTGGCCGCCATCGCGCCGCTGCTGCTGCTCGTGATCATCGTCGCCGGCTCCTACCTGGCGCGGCCCGGGCGCTACCTGCGATGACCAGCCTGTTGTTCCGCCTCTTCGTGCAGCACCAGCTGCGAGCGACCGCCGCGGTCATCCTCGGCATCACCACCCTGTTCTTCGTACTCACCCTGCTTGAAAACCTCGGCGACGCCAACATCGCCGGCGGCATCGAAGCCCTGCGCGCGACCATGCTCGAGATGCCCGCCATCTTGCACGCCGCCCTGCCGCCGTGTGCCGCGCTGGGCTGCGCGGTCTCGCTCGCGCTGCTCGAGGGCCGCCGCGAGCTCGCTCTCATGCGCATCCTCGGCCTGCCGCGCTGGCGGCTGGTACTGTGGATCGCATGCGGCGGCGTGCTGTGGGTGATCGCGCACGCCATGGTCGCCGAGTACCTGCTGCCGAGCAGCGCAGCGCTCAGCCGCGATCTCGAGAGCCAGCGCCGCGGCACGCTGGTGACCGAGACCGAGACCGTCTGGCTCAAGACCGCCGGCGGCTACGCCCGCTTCGACCTCGCCGGCACCCAGGGGACCTACCTGCAGCAGGTCTGGCTCTTCGATTACGTCGAAGACGGCATCCGCAGCGTGCGTCAGGCCCGCTCCGCCCGGTACGAGAACAACGCCTGGACTTTATACGGCGTCCAAGCAGCGAACGTAGACGTCGACGGCTGGGACTTCGACGATCGCGGCAAACAAGCCTGGCCCGACGGGCCCGATCCCGACCTGCTCGCGAACTTCGCTATCCCGCCGGACAATCTCAAGCTCGCGCAGCTGCGAGAGCTCGCTGCTTCGCTGCGCGCGCTCGAGCAGAACACCGTGCGCCTCGACCTGCTCATCTGGAGCCGGCTCGGGGACGAGCTCGCGCTGCTGGGGCTGATGCTCGCGATGCTCGGCCTCACGCGCTTTCGCATCCGGACCGACGCATCCCGGACGCGCAACGCCATCATCGCCTCGCTGTTAGCAGTGCTGCTGTTCTATTACTTCCAGGTCATCGTCAAGCAGTTCGCGCTCGACCAGGGCCTGCCCGGCTTCGTCGGGGCCATGCTGCCGCTGCTGGGGATCGGCCTGCTGCTGCTCGGCGGGCGCTTGACCGTCGCGCGCGCCTAGGCGCTCATTCCCACTCGACCGTCGCCGGCGGCTTCGAGGAGATGTCATAGACCACCCGGTTGACGCCGGCGACTTCATTGATGATGCGCGTTGAGGTACGCGCCAGCAAGTCATGCGGCAAGGGCGCCCAGTCCGCGGTCATGAAATCATCGGTCTGGACCGCGCGCAGCGCGACGACGTTCTCATAAGTACGGCCGTCGCCCTGGACCCCGACGCTCGCGACCGGCAGCAGGACCGCGAAGGCCTGCGCGACGCGATCATGCCAACCGGCCTCGCGCAGCTCGGCGAGAAAAATCGCGTCGGCCTGACGCGCGGTCGCGACGCGCGCCGGCGTGACCTCTTCGATCACCCTTACCGCCAGGCCCGGGCCCGGAAAGGGATGGCGCTGCAGCAAGGATGCGGGCACGCCCAGCTCCTTGCCCAAGCGCCGCACCTCATCCTTGAACAACATGCGCAGCGGCTCGACCAGCTCCAGGCCCAGGCGCTCGGGCAGGCCCCCGACATTGTGATGCGACTTGATCTTGGCGGTCGCATCCGCGCCGGTGCCCGCTGATTCGACCACGTCCGGATAGATGGTACCCTGCGCCAGAAAGCGCACGCCGCCCAGCTTCTTGGCCGCTTCCTCAAAGACCGCGATGAACTCGTGCCCAATCGCCCGGCGCTTGGCCTCGGGATCGGGCACGCCGGCCAGGACCTTGAAAAACCGGGCGCTGGCGTCAACCACTTCAAATCGATCACTCATCGCCGCAAAGGCCGCGCGCACTTCGTCCCCCTCGCCGGCGCGCAGCAGGCCGGTGTCCACCAGCACGCAGCGCAGCCGGCCCGGCAGGGCACGCTCGAGCAAGGCGGCCGCCACCGCCGAATCCACCCCGCCGGACAAGCCCAGCAGCACCTCGCCGTCCTTGACCTGCGCCCGGATCGCGGTTAGCGACCGCTCGATGATGCTCGCCGGCGTCCAGTTGCGCTCGAGTTCGCAGACTGAGGCTGCGAAGTTCTCCAGTACCTTCAAGCCGTGCTCGGTGTGCGTGACCTCAGGATGGAACTGCAAGCCGTAATAACCGCGCTCCTTGTCCGCCATCGCCATCACCGGCGCTGAAGTCCCCGCCGCCGCCGCCTTGAAGCCCTCAGGCAGCTCCGCCACCCGGTCGCCGTGGCTCATCCACACTTGCATCTCGTCCACGTCCAGGCCGCCTAGCAGGACATCATCATCCTGTGTGATGCGCAGCTGCGCCCGGCCATAGCCGCGCGTGCCGTCGCAAGGCTCGACCTTGCCGCCGCAGGCCTTTGCAAGCAGCTGCATGCCGTAGCAAATGCCCAGCACCGGCAGCTTGCTCGCCAACACCGCATCCGGCATGCCCGGCGCTCCTGGCGCCAGGACCGAAGCCGGTCCGCCTGACAGGATCACGCCGGCGCGATTGACCAGCGCTTGCTCAATGTCGCCCGTGCATGAGACGACCTCGCTGTAAATGCCCAGCTCGCGCAGGCGACGCGCGATCAGCAGGGTGTACTGCGAACCGAAGTCGATGACGGCGATGCCGTCCGCCATGCCTTCGCCCCTATTCCCTAGCGCATGTGCAGGCCGCCGTTGACCTCGAGCTCGGTCCCCGTGATGTAGCCGGCGTTCTCATCCAGCAGGAACGCGACCGCGCGCGCGATCTCCGCCGGCGTACCAAAGCGCTGCGCCGGAATGCCCGCTTCGATCTTGCTGCGCACGTCCTCGCGGATCTTGAGCACCATGTCGGTCGCGATGTAGCCCGGCGAGACGGTGTTGACCGTAACGCCCTTGCGCACCACTTCCTGCGCCAGGGACTTGGTGAAACCATGCATGCCCGCTTTCGCCGCGGCGTAGTTGGTCTGGCCGAACTGGCCCTTGGCCGCGTTGACCGAGGAGATGTTGACCACCCGGCCGTAGCCCTGCTCCACCATCGGGCCGATGAACTGCTTGGTGACGTTGAACACGCTCGTCAGATTGATGCTGAGTACGCTGTTCCACTGCTCCGGCTGCATCTTCGCCAGCGTCGCGTCGCTGGTGATGCCCGCCATGTTGACCAGGTTCTCGATGTGCCCCAGCTTGTCGCGGACCTCATCGCCCATCTTCACGCATGCGTCCCAGTCGCTGACGTCGCACATGAAGACCTCGATGCCGTCGTAGCCTTCCTTGGCGCGCTCGCCCTTCCAGCGGTCCTCGCGGCCGGAGTCGTGGATGTAAGTGGTCGCCACCCGGTAGCCCAGCCCATGCAGGTGTCGGCACAGCTCCGTGCCCAGCCCTCCCATGCCGCCGGTGATCAATACGGTTTTCTCGCTCATGTCAGTGTCCTGTGTGTCGCGTGTCCTCCTCGCCTTCCTCGTACTCCCTCTTGATTTTCTTATCAGCGCGCGCCGCTGAAGCAAGCTGCGATGCCCATGCCGCCGCCGATGCACAGCGTCGCCAGGCCCTTGGCCGCCTTGCGCCGGCCCATCTCGTGCAGCAGCGTGACCGCCACGCGGCAGCCCGACGCCCCGATGGGATGCCCCAGCGCGATCGCGCCGCCATTGACGTTGACTTTCTCCACGTCCCATTCCATGCGGCGGTTGACCGCCAGCGCCTGGGCCGCGAAAGCCTCGTTGGCCTCGATCAGATCGAGATCGCCCACTTTCCAGCCGGCGCGTTCCAAGGCCTTGGTCGAAGCCGGGTACGGACCGAGCCCCATCACCTTCGGGCTCAGGCCCGCGGAGGCTGAGCTCTCCAGCACCGCCAGCACCTGCTTGTCCTGCTTCTGAGCCTGCGCCAGCGGCATGAGCACCATGGCGGCCGCGCCGTCGTTGATGCCCGAGGCGTTGCCCGCCGTGACCGTGCCATCCTTGGCGAAGGCCGGGCGCAGCTTGGCGAGCTTGGCCGCCGTCGTACCCGCCTTGGGGAATTCATCGACCTCGAACACAATGTCGTCGCCGCGCCGCTGCGGGATGACGACCGGTACGATCTCGTCCTTGAACCGCCCCTCCTGCTGGGCCGCCTCCGCCTTCTGCTGCGACGCGGCCGCGAACTCATCCTGCTCCTCGCGACTCAGGCCCGCTTCCTTGGCGACGTTCTCGGCCGTCACCCCCATGTGATAGTCGTTGAACGCGTCCCACAAGCCGTCGCGCACCAACGTATCCACCACCTGGCCGTCGCCCAGGCGATAACCCGCGCGCGCCGCCGGCAAGGCGTACGGCGCCATGCTCATGTTCTCCTGGCCGCCCGCGACCACCACCTCGGCATCGCCGGCGTTGATCAGCTGCGCGCCCAGGACCACCGCCCGCAGGCCGCTGCCGCAGACGTGGTTGATGGTCATCGCCGGCGCTTCTTCCCGCAGGCCCGCCTTGAGGGCCGCCTGCCGCGCCGGGTTCTGCCCGGTCGCCGCCGTCAGTACCTGCCCCATGATCACCTCATCGGCCTGCGCCGCGTCGAGCCCGGCGCGCTGCAGCGCTTCCTTGATCACGATCGCGCCCAGGTCCGCGGCGCTGGTCTTGGCCAATGCGCCGCCGAGGTTGCCGATGGCCGTGCGCACGGCGCTGACGATTGCTACGGGTTCGGTCATGATCGCTGTACTCCTAGGATGTCGGCGGCCGCGGCGCGGTCACATAGCTGCCGGGCGCGTCCTCGATGGGACGGTGCCGGTAATCGCCCGGCTGCTTGGGCGCCGCCGCGGACGCGCCCGAGCGCTTGCGCAGCCAGGACGCGAAATGCGGCCACCAGCTGCCTTCCTTGCGACGCGCGCGCTTCTGCCAGGACGCCGCCTGCGCCTCCAGCTTGCGTGACGCCGCCGCCGCATAGTAATAGCCCTTGCCCTTCGCCGGCGGATTGACCACGCCGGCGACATGGCCCGAGGACGAGAGCACGAACTCCGACTTGGTACCCGCCAGCCGCGCCGAGGCGTAGGCCGCGTTCCACGGGACGATGTGGTCCCGCTCGCAGGCGACATGCATGCCGGGCAGGTCCAGGCCGCCGATCTTGACCTCGCGCCCGCAGATCGCGACGCCGTCCTTGAGGTCGTTCGCCAGGTAGGTGTGCCGCAAATACCATGCGTACATGCGCCCCGGCAGGTTGGTGGCGTCGCCGTTCCAGTGCAGGATGTTGAAGGGCTGCGGCTTCTCGCCCAGCATGTAGTTGCGCACCACATAGGGCCAGACCAGGTCGTCGGGCCGCAGGTAGCCGAAGGTGCGCTGCAGCTCCAGGCCGTCGAAGACCCCGCCGTCGGCGTACTCCCGCTCCTTGGCCGCCACCAGCTCCTCATCGACGAACAGCCCGATGTCGCCGGTGTCGCAGAAGTCGAGAAAGGCCGTCAGCAGCGACATGCTCGCCGCGCGCTCGTCGCCATACGAGCGCATCACCGCCAGGGCGCTGGCCAGCAGCGTCCCGCCGATGCAGTAGCCCAGGGTGTTGATCTGCTTTTGGCCGGAGACCGCGCCCACGGTCTCGATCGCCTCGATGACGCCGGCGGCGACGTAATCGTCCCAGTCCAGGCCCTGCTGCTCGGGCCCGGCGTTCACCCACGAGAGCAGGAACACCCGCACGCCCTGGTCCAGCAGATAGCGGATGAAGGAATCGCGCTTGGACAGGTCGAGGATGTAATACTTGTTGATGCACGGCGGGACGATCAGCAGCGGCCGGGCGTGCATGCGCGCCTGGGTCGGGAGATACTCGATCAGCTGCATCACATGGTTCTGCGCGATGACCTTGCCCGGCGTGATGGCGAGGTCGCGCCCGACCTCGAAGGCCTCCGGATCGGACAGCGTGATGGCGCCGGCGCGCAGGTCCGCCATGTAGTTCTCCATGCCGCGGCGCAGGTTGTCGCCGCCGCTCGCGGCGGTCGCCTGGGCGACCTCCGGATTGGTGAGCGGATGGTTGGTCGGCGCCATGGCGCTGGTCAGCTGCTTGAGCATGAACTCCAGGGCGTGGCGCTCGTCCGCTGCCAGGTCCATGCCGGCGGCGACCTCATGCAGCAGCCCGGCGTTGAGCTCGTAGCTCTCTTTCATGTAACGGTAGAAGGGATTGTCCTCCCAGTCCTTGTGCGCGAAGCGCCGGTCCGGCTTGGTGGGCTGGGCCTCGCCGTTGGCCGGCTTGGGCTCGGCCGCCATGACGGCGGTGAACAGCCCGGCCTGGTTGGCGGCGTGCTGCTGCAGCAGCTCGGGCCGGGAGCCGATGGCGGCGAGGAACTTCTGCCACACCGGGGCGAAGCGCTTGTCGCCGTGGTTCCAGCCGGGAAACAGGGGAGCGCCCTTCTCATCCTCCGGCGGCTGGTCCTGGCGGTCCTGGGCCACGGCGGCTGTTATATTGCGGCGCAATAGAAAGGCATCGGGATAATTTTACTACCAACCACTCTAATTAAGGCGCATACGGCGTTTTGCGATGCAACAATAGAGCGATTAACACAGCGGCCGCGGCAGGCAAGAAAAGCAACAGCGGCTCCGCTAGCCTCTGTTTCCGCCCGTCCCAGGCCCGCTGTGATAGTAAAATTCAGCAATGGCAAACGCATCGATACAGTCCTGAGCGCCGCTTCAGCGAAACAACAGCAGCAGCGCATCAACGAGCAGATCGCAGCGCGGCACGTCCTGCTGATTGATGAAACCGGCGCCAAGTGCGGCGTCATGCCAGTTGCCAAGGCCCTGGCCATGGCCCAGGAGCGCAAGCTCGATTTGGTGGAGGTCGCGCCCCACGGCAAGCCGGTGGTGTGCAAGCTGCTTGATTACGGGCGCCACGCCTACCGCGAGAAGAAAAAGCGCAACGAGGCCCGCGCGCGCCAGAAGCAGACCGCGACCAAGATGGTCAAGTTCCGGCCCAACACTTTCAAGGGCGACTACGAAACCAAGGTCGGGCGCATTCGCCGTTTCCTGCAGCAGGGCGACAAGGTCAAGGTGGTGATGATGTTCCGCGGGCGGGAGATCATCCACATCCAGCACGGCTTCCAGACCTTCGAACGCCTGCTCGCTGACATCGCCGAGGACGGCTCCTCCGACGGCAAGCCGTCGGTCGAGGGACGCTTCATCAACATGATGCTGGTCCCGACCGCCAAGAGCAGGCAGGCGGCGGCCAACGGCGCGGCGGACGCCGAGCCGGCCCCGCAAGAAGCCTGATTCTTACTGGCCGCGGAGAGCCCGGCGAGGCCGAAACGGCCTCAATCTGCTACAATATGCCTTCTTAAACCCTAGCCATGCCCAAGATGAAGACCAACCGCGCGGCGGCGAAACGCTTCCGCAGCAACAGCAAGGGCGCCTTGCGGCACGGCCGCACCAACAAGCGCCACATGCTGACGCACAAGTCGGCGCGGCGGCGGCGGCAGCTGCGCGGCAACGCCCGCGCGGGCCTGTGCGACATGGCGCGGCTCCGGGGCCTGCTCCCCTACAGCGGCTAGCGCCATGCCTCGCTCAACCCGCGGCGTGACCACGCACCGGCGCCACAAGAAGGTGCTGGAGCGCACCAAGGGCTTTCGCGGCCGGCGCAAGAACGTGTTCCGCGTCGCCAACCAGGCGGCGATGCGCGCGGGGCAGTTCGCCTATCGCGACCGGCGCACCCGCAAGCGGCAGATGCGCGCGCTGTGGATCGTCCGCATCAACGCAGCGGCCCGGCAGGCGGGCTTGACCTATCGCACGTTCAGGCACGGCCTGGCCAAGGCGCAGATCGACCTCGACCGCAAGGTCCTCGCCGATCTGGCGCTCAACAACCCGCAAGGTTTCGCCAAGCTGGCATCGGACGCGAAAGCCGCCCTCGGCGGCTAGACGCGGAGGGCGGCGATGTCCGCAGCGGATTCAGATTCCATTCTGCAGCAGGCTGCGGCCGACCTCAAGCAGGCGGGCGCTAGCGATCTCGACCAGCTCAAGTCCCGCTATCTCGGCAAGCAGGGCCTGATCGGCTCGCTGCTGCGCGGCATCCGGGAACTGCCGCCGTCCGAGCGGCAGGCGGCCGGTCAGCGGCTCAACCAATTGCGGCTGCGTTTCGAGGAATTGCTCGCCGCGCGCCGCGATGAGCTGGAGCAGGAGCGCCTGCAAGCGAGCCTGGCCCAGCAGGCGATCGACGTCTCCCTGCCGGGCCGCGGGCCGGCGCTGGGTACGCGGCATCCGCTGACGCTCACCGCCGAGCGCGGCTGCGCCATCTTGCAGACCATGGGCTTCAGCATCGCCGACGGGCCCGAGATCGAGGATGACTTCCACAATTTCGCCGCGCTCAACCAGCCGCCCGACCATCCGGCGCGGTCGATGCACGACACTTTCTACCTGCCCGACGGCCGGCTGCTGCGGACGCACACCTCCTCGGTGCAGATCCGTTACATGAAGGGACGCCAGCCGCCGCTGCGCGTGATCGTGCCCGGCCGGGTCTATCGCATCGACAACGACGCGACCCATTCGCCGATGTTCCATCAGGTCGAAGGCCTGTGGGTCGACAAGCAGGCGCGCTTTTCCGATCTCAAGGGCCTGCTGCTGGACTTCTTCCGCGAGTTCTTCGCCGATCCCAAGATCGACATGCGCTTCCGGCCGTCGTACTTCCCGTTCACCGAGCCCTCGGCCGAGGTCGACATCCGCTTCGGCCGCGCCACGTGGCTGGAGGTCGCCGGCTGCGGCATGGTCCATCCCAAGGTCTTGGAGAACTGCGGCATCGACGCCACCGCCTGGCGGGGCTTCGCCTTCGGCTATGGCATCGACCGCCTGGCCATGCTGCGCTATGAGTTCAAAAGCATCCGCGATCTGTACGAAAACGACCTGCGGCTGCTGCGCCAGTTCGCCTGATGCGCTTCACGCTGTCATGGCTCGATGAGCGCCTGCCGGGCGCCAGCGCCCTGCCCGGCCTGGCGGACACGCTCACCGACATCGGCCTGGAAGTCGAGAGTGAGGAGCGCATCCAACTGCGGCTTAACAAAGTGGTCGCCGGCCGGGTGCTCGAAGCAGCCAAGGGCAAGGCGGGCAGCGCGCGCTCCTGCCAGGTCGATATCGGTGTCCAGCAGCCGGTCACTGTCATCTGCTCTGCACCCAACCTGCGCTCCGGCATGATGGCGCCGCTCGCCCGGCCGGGCGCCAGGCTGCCGGGCGGCATTGTGGAGAAGCGCAAGGTCGGCAAGGTCGAATCAGCGGGCATGCTGTGCAGCGAGGCCGAGCTCGGCCTGGGTACGGACGCGAGCGGGCTGCTCGAGCTCGCGTCCCAGGCCCAGCCGGGTACGGCGCTGCCGGAGCTGGTCGAGACGGCAGATCATGTATATGAAGTTGCGGTCACCCCCAACCGCGGCGACTGGCTGTCAATGTACGGCATCGCGCGCGAACTCGCGGCCAAGACCGGCAAGAAAATCAAGCTGCCGAAGTCGCTGCAGCCCAAGGCGGCGCGCGGCATCGCCAAGCATGCGGTCGCGATCGCCGCGGGCGCGCGCCAGGCGTGTCCGAAGTTCACCTGCCTGCCGCTGCATGGCATCGACGCCGCGCAGCCGACGCCGCTGCACATCCGTACGCGGCTGCAGCGCTGCGGGGTACGGCCGGTTTCGATCATCGTCGACATCACCAACTACGTCATGCTCGAATACGGCCAGCCGCTGCATGCCTTCGACCGCGGCCTGCTGCGCGGCGGCATCACGGTGCGCTTCGCGCGGCCGGGCGAGAAGCTCGAGCTGCTCGACGGAACCCGGGCCAAGCTGGACAAGAACATCCTGGTGGTCGCCGACACCTCGGGCGCGCGCGCCCTGGCCGGCGTCATGGGCGGACTCGACTCTGGGGTTACCGACCGCACCGTCGATGTGCTGCTCGAAGCGGCGCATTTCATCCCCGGCGTGGTACGCGGCCGGGCGCGGACGCTCAAGCTCAAATCGGAGGCCGCCCACCGTTTCGAGCGCGGCGTCGACCCGGCCCTGCCCGAGCTCGCGCTCGCGCGTGCGGCCGAGCTGATCATGCGCCACTGCGGGGGCCAGGCCGGCCCGCGCACGATCGCGGGCGCCACGCCGGCAGCAGCGAAGATGATTCCGTTCAAGCTCGATGATGTTGAGAGCATCACCGGCGTAGCCGCGACCAAGGCCACGGCGACCAAGCGTCTCACCGCCTTGGGCTTTCAAGTCTCATCGAGCGGCGCAAGCATGAAAGCCAAGCCGCCATCCTGGCGCTTTGACGTCGAACGCTGGCAGGACCTGGCCGAGGAGATTGTCCGGATCGGAGGCTACGAAGCGATTCCGACCACCAAGCCACGCATGGAAGGCGGCTTCGCGCCGCAGGAAGAGCCGCTATTGGCGGAAGGACGCACGCGCGACGTGCTGGTGGCGGCCGGCTTCAACGAAATGATCACTTTCGCCTTCGTCAACCCGCAAGGCGAGCAGGATTACTACGGCAACGCCAAGCCGCTGCGCCTGGCCAATCCGCTCGGTCCGGAACACAGCGTGATGCGGTCGGGGCTGTTCGGCGGCCTGCTCGACCGCGCCAACTACAACCACCATCGCCGCCAGGACAGTCTGCGGCTGTTCGAGATCGGGCGCTGCTTCCCGCCCAAGGGCGGCCAGCAGCCGATCTACCTCGCGGGTTTGTGCTGGGGCCCGTTCGAGCCCAACCGCTGGAACAGCGACAAGCGGGAGCAGGACTTCTACGACGTCCGCGGCGCGATCGAGGCCTTGCTGCCCGGCGCGGCGCTGGAGTTCGTACCGGGCCCGACGGTTCCCGCCCTGCATCCGGACAGCAGCGCGCAGGTAAGATGGGAAGGGCGCAGCATCGGCTGCGCCGGCATGCTGCACCCGGGCCTGCTGCGCAAGGGCGCCTGCGAATTGGGGTCCGCGCCGGCGCTGTTCGAGCTGGACCTGGAGTTCCTCAAGACCCAGCCGCGCCCGCGGCAGTTCCAGTCCTTCTCGCAGCTGCCGCTGGTACGGCGCGACCTGGCCCTGCTCGCGCCCGAGCGCCTGCCGGCTGGCGAATTGGTAAAATCAATCAGGCAAATCTCCATTCCGGAACTCGTCAACGTGGAAATCTTCGACAGCTTCGCCGGCGGCAGCCTGCCGGCCGGGCAGCGCAGCATCGGCCTGCGCCTGACGCTGCAAGGCGGCGCGGACAACCTGGTCGAGGACCGCATCAACGAGATCGTCGCGGCGGCGGCGGCATGCCTCAAGCGCGAGCACGACGTCCAGCTGCGGGGCTGATCGCGATGCCGAAGGACCAGGACCAAGAGGGCAAGACGCTGACGCGCAAGGAGCTCATCCAGCAGCTGTATCCGGAGCTCGGCTCCTACACGGCGGCCAAGGCGGTGCTGTACCACTACTTCGAGGCGATTGAGGAAGGCCTGCTCAAGGAAGGCGTGGTCAAGTTGCACAACTTCGGGCGCTTCGAGACCAGCCGCAAGAACGAGCGCATGGGGCGCAATCCGCGCAGCGGCGAGGCCAAGGTGATCTCGGCGCGCACCATCGTCAAGTTCAAGCCGTGCAACAAGCTGCGCAACGCCGCCCGCTATCCGCTGCAGGAGGAGCAGTCCGATGACTAGCACGACCGAGTATCCGGAAATCCCGAACCAGAAGGCCTTCACCATCGGCGAGGCCAGCAAGCTGTGCCGGGCCACCTTGAACCAGCTGCGCTACTGGGAGAAGGTGTACCCCAAGCATCTCGGCAAGGTCAAGCGGGTCAAGGACCGGCGGTACTACGGCGTCGAGGAGCTGGTGATCATCCGCACCATCCGCGACCTGAGCGAGCAGGGGCTCGGCTCGAAGGCCATCAAGGCGGCGCTCAGCAGCAAGAACAGCGAGCCGGATTCGATCCACGCCACCTTGATGTCGGCGGACGCCGTCAAGAAAGAGATCCAATCGGTCATCAAGCTGCTCAGCTGACCGGATTGTTTTCCCACATGTTGTCAGTCGGGGTGTGGCTCAGCCTGGTAGAGCACCTGCATGGGGTGCAGGGGGTCGCGAGTTCGAATCCCGCCACCCCGACCCGCGTCCTGGGCGGCTGGGCCGCATGCGCGGCGCTGCTGCTGGCCGGCTGCGGCGGCGCGACCAGCGACCTGCCCACCTACGGCAGCGAGGAGGAAGAGGCCGAGCTGCGCAAGCAGATCAAGCTCGCCATCGACAATCGCCTGCGGCACCGCGAGCGGGTGCATAGCGTCGGCGCGCGCATCAAGCTCGCGAACGCCGAGCTGTGCCAGGACTTTCAAGAGGCCCACTACGGCTTCGAAATATGGTCGCTGCCGCTGCTCGGCAAGCTGCGCGACATCGACCGCGAGGTCTATGCGGAAGCCTACGACCTGGGCGACGAGGCCCAGGTGATGACGGTATACCCGGACACGGTGGCCGAGCGCGCGGGCATGCGGGTGGGCGACAAGATCCTGGCGATCGACGGCGAGCCGGTACCGTCATCGAACCGGCGCTTCCAGCGCCTGGTCGACAGCCTGCTGGCCAACACCGAGCTGGAACCGGTTGATTTCAAGCTGCAGCGCGGCGACCGGATCATCAACACGCAACTGCGGCCGCAGCCTGCCTGCCGCTCGGGCGTGTTTCTGAACAGCAGCAGCATGGAGATCAACGCCAGCGCGAACGGCGAGGACATCGTCATTGACAAGGGCTTGCTGTACTTCACCGAGAACGACGAGGAGCTGGCCTTCATCATCGGCCATGAGCTCGCCCACAACGTCATGCGGCACATCGACACCACCCGCTCGAACATGATCATCGCCGGCGCCCTCGGCGCGGTCCTGGACGCGGCGGCGGGCGCGAGCGGCATCTACACCGGCGGGGCGATCTCGAGCTCGGCGGTGCAGCTGGGCTACCTGGCGAAGTCGACCGAGCTGGAGGCCGAGGCGGACTACATCGGCCTGTACATGCTGCACACCGCCGGCTACGACATCGGCAACAGCGCCGATTTCTGGCGCCGCATGGGAGCTGAGGGCGGCAACCTGTACACCAGCCGCACCCATCCGACCACGCCGCAGCGCTTCATCGTGATGCAAAAGACCATCGACGAGATCCAGGGCAAGGCCGCGCGCGGCGAGCCTGTGGTCCCGACGCCGCGCGACGACAAGTAAGGCGCGACGCGATGGCGGCGGCGCGGCCGAAGATACTGCTCACCAACGACGACGGCTTCGACGCGCTTGGCATCCAGCTGCTGGCGGCGCAGCTGCGGCGGGAAGCCGACGTGTATATGGTCGCGCCGCTGTTCAACCGCAGCGGCTCGAGCTACGCGCTCAGCCTGCACGATCCGGTACCGGTGGCGCGGCGCGCGGCCGAGCAAATGGCGATCGTCGCCGGTACGCCCGCGGACTGCGTGGTGCTGGCGCTGCATCGCGAGGGCTTCCTGCCCTGGCGCCCGGACCTGACTGTCGCCGGCATCAACTACGGCGCCAACCTCGGCTACGACACCTTGTATTCGGGCACGGTCGCGGCGGCGGGCGAGAGCGTCAAGCAGGGGATCCCGGCCATCGCCTTCTCCTCGGTCTGCGTGCCCGAGGGCAACTTCCCGCCGGCGCACATGGCGGACACCGCGCAGATCGCGGCTGAGCTTGTCATGCGGCTCGTCGACAAGCTGCGCGCAGCACCGGACACCTTGCTCAACGTCAACATCCCGGCCCTGCCGGCGGCCGAGGTCAAGCCGCCGCGCGCGGCGGGGCTCAAAAAGCGGCACTTGCCGCGCCCGCATGCGGAGATGCAGCGCGACGACGAGCTCGGGCTGCGCTATTACCGCACCGGCTACAACATCTCGATGGCGACCAGCCAGGACGACGGCCTCGACCTGGACGTGGTCAAGCAGGGCCATGTCGCGATCACCCCGCTGCGGCTGGACGTGACCGCCCATGAGGACATCGACGCAGTGGGCGGCTGGCTCAAGGAGCTGGCGTGAGGATTCTGCTCAGCAACGACGACGGCTACGCCTCGCCGCTGCTGCAGGCCCTGGCGGCCAAGCTCAGCGCCAACCATGAGACCTGCGTGGTCGCGCCGCTGTCCAACCAGAGCGGGACTTCCTCGTCCCTGAGCATCAGCGAGCCGACGGTGGTCAAGATGGTCGACGGCATGCGCATCGTCTCGGGCACGCCGACCGACTGCGTGCACCTGGCGCTGACGGTGCCGGGCATCCTGCCGTGGGACAGCAAGCCCGACCTGACGGTCTCGGGCATCAACCTCGGGCGCAACCTGGGCAATGACGCCTTGTGCTCGGGCACCATCGCGGCCGCGGCCGAGAGCGTGGCCTACGGAGTCCCGGCGATCGCCCTGTCGCTGCACTGCAGCGAGGCGGGCGCGAAGATGGCCAAGTACTTCGACGATGCGGTGGCGGTCGCGCATGAGCTGGTGATCGGGCTGCAGGACCGCTTGCTCGCGCAGCCGCGCACCTTGCTGAGCGTCAACCTGCCCTGCCGCCCGCGGGACGAGATCAAGGAGCCGGTTTCCTGCCGGCTGGGACTGGATTACCCAATGCGGCGCATCGAAGAGGAGCCCGCGGGCGCGCCGAGCAGCGCGCACGAGTGCTATCAGGTGGGCGAGCTCAAGCATCGCAGCGAGCACGAGGCGGGCACCGACTACGCCTTGCTCGCGGCCGGGCATGTGACCATCACGCCCCTGCGTTTTGACATGACGAATGACAAGATGCTGCCCACGGTGGCGTCCTGGCTCGAGTAAGAAGCGGCGGAATCTTTATTCCTGCCACAATAAAGTTTGCATGCAAGAATTTCTTGCATGTTCCTGCTTAATAAATAGTAAAATAATCGCAGTCGCGCAATGGAAAAATCAAGGGACATTAGTGGCGGACGCTTGCTCGCCCAAGACCTGCGCCGGCTCGGCATCAAAGACGAGAAAGTCCTCGCCGCCATCGGGCGGGTCCCCCGCTACGAATTCCTCGCGCGCAGCCTGGCTGAACGCGCCCGCGACAACGACGCCCTGCCGATCGGACACGGCCAGACCACCTCCCAGCCGTGGGTGATCGCGCGCATGCTCGAGCTCGCGCAGCTCGATTCCAGCAGCTCCCGGGTGCTCGAGATCGGCACCGGCTGCGGCTACCAGACTGCCATTCTCACGCATCTGGCCAAGGAGGTCTACTCGATCGAGCGCATCGGCCAGCTGCTCGGCGAAGCGCGCAAGAAGCTCAAGGAACTGGGCTACACCAAGCCGCGCATGGCCCACCGCGACGGCATGAAGGGCCTGCCCGAGGCCATGCCCTACGACGCCATCATCGTCTGCGCCGCGGCCCGGCAGGTCCCGCAGGCGCTGCTCGACCAGCTCGCGCCCGCGGGCAAGCTGATCATCCCGCAGAACAGCGACGACGCCGAGAAGCTGATGGTCTACACCAATGAGGGCCAGACCGAGCATGACGACGTCATGTTCGTGCCCCTGATCGAAGGGCTGTCATGAGCCGCATGGCCCTGCCGGCGGCCGGGCTGCTGGCGCTGGCTGGGCTGCTGGCCGGCTGCAACCACGTCCAGAGCCAAGTAGCGGCCCCCATCGAGGTGATCGAGCTCGGCGATACCGGCGCGGCGCTGGCGGCCGACGCTCCCATCATCCGGCCGGACATCCATCGGGTGCGCGCGGGCGAGACCCTCGGCGAGATCGCCCTGCTGTACGGCCTGGATTACAACGACATCGCAGTGTGGAACGGCATCGCCAATCCCAACCGCGTCGAGATTGGCCAGGTGCTGAGCCTGGTACCGCCGACGGACATGCCGGAGATCACGCCGCTCGCGCCGGTGCAGGCGGAGGAAGCGATCGCGCTCGGCGAGCCGCTCGCGGCCCCAGCGACCGCTGATGCCCAGCCAGCCTTGGCGGCGCCGGCGCCAGCGCAGGTCACCCGCGCGCAGGTCGGCATCGGTCAGCAGGATGGAACTGCGGTCAATGAAGTCTCCGAGCCCCAGGCCCTGCTGCTGCCCTACAGCGACGAGGCCTACCGGCGCCTGCAGCGTCAGGCCGGCGGCGCGCAGCAGGCGAACCTGGTCGTATCCCAGCAGCAGGCCGGCGGCGCAGCCCCGCAGAACCGCCGCGAGCGCAACGGCCTGGTCTGGAGCTGGCCCACCAACGGCAAGGTAACCGAACGCTTCAGCGCGAGCAGCCAGGGCATCCGCATCGCGGGGCCGCAGGGCTGGCCGATCTACGCCAGCGCCGATGGCCGCGTCATCTACGCGGGCACCGGCCTGAAGGGCTACGGGCAGCTGGTGATCATCAAGCACGCCAACGAGTACCTCACGACCTACGCCCACAACCATCGCATCCTGGTGGCGGAGGGCGAGCAGGTCAAGCGCGGCCAGCAGATCGCCGAGATGGGCAAGTCGGGCGCGGAGAAAGTGGGCCTGCACTTTGCGGTCCGCCGCGGGTCGCAGTCCTACAACCCCCGGCAGTTCCTGCCGAACGCTCCTTAAAAAAACCAATCCCGCCGTAATCAGGCGGGGACCGCTAGGTCACCAAGGGATGTCTTCCTCGCTGTCGCTGAAGGGCTCGCCGCTGCCGTAGTCCTGGCTGGCGGGCTTGCCGCCGCCGCTGTCGCGGCTGCCGCCATAGGAGCGTCCGCCGTCATCGCCGCCGCCTTCGCGGCTGGCGCGGGAGTCGAGGAACTGGAAGTTGATGACCCTGATCTCAGTGGTGTAGCGCTCGTTGCCCTCCTTGTCGGTCCACTTGCGGGTGCGCAGCGATCCCTCCACGTAGATCTTCGAGCCCTTGCGCAGGTACTCGCCGGCGACCTCAGCCTGGCGGCCGTAGAACGATAGACGGTGCCACTCGGTGCTGGTCTGCTTCTGGCCTTCCTTGTCGCGCCACTGCTCCGAGGTCGCGAGGTTGACGTTGCCGAAGGCGCGGCCGTCGGGGAAGTGCTTGATCTGGATGTCGGCGCCCAGGTTGCCAATCAGGATGACTTTGTTTACTGCCATGGTTGTTCTCGGTGCTTGTTCGGGGGATGATGGATTCAGGCCGCCGGCGCGCCGGAGGGGGATGGCAACGACGCAGGCATCCGCTCCCTGCTTCTGTTGCGTATTATATGAAAGTTGCTGACCTCGATTTCGGTCCGGAACTCGATCCGGCCGTCGACGCAGAGCCGACGGGTCTGCAGGCGCCCGTCGAGGCAGATTTGGTCGTCGAGCAGGAGCAAGTCGTCGGCGATTTCCGCCAGGCGACCGATGAAAAGGAGATTGTGATGCTCATCGTGCTTGACGGGATTGCCGTCCCCGCCGCGGTAGTGCTCCCGCGAGCGCAGCACCGCCTCGACCTTGAGGCTGCCGTCGGACAGCTCGAGGGCCGCCTCCTTGGCGATGATCTTGCCCATCAGGAATACTTTGTTGACGCTGCTCATGGCTTTGGCTCCTTGGTCGGTGGTCAGCGGCTGAACCGCAGGGTTAGCAGCCACGCCGCCGCGACGGCGCAGCTGAGATAGATGCCGAGCGCGCCGTGCTCCGCCAGGCGTCCGGCGACGGCCGCTCCGGCGAAGACGCCGAGCGCCTGGCTGATGGCGTAGGCCCCCATGGCCGCGCCGCGGCCGGCGGGCCCCGCCAGCAGCGACACCCGCGCGGGCATGATGGCCTCCAGCAGGTTGAAGCCAGCGAAGAAGGCCGCCAGCGCCAGGACGGTCAGCGCCGTCCCCGGCGCGAACTGCGCCATCACCAGGCCCGCCACCAGCAGGGCGGTCGCCAGCCGCAGGGTCCAGTCGGCCTGGGACCGCCGGATCAGCAGCGGCAGCGCGACCGCCACCGACAGGACGAAGCCCAGCAAGTACAGCAGCCAGGCCGGCAGGCTGCCGGGCTCAGCGGCCAGCAGCAGCGGCAGATGCAGGAACAAGGCCGCCATGGCCCAGTGGATGCCGAACACCCCCAGGCAGAACGGCAGCATGCGGCGGTCTACCTGCCAGGATCCCGCTTCCGCCGCCGCCGGCCGGGGCAAGGGACAGGCGAGCACCGCCGGAATGGCGAGCAAGGCCAGGGCCGCGGTCGCCGCGAACAGCCCGCGGACCCCGAGCAGCTCCGCCAGCGGCGTGGCCGCCACCATCGCCAGGGCGAAAGCGCCGCCGATGGCGACGCCGGCGAGCGCCATGCCCTGGGCGCGCTTGGCCGGCGGCGTCAGGTCGCTGATGCCGGCGAGCACCACCGCGGAGATGGCGCCCATGCCCTGCAGGGCACGCCCGAGAATGGCCGCGACCGGATGCTCGAGGCTGGCGGCCAGCAGCCCGCCGGCGGCGAACACCAGCAGGCCGGCGCACAGCACCGGCTTGCGCCCCCAGCGGTCGGACAGCCAGCCCAGCGGCGCGATCATGCACGCCTGGGTGAGACCGTAGGCCCCCAGCGCCAGGCCCGCGAGCTGGGGGGTCCCGGCCGGCAGGTCCAAGACATAAGGGGCGAGCACCGGCAGCAGCAGGAACAGCCCCAGCATGCGGCAGCCGAGGGCCGCCAGCAGGGGCGCCAGGGCCCGCGCCTCGGCGGCGGCGAGGGCCTGCCTAGCGGGCATCAGCGGGGCGGCGGCGAGCGACGCAGTCATTGCGGGGATGATTCTGCATGCTCGCAGGGGCCTATCGGATAAGGAAAACGGCAGGCAGGGCCGTGCGGTTTTCGCGCGAAAAGATTGTATAGTTAAACGCTTGTAGTCCGGACAGGGATAATTGAGATCAGCAAGGCGGCAGCAACCAAGAGACGGGTAACCGGGCACAGCAGCATCGTCGTCCGCGGCGCCCGGGTCCACAACCTCAAGAACATCGATCTCAGCATCCCGCGCGAGCGGCTGGTGGTGGTGACCGGCCTGTCAGGCTCGGGCAAGTCCTCGCTGGCCTTCGACACCATCTACGCCGAGGGCCAGCGCCGCTACGTCGAATCGCTGTCGTCCTACGCCCGTCAGTTCCTCGGGGTGATGGACAAGCCGGACGTCGATTCGATCGCGGGCCTGTCGCCGGCGATCTCGATCGAGCAGAAGACGGTCTCGCACAACCCGCGCTCGACGGTCGGTACGGTCACCGAGCTGTACGACTACCTGCGGCTGCTGTACGCCCGGGTCGGCGTCGCCCACTGCCCGAAGCACAACAAGCCGCTGCAGCGGCGGCGGCCGGACCAGATCGCCGCCGACCTGCTCGCCTACCGCGACCGGCGCGTCATGCTGCTCGCGCCGGTGGTCGACGACCGCAAGGGCGAGCATCTCGACGTGCTCGACGACCTCGCCAAGCGCGGCTTCGTACGCCTGCGCATCGACGGGACCATCTATGAGACCGAGAACCTGCCCAAGCTGGCGCTGCGCTCGCGGCACACCATCGAGATCGTCGTCGACCGGCTGCGGCCGCGGCCCGACGACCGCCAGCGGCTGCTCGAATCGATCGAGACCGCGCTGGAGGAAGGCGACCAGCGCCTGCGGGTGATCGATATCGACAGCGGCGAGACGCAGTCCTTCTCGGCCAAGCAGGCCTGCCCGGTCTGCGCCTACGCGCCGCCGGAGCTCGAGCCCAAGCTGTTCTCCTTCAACGCCACCGTCGGCGCCTGTCCGACCTGCCTGGGCCTGGGCGAGGAGAACGTCTTCTCGGCCGCGACCCTGATCAGCGAGCCGGAACTGACGCTGTCAGGCGGGGCGATCCCCGGCTGGAGCCGCGACCACCGCTTTTACTTCCGCAAGCTCAAGTGGCTGGCGGAGAAGCTGGGCTTCTCGACGGCGGTACCCTACAAGAGCCTGCCGGAAAAGGCCCGCCACGCCATCTTGCACGGCTGGCAGAACCCGCGCAGCAACAAGCGCTTCGAGGGCGTGCTCAACTGGCTCAAGCGGCGCTATCACGAGGCCGAGTCCCCGATGATGCGCGAATGGTACAGCCGCTACATGACCTCGCAGGTCTGCTCGGACTGCGGCGGCGCGCGCCTGCGCGAGAGCGCCCGCGCGGTCACCGTCGGCGGCCTGTCGCTGCCGCAGCTCGCCGACCTGCCCCTGTCCGAGGCCCATGCCTTCGTCTCCGAGCTCAAGCTGGACGAGGCGAGCGCGACCATCGCCGCCCGCATCGTCCGCGAGGCCATCGAGCGCCTCGGCTTTCTGGTCGACGTCGGCCTCGGCTACCTGACCCTGGGTCGCAGCGCCACCACCCTGTCCGGCGGCGAGAACCAGCGCATCCGCCTCGCGAGCCAGGTGGGCTCGGGCCTGACCGGAGTTACCTACGTGCTCGACGAGCCCTCCATCGGCCTGCACCCGGCGGACAATCTGCGGCTGCTGCGCTCGCTCGAGCGCCTGCGCGACCAGGGCAACACCGTCATCGTCGTCGAGCACGACGAGGAGGCCATGCTGTGCGCCGACCACATCGTCGACATCGGCCCCGGCGCCGGGCGCCACGGCGGCGAGGTGGTCGCCGAGGGCCCGGCGGCGGCGGTCAAGCGCAATCCGAACTCCATCACCGGGCGCTACCTGGCGGGCAAGGAACAGATCGCGGTCCCGGCCAAGCGCCTCGCGCCGCAGCGCGGCCAGCGCCTGCGCCTCGCCGGCGCCCGCGGCAACAACCTGAAGAACCTCAGCGTCGACATCCCGCTGGGATTGTTCACCTGCGTAACCGGCGTGTCCGGATCGGGCAAGTCGAGCCTGATCACCGAGACCCTGTACCGGCAGCTGATGCGGCACTTCCACGACAGCCCCGCCGAAGCCCTGCCGCACCGGGACATCCAGGGGCTCGAGCGCATCGACAAGGTCATCGACATCGACCAGAGTCCGATCGGGCGCACGCCGCGCTCGAACCCGGCGACCTACACCGGGTTATTCACGCCGCTGCGGGCGTTGTTCACCGAGCTGCCCCTGGCGCGCGAGCGCGGCTATCCGCCGGGGCACTTCTCCTTCAACGTCGCCGGCGGGCGCTGCGACGCCTGCGAGGGCGATGGCGTCAAGCGCGTCGAGATGCACTTCCTGCCGGACGTCTTCGTCACCTGCGAGGTCTGCGGGGGCAAGCGCTACAAGGAGCAGACGCTGGAGGTCAAGTACCGCGGCAAGTCAATCCATGATGTGCTGGAGATGACCGTCGATGAGGCGCTGGAGTTCTTCCGCAACCATCCCCTGCCGAGCCGCAAGCTGGAGACCCTGGCGGCGGTCGGGCTGGGCTACGTGCGCCTGGGCCAGAGCGCGCCGACCCTGTCCGGCGGCGAGGCCCAGCGCGTCAAGCTGGCGAACGAGCTGTCAAAGGTAGCGACCGGACACACGCTGTATCTGCTCGACGAGCCCACCACCGGGCTGCACTTCCACGACATCGCAATCCTGCTCGAGGTGCTCAAGCGCCTGCGCGACGGCGGCAACACCATTGTGGTGATCGAGCACAACCTCGACGTGATCAAGACCGCCGACTGGCTCATCGACCTCGGACCGGGCGGCGGCTCTGAGGGCGGCCGGCTGCTAGCGAGCGGCAGCCCAGAGGATGTGGCGAAAGTGGCCGCGAGCAAGACCGGCCAGCATCTCAAGCCGCTGCTGAAAAAGCGGCGCTAGCGGTTTATTCGCAGACGGTCCCGTCGCCGTCGCCGTCCCGCATGAACTTATAGGCCGGATGGTCTTTGCGCACTGGCGCGATGCCGTGGCGACGAGCTTCCTTGCAGCTGATGCGGCCGTTGTCATTGTCATCATAGCGCCGCAGAGCTTCGCTGTCCTGCGGCGCCGGCGCGGCGGCCCCGTCTATTTGCATCTCAGTTGATGGGCAGCTCTCGAGCACCTCGCGCAGGGCGGCGGCCTCGCGGCTGTCGACGCTGAGGCCGTACTTGCGCTTGACCGCGACGATGCGGGCGGCGTACCAGCAGCGGTTGTGGGCCGGCAGCCACTCGGCGGCGTCATAAGCTCGTTTCTGATCGCGGTTGACGCGCGGCGAAGCTAGGGTCAGGTTGTCCGGATCGCGGGCGAAGCGCTCGCGGTCGGCGCGGGAGACCCGGCACAATCCACTGTCATGCGCCTCGGACTTGGCGACGATGTGCTCGATGTCGGTCTGGCCTTTGTGATCGAAGAAGCGCGCCTCATAGGGCCCGTAGATGCGCCCGCCCATGCGCCGGATGATCTCATCCTCGACCGACTGCAGATGCCGGTAATCGTCGCTGTTGTAGCGGGAGCAGCGATCCTCCGGCGCGATGGTCAGTCCTGCTAGGACATCCGCTTGGGAAGCAGCGGCTAGGAACAGTGCAGCTAGCGCAACAAGCAAGCTAGGAAACCTGAGACATGCTGTTCTACTTGTCATTTTTCTGCCTAGCATTTCGCTATCTCCTGGCACATCTCCAACAATGACAAACTCTCAACCCCTTGCTTGCTCCGGCATCTCGGAATATCCCATCTGCCATGAACAATAAAAGCACGATCTGGCTTGATATGCATCAAGGACCTATGCAACCCTGAGCTTGCATCGGGAATGCCTTTCTTGATTTCTATAGCCCAGGTGCCCCGTATAGAAGATTTGAGAATCAAATCCACCTCCAAGCCTGACCTGGTCCGATAATAACTAGGGTAAAAGAGATCTCCGACGTAGCGAAGAATATTCTCAATGGCGAAGCTTTCCCAACTCAGGCCCACGCGGCTGTAATCGTGTATCGCAGCCAAGCTCTTTAATTCAAGCAAATGATGGAGAATGCCACTATCCCGATAGTAAATTTTAGGTCTTTTGCGCAGGTTTTTCCCGTCCTCGGAACTGTAGGCCTGCAACTTTCTAACAACTAATAGATTGCATAGCAATCCGATGCATTTATCCACCACACGCCAATCTAAGTTGACAATGCTAGCAATCTCCATAACATTAAGTATGCCCCCATGTGCCTTAGCTAGCAGCTGCAGGAGTTGATGTGTCTTCTCTGGCGCTATATGCAAGCCCTGTTCAAACAACTCCTGTTTAATCAAGTTGGAGATGAGGGCTCGGTGCGCCTGAAAACCTGCATCATCATTATCGGGGATAAAAGCCTCCGGCAATCCACCGCGCAGCCACAATTTATCGATTTCATCGGGAGTCGATATTTCCAAAATATCAATTGGGTCGAGATCGACATAATCAACACGCCCCGTCAGGGTCTCATGAGATTTATTAGCTAGGGCCAGCGAAGCTGATCCAAGCAACAAGAGGCTGCCGTTCCCGGCACCAGGGGAGCGCTTGCGATCGATGATAGCCCGGAGCTCGTTGAAAAGATCGCGGCGCATTTGAATCTCATCCAGAACGGTTAGCTGCTTGCCGCTTTGCTCAATATAGCCTCGCAGTCCCAGCTCACTGAGCATCTGGACAGTGGCCGGCTCACCCATGTCCAGGTAATCAGCATCCTGTTCTGCGGCTATTTCCTTTGCCATTGTGGTTTTGCCCACTTGGCGCTGGCCTAGCAGTACCACACCTGGGAAGCGGCGTAACAAGTCTTTCACCTCTTGTTTTTTTCTTCTTGTGACTGTCTTTCCCGTCATGAAGTAGCCTGCTGTGAATGTTGTGCGGGGTAATTATATCATATTATGCCAATTTATGCATGTGAATGGATAAATTGACAAATAAAATTATAAATTATTGTTTTTATTTGATTTTTATATGGTGTAAATTCGCAATGTGGCTTAAAATGCTAATTTATGCATGTAGATGGATAAATCAACAGGTAAAATTATAAATTATTGTTTTTGTTTGATTTTTTCATGGTGCAAATTCGCAATGTGGCTAAAATGTCAATTTATGCATGCAGATGGATAAATCGTAATATTTTGCAATACAAAACTATTGCGCCTAAGCCACTAGACCGTAATAACCAAGGAACCGCAAGTACTGCGGCTCTCGATTCTTTCGTGGGCTTGGCGCGCATCGGTGAAGCCAAAACGCTCGTCGATGCTGATCTTGACCTTGCCCTGCTCCAGCATAAACAAGCTCTCAGCATGCCGCCGGAAGCTGCTCGCGTCCCCTAGATAATCGAAATAGTTGGGCCGAGACAGGCGAATCGACTTGGCCGTCAGCGCGTCGATATCGCGCATTCCCACCACATGATCCGTCCTCGACCGGCTGCAGATGCCGGTAATCGTCGCTGTTGTAGCGCGAGCAGCGATTCTCCGGCGCGATGGTCAGCCCGGCCAAGACATCCGCCTGGGCGGCAGCGGCTAGGAATAGTACAGCCAGCGTAGCCAGCCAGCCAGGGCACCTGCCGCATGCTGTCCTACTTGTCATTTTTCTGCGTGGCCTTGGCTACTTCTCGGCACATATCTAGCAACGACAGAATTTCAATTCCTTGCTTGTTCTTGCACCGTGGCATAGCGAATCTACCATGAACAAGAAAAGCACGGTTTGCCTTGATATTCTTGATCGCTTTATAGAACCCTGGGCTCGCATTAGGGATACCTTTTTTGATTTCTATAGCCCAGACCTCCTGGAGAGTAGACTTGAGAATTAAATCTATCTCCACACCGGATTTGGTACGGTAGTAACTAGGGTACATACGGACATTGGTATGACGCAAAATATTCTCTATGGCAAAACTCTCCCAGCTGAGACCTACTTGCGGGCTGGACTTGGCTAGCGCAGCCTGGCTGTCCCAACCTAGCAAATGATGGGCCATGCCGCTATCCCGGTAAAAAATCTTAGGCCTTTTGCTGATATTCTTAACTTGCGATTTACTGTAAGCCGGAATCTTTCTCGCAACTAGCAGATCACATAGCAGTCCAACGCACTGGTCAACTACGCGTCTGTCTAAATCCAGCATATCGGCTATTTCCTGCACGTTGAGAAAGCCGCCTTGTACCGCAGCTAGATGAAGCAAGATGTCATATATTTTTCCCGGCGCTGCCCTCAACCCCTGCTCATGCAACTCTTCCTTGATTAAATTGTTCACATTGTAAAGATGTGACTCGAAACTTTCTTCATCGCTATTGGCGACAAAGAAATTGGGCAAGCCGCCGCGCAGCCACAGTTTGTCGATTTCATTTGGCACAGCTATTTCCGTAATGTCAATAGGGTCCAGATCCACGTAGGCGATACGTCCTCGCAGGGTTTCCTTGGATTTATTCGAGAGTGCCAGCGAAGCAGAGCCTAGCAGTAAAAAGCTGCCGTTGCCCACGCCGCGGTACCTTCTGTCGTCAATAATGTCCATGAGATCAGGGAAAACATCGACACGCACTTGGATCTCATCCAGTACGGTCAGCTGCTTGCCGGTCTGCTCAACATGATGACGCAATCCCTGGGTGTCGAGCATGCGGCTTGTTTCTACAAGACGCATGTTCAAGTAATCGCCATCCATCTCCTTGGCTATGTCCTTAGCCATCGTGGTCTTGCCTACTTGGCGCTGGCCGAGCAATATCACGGCAGGGAAGCGGCGCAAGAGCTCCTTCACTTCTTGCATTTTCCTTCTGTTGATGATTCTTCTTATCATTTCAAGCAGGCCACATCATTCTGACCCGGGTAATTATAACATTAATTCCAATTTTCTCTTAATGAAGGGAATATTGGAAGGAAAATTTATAAACCATTATTTTTACTAGATTATCAGTGAGTAAATTTGCCTTATATCTATAGTTATCGCAATATTTACATTTAAACGGGAATATTGGAAGCTAGATATATAAAACATTGTTTTTATTTGATTTTTTTATATCGATTGGGGATTATTTGCTTGATATTCCATTTTGTTCATGTAAATGCACACTTTCGAGTACTATAAATGGAGCTCGATCCTAGCAAGGGAGATTATATATCTAGCCAAAGCCGTTGCGCTCAAGGTGCTAAACAGTAATAACTAAGGAACCGCAAGTGCTGCGGCTCTCGAGCCGTTCGTGGGCTTGGCGCGCATCGGTGAAGCCAAAACGCTCGTCGATGCTGATCTTGACCTTGCCCTGCTCCAGCATAGCGAACAAACTCTCAGCATGCCGCCGGAAGCTGCTCGCATCACCTAGATAATCGAAATAGTTGGGCCGAGACAGGCGAATCGACTTGGCCGTCAGCGCATCGATATCGCGCATTCCCACCGCTCCAGCGGCTTGGCCATAACTGACCAACTGTCCACGCGGCGCTAGCATCGCCATCGACTGCGCGAACGTCGCGCCGCCGATGGCGTCAAAGACTATCTCTGCGCCTCGTCCATTGGTTATCTCGCGTACTGCCGCCGCTGGATCGCCATCGGTACTAATCACCACCTCGCGGGCTCCGCAGGAGCGCGCGAAGTCTTCCTTATCACGCCGCGACACAATGCCAATCACTCGCGCACCCAAGTTGGCCGCCCACTGGCATAAAAGATTGCCAGTGCCGCCCGCAGCCGCCAGCACCACTATCTGCGCGCCATCTGACGGCGGCGCAACGTCGTTGAGCAGATAACTCGCAGTCGTACCCTTGAGCAAGGCAGCGGCTGCCTGTTCATCGCTGATTGAGCTCGGGATGCGCAGGGCGCGCTCGGCCGGGATCGTGCGCACGCTAGCGTAAGCTCCGGCCTCCGCGGAGACGTAAGCGACGCGATCGCCGACCGCTAGATGCCTGACTTCGGCGCCAACAGCCTCAGCCACGCCAGCCGCTTCAAAGCCAAGGACGCGGTCCGGACCTAGCAGGTCGAAATCACCTCGGCGACAATAGACATCGATGAAATTCACGCCGATAGCGGTCTGGCGCACGCGCACCTCAGTCGCAGCAGGAGGCGGCGCCTTGCCGTCGACTACTTCGAGTACCTCCGGTCCGCCAGTGGTGGCCGCCCTGATTATCCGGGAAGGCAGTTCAATGGCAACAGGCGATGTGCGCGCAGGCGCTGGAGCTGCTACCCCCTGCTTCAGCAAGCTGCGCAAGCCATCAAAACTGGCTTCCATCACATCCACAGCGACCAAACGCTCCAGTTCCTGCTCGCGCCCTTTCGGAGCAAGAAAACGAGCGCGCCGTACGAACAGCGTCTGCCCGCTTTGAGTGATTGGCAGCAATTGACTGCGGGCTTCGTAATCACGCAGCGGCAGATCACTCTCGATGATGGCGTAGCTGAAGCTGTGGTCGCGGTCGTTGAGATCCAGCAGCCGCTCGCGAATGCGAGTACCATCCTGCAGAACGAAATTGCGCACGCAGCCCACCGCATCCGAGGACAAGCCATCCTCGATGTGGCTGGATGCCACCGCTGGCTCCCAGGCCGCCAGGCCGTTGAAATCGCGAATCGCCGCCCAGACCTGCTCGATGGGCCGGTCGATTACCGCTGAGCGGAGAACTTCAATCATGCGGACCCGAACTGCTGCTGCAAACCTCGCAAACCGCCTCCGAACACATCAGAGCCAATGTTCTTGACCAGACGCTCGCGTTCTGAATCCGGACAATTGAAATCCGCGCGCCACTCGACAAAACACTGATCGCCGTCGGTAACCGGCAGCAGCCGCATGCATGCGACATAGCCGGTTACCGGCAACGGGCCTTCAATGATTGCATAGCGGCACATGTGGCTGCGGTCGCACAGGCCTAGCATCTGCTCGCGGAACACGCCGCCATCTTGCAAGCGGAAATTGCGCACGCAGCCTATCTGATCGGCAGGCTGAGCAGCTTCGATGCGGCTTTCGACCACTAGCGGATGCCAGCCCGGCAAGCCGTTGAAATCACGCACAACCTCCCAGACCCGCTCGGCGGCGGCTGGTATCAGCGCTGATTCATAGACCGCGGGCATCGATGCCCTACTTGCCGTCGTCTTTGCCTGCCTTGGTTTCCTTGGCAAGCGATTGCATGTCCCGCGCCGCGCGTACGATGTCGGTCGAACTAGTCAACTTGCCTCCTTCGAGTCCAATATCCTTGAGCACTTCGTCCAGCAGCGGGGCCTGGACGCGGTAACGCATCGCCGATTGGATGACCTCATCCAGCGGACTCGACGCATTGCCGCCGCCGCCGCCGATGTGAACCACCTTGAAGCCGTCGATCTTCTCGAGCGGTTTGAGGCTCTCGCGAATGACATCCTCGAGCTTGTCGATCAGCTTGGCTTTCAGCCGCGCCGTGCGGGCATCCTCGGTCAGGATGTTCTCAGCTTCGTTGAGGATGCGATCCGCTTCCGCTTCCGCCGCCGCGCGGATGCGACGCGCCTCGGCGAGCTGGGTCGCGGTCTGCGCTTCGCTGGCCGCCTCGACCTCGCGCACCCGGGCCCGCTGCTCGCTGCGCGCCACCTCTTGCGCTCCGGTCACGCCCTCAGCCGCGGCCGCGGCCGCTGCACGCGCCACATCTGCGGCGGCGGCAGCTTCATGCATGCTTGCGCTAGCGGCCAGCACACTGGCCTCTTTGGCAAGCTCGCGCTGCCGTACTTGCTCGGCGCGCTCGATTTCCAGCAAGCGCAAGGCTCGCTCACGCGCCACGCGCCGCTCGTCCAGTTCGGTTTCGGCCGCGATGCGCGCCTGCTCGACCTGCTGCCGGGCAGCGACCTCAGCAGCCTGCGTCTCTTGCTCGCGCGCGATCCGCTCCTGGGCCGTGCGCTGCTCAGCCGCGACCCGCGCAGACTCGGCCTCAGCCTGGCGCTGAGCCTTTTCCTGTTCTATCGCGGCCGCGGACTGCGCGCGCTGCGCTTCCACCGCGCGCTCCTGATTGAGCCGCGCCGCCGCAGACTCCTCTTCGAGCGCCAGCGTTTCCTGCTCCGCCTGCAGGTTGCGACGCCGGATGTCGACCATCGCTTTCTGCTCAATGTCATTGCGCAGCTTGCGCCTTTCCTCAATGGTCTCGACCAGCTTGGTGAGGCCTTCGGCGTCGAAACGATTCGAAGAATTGAAGTGCGTCAGGTCACTCTGATCTATGTCGATGATCGCGATCGAGGCCAAGCCCACGCCGCTGGCCTTGAGTTCCGCAATGGCGTTCAGCTTGACCCGCCCGGCGAAATCCGCGCGGCTGTCCTGCAAATCGTCCAGGCTGCTCTCTGCGATCGTAGCGCGCAGCGCAGCGCGCAGCTGGCCGCCGAAGTGCTCGGCTAGGGCGGTCGGCTGCATGGTCTTCTCGCCCAAGGCAGCGGCGGCGATGGACACCATGTCCGGATCGGGCAGTACCGCCAAGTGAAACTCAGCCATCACATCGACACGCAAGCGGTCCTTGGTGATCGCCGCCTGCTCCTTGACGCAGTCGATGGCGATGCGCGCGCTGCTCATGCCAACCGGAGTAACCTCGTGTATGACCGGAATCACCAAGGCCCCGCCGCTAACGACAACTTTCTCGCCACCGAAGCCCGTGCGCACGAAGGCGGCCTCTTTGCTGGAGCGACGGTACAGGAAGCTCAGGATCCAGAAGAAGACGACCGCCGCTGCTGCGGCTGCGGCCAGCCATTGGATGAAAGTGCTCAACAACTGCGCGCTCATTGTCAACTGACCTTCAAGTTCTTGAATTCCCGCACCCGGGCGGTAAGGGCCTCCTCGACCGGCAGCCGCTCCATCGATGACGCGCCATAAAAGCCGTGGCAGTGCTTGCTATGCTTCAGCATGTGGTCGACATCTGCTGGCATCGCCAGCGGCCCGCCGTGCGCGAGCACGATGACATCCGGCTTGGCCGCCAGCGCGGCCGCGGCCCATTCATCCAGCAGGCCCGGACAGTCCTCCAGCTTGACGGCGGTCTCGGCGCCGATGGATCCGCCGGTAGTCAAGCCGAAGTGACACACCACCACATCAGCGCCTGCTTCCGCCATGGCCTTGGCGTCATCAGCCGAGAAGACGTACGGAGTCGTGAGCAAGCCTTTGGAAGCCGCCAACCGGATCATGTCCACCTCATGCGCAAAGCTCATGCCGGTCTCCTCGAGGTTGGCGCGAAAAGTCCCGTCAATCAGGCCAACGGTCGGGAAATTCTGGACGCCAGCGTAACCCAATTGCTTCAGCTCGTCCAGGAAGCTGTCGAAAAGACAGAATGGATCAGTGCCATTGACGCCGGCAAGCACCGGGGTCTTGGGCGCCGCGGGCAAGATCTCCGAGGCCAGTTCGATCACAATCTCATTGGCGTTGCCGTAAGCCAGCAAGCCCGCTAGCGAACCGCGGCCAGCCATGCGATAGCGGCCGGAGTTGTAAACGACAATCAGATCGATGCCGCCCTCCTGCTCGCACTTCGCCGACAGGCCGGTACCCGCGCCGCCGCCGATGATCAGCTCGCCGCTCTTCCGCTTCGCTAGCAGCTGCTGGCGAATCGCGTTTATGTCCGGCTTCTCCTGCATTAGTTCTCCTTCCCCTATGTATTATAAGTTAGTCCCGCCTGCGAGCAGCTCATCGAGAGCCTCGGCCGCTGCCGCAGCGAAGGCGGGATCGTTGATGTGATGTGGCAGCCGGACCAAGCGGTGCTGGGAACTGGCGCGGAAATGCTGCGTCAGGCTGTCGAACAGCGCGCGATCCGCCGCCGGGTCGTGGAACGGCATGCCCGGCGCGTCCAGCGCCGAAACGCCGCCTTCGGGCAGCAACAGCCGCAGGGGGCCGGGGACCTGGTTGAGACGCTCGGCGATCCACGCGCCCATGCGCTCGTTCTCCTCCAACGTCGTCCGCATCAAGGTGATCTGCGGATTGTGCTGGTAGAACAGCCGGTCGGCATATTTATCCGGTACGGTCGAGCGCGCGCCGAAATTGACCATGTCGAGCGCGCCCACTGAAACGACCAGCGGCATGGGCGTGCGGATGAAGGCGCCAAAGCGGTCTTCAGTCGCCGGAAAGATGCCGCCCATCATCATGTCGCAAACCTCGGTGGTCGTCAGATCGACCGCGGCCGCCAACATGCCGCTGTCCGCCAGCTTCTCCAGCGAGCGGCCGCCGATGCCGGTGGCGTGGAACACCAAGCACTCGAAGCGGTCCTCGAGCAGCGCCGTGGTTTGCTGGACCGCTGTCGTGGTCACGCCGAACATCGTCAGGCCAACGCTTGGCTTGTCCGTGCTCGCCGCTGGCTGCTGCTGGCCACCCAGGCACATGCCCGCCAAGGCGGAGGCGCCATTGCGCAGAATGCGGGTCGAGATGCGGTTGAGCCCCTGGATGTCGGTCACTGAATACATCATCAGAATGTCGGAAGCGCCGACGTAGTTGCTGGTGTCGCCTGAAGCCACCGTCGACACCACCACCTTGGGTATGCCGATCGGCAAGGCGCGCATCGCCGGCGTTACCAGCGCCGTGCCGCCGGAGCCAGCTGCGGTGATGATGCCGGCGACATCCCGCTGGTCCGCCAGCCAGCGCTCGAATGCGACGGCCATCGCCTCGATGGCGCTGCCGCGGTCGCCCGTGAACACCGCGGACGAGCCTTGCGGATGATGGCTCGCAACCGTCGCGGGCGAGATGTCAGCCGGCGACATGTCCTCCACCGTCGACAGGTCCACCGTGCGCACGCGCAGGCCGCGCTCCAGCAGGCACGAGCGCAGATAACCGAGCTCCAGGGCCTTGGTCGCGAAGGTGCCAGCCACCAACGCCACGCCGGCCGCATCCGCCGGCGCGGGACGGGCAGATGTTGCGGAAGCGACTGGAAACAGCGGCGCGACCGGCGCGTCGAACGGACGCCGCTGCAAATGCGCGTCTGTTTCCCGGCGCGGCTTGGCAACTTCCGGTACCGCCGTAGCGGCCACCGGCTCCTCATCGTTCCATTCAGCCAGCAGCTCGTCCAAGTCGCCCTGCATGCCGACGCCGAGCAAGCGGCGCTGCAGCTCGCGATCGTCAGCGAGCCGCGCTGCTGGGATCACGGCCCCAACCGTGCCGTTGATCATGATCGCGGCGTCCTGCGCCACCCGGGCGGCTACCGCGACATTCTGCTCGACCAGCAAGATAGTGAGGCCCTCTTCACGCGCGAGGCCCAGCAGCAGCTCCTCGACCTGGGTGACCACCACCGGCGCCAAGCCCTCGGTAGGCTCATCCAGGATGAGCAGGGAAGGATCGCTGAGCAAGGCGCGCGCGATCGCCAGCATCTGCTGCTCGCCGCCGGACAATTGCTTGGCGCCGTTGCCGCGGCGCTCGCGCAGGCGCGGGAACGTAGCATAGACGCGTTCGGCGTTCCAGCTCCCGCCCCCATGCGAGCACAGCCGCAGATGGTCGTCGACGCTCAGCGATTCCCATAGCCGCCGCCCCTGCGGCGTGTAGGCAATGCCCAGCGCGGCCCGGCGATGCGGGGGCAAGCCGCCTAGAGCGCGCTCGTTGTGGCTGATGGTCCCGCTGCTGGACGGCAGCAGGCCCATGACGGCATTGCACAGCGTGGACTTGCCCGCGCCGTTGCGCCCGAGCACCGCATGGATGCCCGCGCCGAACTCCAAGCTGACGTTCTGCAGCACATGCGACGAGCCGTAATGGACGTTCAGGCCATTGATCGCCAAGGTGCGCGGCGCGGCGCTAGCCATCGTCCTGCTCACCCAGGTACAGCCGCTGCACTTCCGGATCGGCGGCGATTTCCGCTGGCGTCCCTTCCTTGAAAATACGGCCGTTGTGCATCATCGTCACCGCGTCGGCAACGCGCAAGGCGACGTCCATGTCATGCTCGATGATGACGTAGCCGATGTGGGACGGCAGGGCCTCGAGAATGTCGATCAGCTCGGCGCGCTCGACCGCTGACAATCCAGCAGCCGGCTCGTCAAACAGGATGAAACGCGGCGAGCCCGCCAGCGCCAGGCCGAGCTCGAGCTGGCGCTGCTGGCCATGGCTCAGTTCGCCCGCCAGCGCCTGCGCCTGGTCCTCTAGATGTACGATCTCAATGATGCGGTCCGTGGCCTCCGCCAACGGATCGCCGGGACGTGGCCGGCGCAAGCTCAGCCGGCTGTCGCTGACGCCGCGGCAAGCCAGGAACACATTGTCCCACACCGACAGTCCGCCGAACAGCAGCGAGATCTGGTAAGTACGGCGCAGGCCGCGGCGAATGCGCTCGGCGACCGAATAGGCGGTGACGTCCTCGCCAAAAAAACTGATGCTGCCAGCCGAGACCGGATAATCGCCGGTGATCAGGTTCAGCAGCGTGGTCTTGCCCGCGCCGTTCGAACCCAGTACCGCCCGGCGCTCGCCCACGCGAACGTCCAGATCGACGCCGGCCACCGCGTCCAGAGCGCCGAAACGCCGTCCGACCCCGCGCAGCTCCAAGGCATGCCGGCCGGCGCTGCGCAGCCGGCCCAGCGCTTCGGAACGCGCGGCGACAGGCACGCCGCTGTCGCTACGAGCAGCTCGGGTTGTCTCTGCCGACTACGCCGTACTTGATGAATTCCTCGTAAGGAAGGCCCAGCGTCTGCGGAACTTGCCGCGTCACTTTGATGGTCTTGTTCACCAGGTTGCCGTTGCTGTCCTCGGTTACTTCAGTCAGGTAGATGTCAGCGATGGCATTGCGCCGCGCGTCCAAGCTCACCTTGCCAGTAGGCGTGTCGAAGGAAAGGTCGGACAACTCCGCGCGCAGCCGCTTGCCGCCGTCGGACAGATCGCCGCCGGTCTTGTCAAGCGCCAGCAACGCCGCCTTGGTGTTGATGTAATAGGAGTGCGCGAACAGCGACGGGCTTGGGAAGCCGTCGGGGAAGGCCTTCTTGTAAGCTGCGACGAATTCCAGCCAGGCCGGATCCTGCGAAGTGTCCGAGATTGGGCCAGCCGAAGGAGTGCCGATGACGAAGCGCCGGGTGCGTCCTTTTGATCCCAGCACCGTCTGGTCGACGGTGATCGAACCGCCGATCAGCGGCAGATCGCCGCCGGCTTGCTCGTACTGGGTCAGGAAATTAACCGCGTCGGCGCCGCCGAGGGCCACATAAATGGCGTCAATGTCATCGGGCAGCGAGGCAATGACCGAGGAATAGTCCTTGTTGCCAATCGGCACCCAGAAGCGGGCGTCCAGCGGCGCTTTGCCGCCCAAGCGGCAGAAGGGCTCAAGGAAGCCAAAGACCTGGGTGTAGGGAAAGGAATAGTCTTCAGCAAGCACCGCTACCTGGCGGTAGCCCTTTTCCTTATAGGCGTATTCGCCCAGCCCGGCCATCCACTGCGCTCCTTCGGTCGAGAACCTGAAGAAGTTCGGCGCAGAATCGCGCAGGGTGGTGTCCTGCGCAGCCGACGAGCCGTTGACGAAGGTCACGTCCGGCTGCGTCTTGGCGTAGTCCCGCAACGCAAGGCCTTCGGAGCCTGACAGCGGGCCGACGAGAATTTCCACGCCGTCCTGCTCGACCAGCTTGCGCGCAGCGCGGATGGCGCTGTCGGGCGAAGCGTCGGACGAGCCGGTGATGAGCTCGATCTTCTCGCCGCCAGCCATGTAGCCGAACTCCTGCAGAGCCAGCTCGACGCCGCGCATGCCGTCCTCGCCCAGCACCGTGAAGGCGCCTTCCAGAGTGGCCAGCGCGCCCATCTTGATGTCGGCATGGGCGGTCACCGCCAAGGCGGATGCGACCATCACGGCCGCAATTCGTTTGTTGTGCTTGTACATGTTAGGACTCCTCCCCTATCATAGCCGTCATTTTATCACCACGCCGGCGATACAGCCTTTGACCCAGTCCCAGCAGACCGTCCGGGGACAAGAACACCACCGCCAGGAACACCAGGCCGATCAGAGTGTTGAAGCGCTCGCGCGCGAACAGGTCGATCGCGAAGCTCTCGAGCAGCACGAAGACCAGCGCGCCGAGGAAGGGCCCGACGGGATGGCGCAGGCCGCCGAGGATGGCGATGATCAGGATATCAATCACGACGTCCACGCCGATTGAGCCAGGCGAGATGCGGCCGTTGAACCACACCAGCATGACGCCGCCCGCGCCGGCGATCAGGCCGGCCAGGAAAAAGGCATAGATCCGGTGCAGCGCCACATTGAAGCCCAGCGAGCTCATGCGCCGCGGATTGTCGCGAATGGCCTGCAGGCTGAGGCCGAAACTCGAGCGCGCGCCATAGAACACCGCTGCGTAGCACAGCGCGGCCAGGCACAGCGCCAAGTAGTAAAACGGCGCTGGATCACGCAAGCTGAGATCGCCGAACTGCGGCGCCGCGACGCCGGCGAAGCCGGTGAAGCCGTTGAAAATCACGTAGTTCTGCCGCACGAAGAAAAAGAAGCTGACTGCGATCGCCAGCGTGATCATAATCATATAGATGCCATCGGAGCGCACGGCGATCCAGCCGAAGAAAGCGCTGCAGACTGCGGCCAGCAGCACCGCCACCGGCGCAACCAGCCACCAGGGCCAGCCGAAGCCCAGGACGCCGACGCTGTTGTCACCCAAGATCGCCACGCTGTAGCCGGCAATGCCAGCGACCGTGAGCTGGGCCAGGCTGGTCATGCCGCCGTAGCCGGCCAGCACCATCAGCGACAGGGCGACGATGCCCAGCACCAGGCTGTAGGCGCCGATCTGGAAGATGAAGAAGTCGCTGGCCACCAGCGGGTACGCCAGCAGCAGCACCGCGGCGGCGAGATGCCCCGAGGCCAGCGATGACAGCTGCGGTTTTTTCATGCCCGGCCCAAAATGCCTTGGGGACGTATCGCCAGGACCACGATCATGATGATGAAGGTCAGGACCACGCCGTAGGTCGGGAAGTAAGCCAGGCCAAACTGCTCGGCCATGCCGATGAGCAGGGCTCCCAGCGCCGCGCCGCCAATCGATCCCATGCCGCCGACGATCACGACCACCAGCGAGGCCAGCAGATAGCGCACGTCCTCGCCGGGCGCGATCGACAGCACCGTGCCGCCGATGACGCCGGCGAGCCCCGCCAGCCCGGCCCCGATGGCGAAGACCGCCATGAAGACCAGGTTGACATTGACGCCGGCGGCGGCCAGCATCGACCGGTCATCGACGCCCGCGCGGATCATCATCCCGACGCGGGTGTGATGGAGCAGTACCCATAAGCCGATGCCGATAGCGATCGCGATGCCGAGCACGGCCAGGCGAATGGCCGGGTACTTGAGAAACACCGCCTCGCCGGAGGACTTGATCGACGAGACCACGGGCAAAGCGACGGCGCCGAACAGCCCCTCGGGCACGGCGATCTGGTAGGTAGTGCCTGACCAGGCGGCCAGCATCAAATCAGCGGCGACGATGGAAATGCCAATGGTGACCAGGCTCTGGCGCAGCTCATCGTCCTGGATGCGCGCGAACACTCCCGCTTGCAGCGCCGCTCCCGCCAGGCCAACCGCGCCAAAAGCCGCCAGCACCGCCAGCAGCCAGCTGCCGGTCATCTCGCTTATCTCATAGCCTATGTAGCCACCGAGCAGGTACAGGGAGCCGTGCGCGAGGTTGACATTGCGCATCAGCCCGAAGACCAAGGTGAAGCCGCTCGCAACCAGGAAATACAGTCCCGCCAGCGTCAGGCCGTTTAGCAAAGTGGAAACAAAGACCTTCTTGCGGCCGAGTGTCGCGACCAGCCATTCCGGCCAGACAGCAAAAACCAGCCACAGCAGGACGGCGGCTAGCAGGACTGCGGCGGCAAGGGTTTTGCTAGGGGCCCGATGCGGCGGCGAAATCATTAGACGATTCTAATCAACATCCGCGAGCGGATGTTGATGCGCCGGGATCTTTGCCGTAGACATCTGTAATAGCGGCAAGGAAAGCAGACCTAGGAACAGACACCAGCTGCCTTTCCTCACATCCACGTCTCTGCTTGTGTCATTCCCAGCACTTGGCTGACTACGGCAGGCATTATTTATCTGCCCCGCTATTCGGAATCTTTTTTGAATATTCGTTGCACGGGTTCCTTGAAAGTCTGTCTGGCTCGTCCATACACAAGAATCCTCCCTCCTAATTGGGTTTTGCAAGGAATGCTTTGCGTTAGCAAATCAGTTATCTCCGAGGCGTTGAACCGACATTTGATTCTTCCGTAATTTTTCTCGTCAGTCCGGACTTCAATCTCGCCGACATTTTTAAGCTTACCTGCTTTATGTCGCCTGAAAATGACTTTCTGTGCATCATACTGTCCGGCCCCTCTCTTCTGTGAATTGACAATGACCAAGTTTTTAGTAAGCGTGGTTACAACTTCTTTCCGTGGCAGGATGTGGTAGGGTTTTTTCTGTTTCTTTCGCAATATTGAAAGGTAATCGACTTCTTCTCCATTAAACAATGACTTGAGGAGGAACAATTCCAGAATTTTTTCCTGCTGCAGCTCGGCGGCTAGCAAGCGCATCGGCTCCTGCAGCTTCATCTTAATGGAGTGCTCGTTTGCCTTATATTCTTGGCGGGTGGGAGGGAAGGCATGCAGGCACCTCCTCATCAGGGGCGCTAGGTTGCCGAGGGCCTGGAAAATGGTGTTGTTCTCCAGGCGAGATTGGGCATACAGAAAAATCTGCCACCAAGTGCCTCCCTTGACGGAATGACGTTTTTGCTGCTGATCGGTGACATCTGTCTTGTCCTGCTGGAACCTGTAGACTTGGCCGCCGATGAGCTGAGCGAAGTTCTTCTCGTTCAGATGCCCCTGTCTTTTGACTTGCGACGCTTTTTTGGAGCTCATGGCTCGCTTTTTTCTAGCCATTGGACACTATCAACAGCTCGTGGGAGTTTTTCACATGATGATTAGTACCGTTCTCTATCCGGTTCTTGCCAATGCGCGTCTCACCTTGCCCAAGGGTGTATTGCCATTCAACTTCGATGACCCGGCAATCAGCATACCATTTACGAATAGTCTCGCAATCATTGTACGAGAGTATGAACCCTCCTTTGTGCGCATGAAGCAGATCGCGCAAAAGCTCGTGGCCGAAACCATTATGATGCACAGGAAAATTCCTTTGCGGGTAAATACCACGGAACATTTTGCTGTCATTACCTAAATAGTACGGAGGATCGCAGTAGAGAAAATCATTGCCATGCTTCGGTATGACGCTCTCGAAACTAGCGCAGGAAACCGACAGGCCAGGGCATCTGAAATTCTTGACTTTATCCGCTAGCCGCTCAAATCGAGAGCGCTCTTCGTAGATCTTTGACATCCAGCCAAGGAAGCCAGGGCCATAAGACAAATTGTGATTGAACCAGTAATGAGCTGCCAAAATCAGTTTGTCAGTAATCGGCTTCTCTCCGGTCCAGTGAAGTTTCAACCGCTCCTTGACCTCAGCATATTGCTTTTTGGTCGGCTTCCATTTGCGGATCTGCTCCGCTAGCTTGGTTGGAGAGCGCAGCTGGCACGCCCAGTAATTGGCTAGGATGTCGAAGATGTCGTAGCCTTTGACCTGCATGCCCAGCTCGCGGGCGCAGGCGATTTCCACGGCGCCACCGCCGAAAAACGGCGAGACCAAACTAGGGATACCCGATGGTATTTGCTCGACGACGTAGCCCACTCCGAGACTCTTGCCGCCCGCATAACGCAGCGGCAGCCCGTTATACCGAGAAAAACGATGCTTGCCGCCTTTGCTTCTCAGGCTGGAGAGCAATAGCTCTTCGGGCGGAGGCTCAGGCGTTACGCCTGATAAGAGCGGTAGTGCCGCTTCCTTTCCCACAACGATATTATATGCTATGAAGCATTGAATGGAAGATGCGGTGGATGCTAGAAGGCCTTGGTGGTATAGTTATCCTATTGAAAAATCGCCAATTTAGCCTAAAAATAAATCTCAAGGTACTAGGTGGTACCATCTTGAAAAGGCACTCGAGCCTAGCAGCCAGAGACAGAGCACAAAAATGGTGGCCAAGGACGGATTTGAACCGCCGACACAAGGATTTTCAGTCCTCTGCTCTACCAACTGAGCTACTTGGCCAGGCAAAGAAGATGCATTTTACAATTTCTTGCTTGCATTTGGAAATAGATGGTTGCCTTGCCAACCTTCCCGTGTCTGAGATTTACATTTCATTCAGGAAGGGAATCTTCCTTTATTAAACCTCTCCATCCCATATACGTCGCCGACGCTCATCCAAAGTCTCTCCAGCGTACATCCAATAATTCGTGCCATTAACATGGTTATAGCTTATGTTGCACAAGCGCTTAAGAATCTCAAGGGCGGACCCGGATAGCGAAGTAATCTTGCCTTCAAAGCGAATCTGACGATCGTTTTCCACTACGGCAGTTATTGAGGGATCTCGCGAAAATAGCAACTCGGCTCCAGGTTGAATGTCAACCATTGAGAATCGAAATACTGGACGTTGCGATTCTTTAATATCATCATCTAGGTCGATTTTGATGAATACCTCTTCGCTGCTTCCCATCTGCAGCAGATCCTTAACCTTCTCGGGTGAAAATCGGAAGAAGTTCTTTGCACCAATACGGAAGTGCTCCAGGCCTTTGAACAACTTCTCTTTCGTGCCCTCGGAATCATCTAGGGATCCCGCATAGTAGATTGCGAACGACGCCGGCACAGCATCGATGTCCGCAATTTGCTGCACCTTTTCTTTCACGCCATCCTTGTCCGGGGCAATATCAATGAACACCAAGTCAGGAATGAAATCGTTAGTAAGAATGAAAATGATGCCTTTCAAAATAGTCTCCTTAATTGGTATCTGGGCAAATCCGTAGGCAATATTCTAAGGCACGCCCACCAAGGCGGCTTCTAGGGTTAAAATAAGGACTACAAGCCCACCTTCCGCCCGCCCCGCCCACTAGCCATGACCATACTCGCCATCGTCATCGCCGTGCTCGCCGTCCTGATCATCGGCTACTTCATCATCTTCCCGGCCGGCTACCGCACCTCGGCCTCCCTCGAGTTTCCCACCAAGCCTCCCGCCGAGGTCTGCGCCCTGGCGGCAGACCTCACGCGCCAGAGAGACTGGAGCCCGTGGCTGATCCACGATCCGGACTGCAAGCTCGAGCACGGCGGTGCCGATCCCGGCCAGACCGGCTCCTGGCACAGCTGGGACAGCGAGAAGGTCGGCAAGGGCAAGCTCACCATCACCAAGCTGGAGCCGGGCAAGCACATAGCCCAGCACCTGGAGTTCATCAAGCCGTTCAAGAGCGTGTGCCAGGTCACATGGGATTTCGAAACCAGCGGCGAGGGCGGCACCAAGGCCACCTGGACCATGGACAGCAGGCTGCCATTCTTCCTGCGCTTCCTGCGCAAGAGCATGATGAAATGGGTAGCTACCGACTTCGGCTACGGCCTGCTGCGGCTGCGACACTGCCTCGACGCGGAGCAGCCGACGATGGAGTTCAGCTTCGACGGCCCCTGCGAGCGGCCGGCCATCAACTTTCTCGGGCGCAGCTTCCGGGGCAGCATCGAAGCCATGAAAAAAGACATGCAGGAGCATTTCGCGAAGATCGCCCAGCTCAAGCCCGAGGGCGAGGAGCGCGCCTCACTGACGCGGACCGACAAGTTCAACCACATCACCGAGGAGATCGCCGTCGCCTACGGCATCGAGGCCCCGGCCGATGCCACTGAGGAGGGTTACCAGCGCTTTGAGGCCGCAGGCGGAAAGTACCTCAAGACCACCTGCACCGGCAGCTACGACTACATGAACTACGCCTGGCACAACGCCTTCGGCAGCGTCCAAATGAGCAAGAACAAACTCGACAAGTCGCGCCAGGGTTACGAGCTGTACGCAGTCGGACCGGACAAGACTGACAAGCCGAGCGAATACGTCACCGAAATCTACCTGCCCATCAAATAACGGGGCTCAGCGGCGCCGATGCGGCGCAGTTCGTAGAATCTGCGCCGACGATGAAGAGCATCGAGGTCCGCGAGCGCTTCTTGGCGTATTTCGCCAAGCAAGGGCACGAGCGCGCGCCCTCGAGCCCGCTGGTGCCGGGCAACGACCCGACGCTGATGTTCACCAACGCGGGCATGGTCCAGTTCAAGGACGTCTTCCTGGGCTTCGACCAGCGACCCTACCAGACCGCGGTGACCTCGCAGCGCTGCCTGCGCGCCGGCGGCAAGCACAACGACCTCGAGAACGTCGGCTACACCGACCGCCACCATACTTTTTTCGAGATGCTGGGCAATTTCTCATTTGGGGACTACTTCAAGGAGCGCGCCATCCCGCTGGCATGGGAGCTGCTGACCAGCGACGTCGCCGACGGCGGCTACGGCCTCAAGCGCGAGCATCTGTGGGTGACGGTCTTCGGCGGCGGCAAGCTGTTTGGGCCGGACAGCGCGGCGGTGCCGGCCGACGAGGAGTCCGCGGCGATTTGGCTCGAGACGCTCAAGCAGGCGGGCTTCAGCGAGGAGGAGGCGCAGCGGCGCATCGAGCGAGTGTCCACCACCGACAATTTCTGGATGATGGGCGACATCGGCCCCTGCGGGCCGTGCAGCGAGATCTTCTACAACCGCGACGGCCAGGCCCAGCGCTTCGAGGGCGAGGACGAGGACAAGGCCGACGACTGCGTCGAAATCTGGAACCTGGTCTTCATGCAGTTCAACCGCAGCGCCGACGGCATGCGCGAGCTGCCGGCTCCCTGTGTCGATACCGGCATGGGCCTGGAGCGCCTCAGCGCGGTCCTGCAGGGCGAGCGCAGCAACTACGCGACCGATTTGTTCACGCCCCTGCTGCAGGCGGCGCGGGAAGCCATCGCCGCGGCGGGCGGAGAGGCTCCGGCCGGGGACAGCGCCTCGCTGCGCGTGATTGCCGATCACATCCGGGCGGCTGCTTTTTTGGTCGCGGACAGGATCCTGCCCTCGAACGAGGGCCGCGGCTATGTGCTGCGGCGCATCATCCGCCGCGCGCTGCGGCACGGCCATCAGCTGGGCGCGACCAAGCCGTTCTTCGCCACCCTGGCGCAGCCCTTGGCGCAGTTGATGGCGGATGCGCATCCGGAGCTGCAGCAGCGCCTGGAGCAGGTGACCGCAGCCCTGCTGAAGGAAGAAGAGCGCTTCGCCAAGACGCTGCACGACGGCATGCGGGTGCTGGACAAGCACGTCAAATACAACAAGGACAAGCCCATCGACGGGGCGACGGCGTTCATGCTGTACGACACCTACGGCTTTCCCGCCGACCTGACCGCCAGCTATGCGCGGGACAACGGCCTGGCGATCGACATGGAGGGCTTTGAGGAAGAGCTGGCCCAGCAGCAGCAGCGATCGCGGGCGGCCAGCTCCTTCAACATCGATGTGCAGGCGGTCAGCTACGACGGGCCGGCGACCGCCTTCGAGCGCGATCCATCTAACGAGACTGTTGGCGAGGTGCTGGCGCTGTACGATGAGAAGGGCAAGGCGGTTGAGGTACTCGCCGAGGGCCAGGCCGGGCTGGCGGTGCTGTCCGCCACTGGCTTTTACGGCGAAGCAGGCGGGCAGGTCGGCGATTGCGGCGAGCTGCGCGGGGGCGACGGCGAGCAGGCCGAGGTGCTGACGACGGTCAAGGTGCGCAACGACGTCCACGGCCATCAAGTACGGGTGATGGCGGGTGAGCTGCGTGCCGGCCTCGAGCTGACCGGCAGCATCGACCGGGTACGGCGCCAGGCGATCTGCCGCGCCCACAGCGCGACCCATCTGCTGCACGAGGCGCTGCGGCAGGTACTGGGCGAGCACGTCGAGCAACGGGGGTCGCTGGTCGAGGGCGACCGCCTGCGCTTCGACTTCGTCCAGGAGCAGGCGCTCAGCGACGAGCAGCTGGCGGACGTCGAGGCGCTGGTCAGCCGCCAGGTGATCGCCAACGCGCAGGTGGTGATCGAGGAGCTGCCCTATAAGGAAGCCATCGACCGCGGCGCCAAGGCGCTGTTCGGGGAGAAATACGGCAGCGAGGTGCGCATGGTCCAGATCGACCCGGACTTCTCCATCGAGCTGTGCGGCGGCACCCACGTCGGCAGCGCGGGAGAGATCGGACAGGTCTTCATCAGTTCCGACGAGGCGATCGCGGCCGGCATCCGCCGCATCGAGGCCTGCGCCGGATTGGCTTCCCAGCGCGACATGCGCATGCATGCCAATTTGATCCACGGGCTGGAGAGGTTACTCAAGCAGCCGGCGGAAGAGGTGTACGCCAAAGTAGCCGAGCTGCGCGAGAACGAGCATGAGCTGCGCAAGCAGGGTGCCAAGCAGGAGCAGGCCGCGCTGCAAGAGCAGCTGGCGCGACTGCGCCGCGAGCGCTTCGCGGACCAGGACCGGATGGCCATCCGCCTGCCCGACACCAACGTCAAGTCCGTCAAGGAAGCCTTGACGCATCTGGCCAAGAGCAACAGCCTAGCCGCTGCGGCTTGCGTGGTGGCGGCGCCCAAGCCGTCGCTGCTGATCTGCTGCCCGCCGCGCAAAGATGGACCGAGCGCCAAGGACCTGCTAGCCAAGTACGCGCCCATCCTGGAGGCCCGCGGCGGCGGCAGCAAGGATTTCGCCCAGGCCGGCAACGGCAATCCTAGTAAAATAGATGCAGTGATGCAGGCGCTAGCAGATGATTTCGCTACTTAAGCGCATCTTGCTCCCGGCCCTCGTGGCCTGCGGCGCGGCCCTGCCCGCGGCGGCTGCGGAAGAAGCCGAGCCCTGGCCTCTCTGGGAGCAATCCTTCGAGGGCGGCAACCAGGTGATCCTGCACAATGACTGGAACGCCATCCTGCGGAAATACGTCGTCAACCAGGGGGACCGTACGTTGTTCGCGTATGGACGCGTCAGCGGCGAGGACAAGCAGCGGCTGCAGCGGTACATCGATGCCATGGCGGGCCAGTCCATCGAGAACTACAACAAGGACGAGCAGCTGGCCTACTGGCTGAACCTGCACAACGCGCTGGTCGTTGACCTGATCCTGCGGGAATATCCGGTCGAGACCATCGAGGACATCGGCGGTACCTTCTTCTCGCCCGGGCCCTGGAAATCGGACATCATCAGCGTCAACGGCGAGACGCTGACCTTGAACGACATCATGCATCGCATCCTGCGTCCGATCTGGGGATCGCTGGTGCACTACGGCCTCAACCACGGCGCCATGGGCAGTCCCGACCTGCAGCAGCAGGCCTACACGGGCCAGAACGTCCGGCGTTTGCTGCAGACCAACGGCGAGCGCTTCCTCGAGCACCCGCGCGGCGTCTCCATCGGCGACGGCAACCGGCTGACGGTCTCAGAGCTTTATGACTGGTACCGCAAGGACTTCGGCGGCGGCGGCCTGGACAAGTTCCTGATTCTGCATTACAAGCAGTTCGCCTCGCGGGCGCGCAGCGTGCAGTTGGAGTCGGCTTTTGGGATCGACGAGTATGAGTTCGACTGGAGTTTGAACGACGCTCAATAACTCGGCTACTCGCCAATATTTTCAATTTCTTTCATTATTCTGTCTGTGTCAGACAGGATCTGCAGGATTTTCCGATAGTGCTGCAAGCCGTCTATATCAAGTCCTTCTCCCTTACGTTCCTTGAGCCATTCTGCTGCGGGATTAAGCCCTCCTATTTCTAGCTTCCAGACGCTGCTAGGCACACCTTCGAAATATATACTATCGTTTATATATAACCTTTGCGATTCTTCTTTATAATCACATTTGACTATCCGAAAATCTTCTTTGGCGCAAACAGGTTCCGGCCACTTTTTACTTGATTTCATTAGGTGGCTCTCCCGCAGCTCCTTGCCTTTTTTAGCCATATCCCAAAATCTACGGGAAGATGACGGCCAAGGCACCACAGGAAAATCGTCTTGGAGGTACTCAGCATATTTCTTTCTATATTTCGGACAGTGCAAAGAAGCATAGATGTAATCCAGCACGCTCACTTCAAATTGTTCGGGTATCTTATCTTTATTACCTAGAACCAGACCCTGCATCTGCTCGTATAAATCAAGATTGAAATTGATGGTTTTGGCACTAGCATCCATTTCACCTTCAGGATGCAAATATAAAGGGGCCACATAAGCTCTCTCTTTTCTGCTCAAAGTGTGGATTTGAGGAATTTTGTCAATGATGAAAATGTCTGTGAAAGGGCGCCGTTGTTCGACACCGGTGTCGAAAACTAGCCCCGGTCCACCGCGAAGCATATTATGTACCAATTTTCTTCTTACCCCATGCATGAAACCATCACTTTCCCCCGTATAGAAAGTCCATCTCATGTCAAATGGGCGATAGGCAATGCGCTGATACTTGTCTAGCGCCGCGCATGCTTTGATATCATCTTGCGCTTGCCTCAGTTTCCAGCTGCTGATATCTTTAACGAGATTTCCGTATTTATTTCTAAGCGCCTCTATAGGGAGGTTGGCTAAGTCATTGATGCGTTCCTTAATTGCTCGGAATGACAACGCTATCGTGAATTTGATATTGCCTGTTATTATTCCTGTTTTGTGAAATGGCATAAATTCATTTATGGGGAATCCTGCCTCATATTCTTTGATCTTCTTATAGCTGCGTGGAGAAAAAATGTAATGCCTGGCTTGGGGTCTTATTTCTTTAAAATTGATGGAGGACAAGCTTTCGCTTTCTAGCATTTTCAATTTCTCTTTTTTAGATCCCAGGATGGTGAAATTGTTTATTTTTGCCAAGCCTTCAGCGGAAGAATTATTCTTTGCAGCTATGATTATTGAAACGCCTTGGCCTATTCCAAACACATTTTCATCCGCCGAGCCATCGGGTAATCGGTCTCTTCTCCTATAATCTCCGCGCAAATCTATCACCCATATCTTGTCAAATGTCTTCAGTAGATGGTAACGCATTCCCCTGTATATGAGTTTGTCCAAGTAACTATTATTCGTAATAAACCCTAGAACCCCTTCTCCATGCCTTTCAATCAAATCAGAAGAAATACGTATAAATTGTACGTATAGATCATTAAGTCCCCTGATGTTTGCCTGCCTCATTTTCTGATTGGTACCTGGCTCTTTCTTATAATCCTCTACTAACTTCAGAGCATATTTACCTCTTTCACCTCCCCCTGTAGCGAGATAGGGAGGGTTTCCTATAACACACATTATCGGCGCAGCGGCCTTGATTGCACTAGCTCCTTTAGCCTCATCATCTAACCACTCATCAGAGAACCCGCTTCCATCAGCACCATTAGCCGATTCTTCTAAGGCGTTAGTAAGAAAGACTCTCAGGCGCTGGGAGCTAAATCCGGAGGTCGAGGGGGGGGGGGGGCGGACGAGTGAGGATGGCACAAATTCGACAAAATCATGTGCATTTTGGCATGGCATACGGCATAAGGGGCCATCAAGATTTCAAAACCGTGCAGGCGGGGCATTAAATTTTCGTCAATATATTGTTTGCGAATCGCGGTACCGAATGAGGTTAGTGCTTTCCCCGAAACCCTTTCAACAACACCAGCGAGAAATGTCCCAGTGCCCGTGGCGGGATCTAAAATTTGAACGCGATGCTTGCCAGTATTATTTCTTTCTATACTTGCTAATCCATCTGCTATGTCGAATTCCTTTTCTAGAACTTCATCAGTAGCTCGTACAATGAAATTGACGATTTCAACAGGGGTGTAGTACACCCCTCTTTTTCTCCTGATACCAGGGTCGTAAGCATTAATGAAAGTTTCGTAAAAATGCATGAATGGATCGTCATGTCCTGTCAAGGAACGGAAGTTGCTGCTTATTTTTGCTGCATCGCAACTACGGAACATTCTTATGGCTTCGCTAACAATTCCTGGCATTCCTTCACCTAAGTTTCTGCTAGACAAAAATTTAAATAGGCCGGCAAGCAAAGGACTAGAGGGAGGTATGAGAGTCTGCGCCATTTTTAAATCGAATTTCTCAGACACATCTTCAAGATTGAGTCTTGCTATAAATAAACCATACATGATTGTCTGGGCATACATGTCTGCGAAACTCCTGGGGTCGATACTTCCTACAAGGTTTTTCTTGATGGTTTCGTACTGCTTTTGCAGCAAGACACCCTTTTCTCCTGAAGCAGTTAGTGTTTTGTACAGCACATCCTGCAGCAGTTTTGCTAGCCCAGCCATTCTTCGAGCTAGTTTCTCATGATCATCGATTGTCCTGGACGGGGCCTCCACGAATTCATTTAGTCTTTCGGCAAGTACCTTCATTGCCTCTTGATTCACAATGAACTTGTCTCTTTGGTCAATCTGCGCCACAGTAATTTTGTCTCCTTGGAGACTGCCCAACCTATAGAAATACCAATCGAGGCAGTTGGTATAAATTAAATTCTGGATGCCAGAGCAATAACGTTCTTGCTGCTCTTTCTCACGCCCTCTCAGGTTGGCAATATCAACACCAATGTCTTTGACTTCCACGAAGCCAACATCATCATCTCCCCGACAAATAAGAATGTCTGGCATGCCGAACGCGCTCCTCGCGGGTTCGATTTGCGCGTCAGCCTGGGGATGGGACTTTTTGATCAGCCCAGCCAGCGCACCATAATAGGATCTCTCCGTGGCATTACCTTTGGAGTAGATTTTTTGTATCTCGGAAAGAGACTGTGCGATAATGCTCATATCTAATCAAAGGCCAAGAAGATTTCTCTGCATGCTGTGAGGGTATATCTTCAAGCCATATTTTATAACATTTTTTACATCTTCTCAAATAACACCTCAGCCCACCTCTGCTCTCGCAGAAGCCACAGCGATGGAAATGAAAATTACTGCTTTGCCTAGGGCAGAGCCCATACCTCTGCCGCTTTTGTTGCCAGGATTTTCCCTCGTTTTTCCATCTTTTTGGGATTCCACACCAGCCATCTTCCTAGCAATTCATTGAGCCATAGCGCACTATCTCCAAAGCCATCTTCAGGCCAATCTCTTTTTTCCAAGAAAGGCTTTTGGCTTAGGCGTGGCCCATAACGCACAAGAGTGATGTTGCCTAATTTGTGCAGGTAGTCGGTATAAATCTCCTCATACTGATAACCTAACTTGTGCTCCCAATCTTGGTCAAGCTTCTTGGGCATGATGTGTTCGATTCTCAAGTCATCTAGATTGATGTTATCTTGTCCGTACCCGGATTTCTCCAATCTAATCAAAGCATACCAACATTGTGAGCCCTTGCTCCCAATATCTGCTTTCAGAAGCCCGTTGAGGAATTCCTGATCTCCAGGAAACCATTTATTATTGTCCACATCAAGCTCGCTTAAATTACGGAAGAACTCCTCAATACCGAGATAATATCCGCTATGTTCCAGATCTGTTTTAACATTGAGCTTCTCAATCAGCTCTAGGAAAACCGCATGCCGCGCGTTAGCAGGCATGCCACAAGCCCAGCGGCGGAAGAAATAGCTCTCAACTAGACGGATTATGCGTACGAAATCATCATCGCTAAAGCTATCCGAATGAAAACTAGCGTACAGCGCTAGCATCAGCGGCGTCGGAGCATCGGGACTAAGCCTGCTCCAATCTTCGAGAATGCAAGAAAGCTTAGGGTTGCTTTCTTTATCGGCTGGGTACAGAAGGCGAGCATAAAACTCGCTGTGCAAAACCATGTCCTGCAAGAACTGCTCCGCTCCCAGATCGCTACTTTTGTACAGGGACTTGAATTCCTCATAAATGCGCTTGGTTGTCCTGCCCACGCCCTCTCCTTTCTTAGCGACAAGGTAATCCCGCAAGAAAGAATCAAGGAATTCACGCTTACCAATATTTATCTCAATGGGACGCCAATATTGTTCATACATCTCTTCTTGGCTTGCCTGTGATTCGCGCATAAGCATGTAGTTCCTAATCAGATCAGACACGCTCAGGCTCTTGCCCTTGGAGTTCATGCTCTCGAACACATATTGAGGATCGTCATCGTTATGATGCAGCAAAATTGACACTACTTGCAACCCAATCAAGCCCTTGATAAACTGCCGTGCCTCTTCATCGCCAAGATAGTTGATTTTTCCTAAGAAGAACTCGAAGTTCTGCTTGATTTTTGAGGAGCCTTCATCGTAGCCGGATTCGTATTGGGCCATCACATCAACAAAATGCTGTTGATCGTCTCTTGACAGGCGTATTTTGTACCTATCATCACCCACATAATCCTCGTTGCACATTAGCCGTCGCAGCGATGAAACTGTCATTTCGCCATAATCCTTCTCTTCTCTTTCGAGGCTGCGCGCTAGGGCTTCGAGCAACAGCAACACCGTAGTGACACGTTGCTGGCCGTCTATAATCAATACAGGCTGATCCCACTGCTTTTCACCTTCATCGACGCAGATGATGCATCCCAGGAAGTGCCTGGCTTCATTTTCTTCCTCCCCTGCTTTGAAAATATCATCCCACAGTTCTTGGCATTCGTCCTTACTCCAGCTGTAGGGGCGCTGGTAGCAAGGGACCCTGAACTGGTGAACCCTTCTTATGAGTTCTCGCAGAGGTACTACGTTGGCTTCCATGCCATGCGATTTTACGATTATAGTGCGCGATGCTACATCGGCATCTCAATCCGGGACTGGCTCCTCAGCAGCAGGGCGGCCGCCACGCCGCCGCCCACAATCAGGCCAAAGCCCAGGTAATCGGTCAGCAGGAAGCCGGCCTCAAGCGCCACCGCATCTATCAGTACCGAGAACACCACCCCGCTGTAGGAGAACGCCGCCGAGGTCGCGGAGCGCCCGCGGTGCAGGGCCTGGGTCAGGAACAGCTGCCCCGCGGTCGCCGACAGCACCATGCCGGCAACCGGCAGGATGTTGCCGGCATCCAGGCCGGCGAAGCCACCCAACACCAACAGGCCGGCAGCGGCAAAAAACGTCCCGTGGACGTTGAAGAAGAAGACCGTGCGCATGCCGCCCTCGCCCGCCTGCCCCAGCTTGCGGATCATCAAGAAGGCCACCGCCGCGCAGCAGCCGGAGACCAGCCCCGCGCCGGCGGCCAGCAGCTCGGCGTCGCTGAAGTCCGGGCGCAGCAGCAGCAGCACGCCGCCGAAGCTCACCGTCAGCGCCAGCACGATCGAAGGCGACAGCTTCTCGCGCAGCACCACCGCCGTCAGCACGATGAAGACCAGCGGCGCCAGGTAGTTGAAGGCGTAGGCCAACGAGGGCGCCAAGCCACCAATGGCGTAATAGAACAGCAGGATCGCCACCGAGCCCCAGACGGCGCGCCAGAAATGCAGCGGCCAGTGCTTGATCGCGAGCGAGCGGCGACGCAGCTTGAGCGCGACGAACAGCACCGCGATGCCGCCGAGGCAGCGGTACAGCGACAGCTCGAACACTCCCATGCTGTCCAGGGCGAGCTTGATGCACTGCGCCATCAGGGCGAAGGACAAGCCCGCCAGGATCATCCACAGCGACTGCCTGATGTTGGGCGCATGCATCTTGGTCAACTAGTATGCGCCTGAATTTTCAACGTAAAAAGTGCGAGCCAGCCGCTAAGCCGGATTCTGTCGAGGGCGACCATTCCTCTGGGACTGGCGTCGCCGCCAGCCTCAAGCGGCCCACCCGGCTCGACGCGGGCCGCGCCATAGAGCCTGTTTGGCCTTGCTCCGGACGGGGTTTGCCCTGCCAGCGCCGTCGCCGCCGCCGCGGTGCGCTCTTACCGCACCCTTGCACCCTTGCCTGTGCGCCCGAAGGCGCCATCGGCGGTCTGCTTTCTGTGGCACTTTCCATCACCTCGCGGTGCCTAGGCGTTACCTAGCGTCCTGCCCTGTGGAGTCCGGACTTTCCTCCCCGCTTCGCAGCGGGGCGGTCGCCAAGCCGGCTCGCAAGCCTATTTTAAGGGTGACATTCTAGAATCTCGCAGTTGCGATGACCTCTTTGAAGATTTGTGGCATAACTGACCCGGGAGACGCCCAGGCGGCGGCCAGCGTCGGCGCCCGCGCCATCGGCATAGTTTGCCATGCGCCGGGCGCGGCGCGGGCGGTGGATGTGGCAACTGCCCAAGCCGTGCTCGACGGGACGCCGCCGGATCTGACCAAGGTGCTGCTGTTCGTCAATGCGCCCGCCGAGACAGTCCGCAGCTACGCTGAGCTGGACCCCAGCGCCTGGCTGCAGTTCCACGGCACGGAGGATGCGGAGTACTGCGCCGCCTTCGGCCGCTCCTATCTCAAAGCCATTAAGCCGCAGGCGGCGGACGACTTCGCGAAAGCCTGCACAGACCATCCCGCGGCCGAGGCCATCATCCTCGACGGCGGTGGCGGCACCGGCACTGCCTTCGACTGGGATTTGGCGCCGGCCCTGGACCATCGCTACAAGCCGCTGTGGCTGGCGGGAGGCCTTGATGCCAACAACATCGCCAACGCCATCCGGCAAGTACAGCCGGACTGGATCGATGTCTCCAGCGGCGTATGCGTCGACAACGATCCACGCCGCAAGGATCCAGCAAAGCTGCACCAGCTGCGTGCGGCCATGAACGAGGTTGAGAATGCCGCAGTACGAGCCTGACGCCCGCGGCTTCTTCGGCCGCCACGGCGGCTGCTACGTCGCCGAGCCGCTGCACCATGCGGTCGCTGAGCTCGCCGAGGCTTACGGCGCGGCGCGGCGCGACCGGCGCTTTCTCAAGGAGGTCGACCGGCTGCTCGCGGACTATGTCGGGCGGCCCTCGCCGATCAGCCACGCCGAAAGGCTGTCGGAGCGCTGGGGCGCGGAAATCTATCTCAAGCGCGAGGACCTCAACCACACCGGCGCGCACAAGATCAACAACGCGATTGGCCAGGTCGCGCTGGCCCAGCGCATAGGCAAGCGGCGGATCATCGCCGAGACCGGCGCTGGCCAGCACGGCGTCGCGACCGCCACCGCCTGCGCGCGCGCCGGCCTGCCCTGCGTGGTCTACATGGGCCAGGAAGACATCAAGCGCCAGGCGCCGAACGTCGCGCGCATGCAACTGCTCGGCGCTGAGATCCGGCCGGTCTCCTCGGGCTCGCGCACGCTGAAGGACGCGCTCAACGAAGCGCTGCGCGACTGGGTCGCGAACGTCGCGCACACCTTCTACGTCATCGGCTCGGTCGCCGGACCGCATCCCTATCCGCAGATGGTGCGCGATTTCAACGCGGTGGTCGGGCGCGAGTGCCGCAAGCAGATGCCGAAAATCGCGGGCAAGCAGCCGGACGCGATCGTCGCCTGCGTCGGCGGCGGCTCGAACGCCCTGGGCATCTTCCATCCCTACCTGGGCCTGCGGCGCATCAAGCTGTACGGCGTCGAGGCCGGCGGCGACGGCCGTGATGGGCATGCAGCTCCTCTGAGCCGCGACGCGCCGATGGGGATCCTGCACGGCATGCGCACCTATGTGATGCAGGACAAAAGCGGCCAGGTCCAGCCGACGGCATCGATCTCAGCCGGCCTCGATTACCCTGCGGTCGGGCCCGAGCACGCCCATCTCAAGGATCTCAAGCGCGTTACCTATGTGGCGGTCAGCGACCGCAAAACGCTCGCGGCCTTCGACGAGTGCAGCCGCTTCGAAGGGATCCTGCCGGCGCTGGAGACCGCCCACGCCCTGGCCTATGCGAAGAAGCTGGCGCGGGGGAAGCATCGAGGCGGCATCATCCTCCTCAATCTCTCGGGCCGCGGCGACAAGGACCTCGCGACGGTGCTCGCGGAGCAGAAAGCATGAGCGTACGCATCAAGCAGGCGTTCGCGGCGGCCGACGGCCGGGCGCTGCTGATTCCCTATGTGACCGCTGGCTGGCCCAAGCTGCGGGATACGCCCAAGCTGCTGCGCAGCTTCGAGCGGGCCGGCGCCGATGTGATCGAGCTGGGCATACCCTTCAGCGATCCGGCCGCCGACGGGCCGGTGATCCAGCATGCGAACGACCAGGCGCTGGCGCATGGCGCCGGCGTGCGGACCGCATGCGAGGCGGTCGCGGACTATCGCGCGCGCGGTGGCAAGCTGCCGGTGGTGCTGATGGGCTACGCCAATCCATTCCTGCGCCACGGCTTGGGCAAGCTGGCATCCGACTGCGCGCGCAGCGGCGTCGACGGCATCCTGGCGGTGGACTGGCCTCCGCCTGCGCCGCGGCGGGACGAGATGGGTACGGCGCTCGCGAAGCGCAAGCTCAGCCGCATCGTATTAATCGCGCCGACCACCACCGACGCGCGCGCGCGCGCGGTGGGCCAGCGCGGCTCGGGCTACGCCTATTACGTATCCATGCAGGGCGTAACCGGCAGCAAACGGCTGGACGCGGCGGCGGCCAAGCGGGCGGCAGCGCGGGTGCGGCGGCTGACCGGCCTGCCAGTGGCGGTGGGCTTCGGCGTGCGTACCCCGCAAGACTGCGCGGCGCTAGGAGAGGCCTTCGACGCAGTGATCGTGGGCACCAGGCTGATCGAGGAGATCGCCAAGCCGCGGGGCGCGGCCAAGGCGGTGCGGCTGCTCGAGCGCTATCGGCGGGCCCTGGCATGAGCTGGCTCGACAGCATCATCCCGACCATCAAGCGGCGGCGCAAGCGGCAGGCGAAGTCGGTACCCGAGGGCTTGTGGTCCAAGTGCGACAGCTGCGAGGCGGCGATCTTCGACCGCGACTTCGACAAGAACTGCGGCGTCTGCGACAGCTGCGGGCATCACCATGCGCTGACGCCAGCTTTGCGGGCGCGCATGCTGTTCGATCCGGACACCGAGCTCAAATCCATCGGCGACGGCGTCCGGCCCTTGGACTTCCTGCGCTTTCTCGACATGCAGTCCTACAAGGAGCGGCTGAAGAAGCTGAGCGCCGACGATCCGGAGCGTGAGGCCCTGCACATCTATTTAGGTACGCTCGGCGAGCGACCGGCGGTGGCGGCGTGCTTTGACTTCAGCTTCATGGGCGGGTCGATGGGCTCAGTAGTGGGCGAGCGCTTCAGCCGCGGCGTCGACGTCGCCCGCGACCGCGGCGCGCCCTTCATTGTGTTCACCTCCTCCGGCGGCGCACGCATGCAAGAGGGCCTGACTTCTTTGATGCAGATGGCGAAGACCGCGGCGGCGCAGGCGAAGCTGGCGGAGGACAACCTGCCCTTCATCAGCGTGCTGTGCCATCCGACCACCGGCGGCGTGGCGGCGAGCTTTGCGCTGGTGGCCGACCTGGTGCTCGCGGAGCCGGGCGCGACCATCGGCTTCGCCGGTCCGCGGGTGATCAAGCAGACGGTGCGCGAGGAGCTGCCGGAGGGTTTTCAGCAGCCGGACTTCCTGCTCAAGCACGGCAGCATCGACATGGTCGTCGACCGCCGCGAGCTGCGCGCGCGGCTGATCGCGCTGACCGGCATGCTGCTGGACGGCGGCGAGCAGCAGTGAGCGACCTGGCGGCCTGGCTGCGGCGGCTGGAGGACCGCCGGCCCCGCGGCGGCGGCTTCGAGCTGGGACTGGAGCGCATCGCGCGTGCGCGCGCGACCTTGGGCCTGCAGCCCAAGCAACCGGTCATCACGGTCGCGGGGACCAACGGCAAGGGCTCGACCTGCTGCTATCTCGAAGCGGTGCTGGCGGCGGCGGGCTACAAGCCGGGCTGCTTCTACTCGCCGCACTTGCTGGACTTCGGCGAGCGGCTGCGCATCGACGGCGCAGCGATTTCCGAGACCGCCTTGCTGCGGGCTTTCGAGCATGTCGAGGCCGCGGACGCCGAGCGAGGGTCCGCCGAAGCGCCGCTGAGCTATTTCGAATTCATCACGCTGGCGGCCATGCTCTGCTATCTGGAAGCGGACTGCGGCGCGGTGGTGTTCGAGGTCGGGCTCGGCGGGCGGCTGGACGCGGTCAACGCATTTGACGCCGACATCGCGGTGGTGACCTCAATCGGGCTCGACCATGTCGAGCATCTCGGTTCCGACCGCGAGAGCATCGGCCGGGAGAAAGCCGGCATCATGCGCGCGGGCGCGACCGCGGTGATCGGGGACCTCGAGCCGCCGGCGAGCGTGTTGGAGCGCGCCGCGCAGCTCGGCTGCCGCACCTGGCGGCGCGGTACGGACTTCAATGTTGAGGTCGCAGCTAGCGGCGACTGGAATTATCGCGGACCGACGCTGCGGGCGGCGTTGCCGCGGCCGTTGATGCACGGCAAGCACCAGTACGCCAACGCGGCCTGCGCGCTGGCGGCCCTGGACGCGCTCCCGCAGCTGGCGCTCAGCCAGGCGCATGTCCGCAACGGCTTGGGGGCGGCGCGGCTGGCCGGGCGCTTCGAAGTGCTGCCGGGTCCGAGTCCGATCATCCTCGACGTCGCGCACAATGTCGCGGCGGCCGAGGTGCTGGCGGCGGGCCTGGGCGACATGGGTTTTTTCCAGCGCAGCCACATCATCTTCGGGGCGCTCGAGCGCAAGGACGTCGCGGGCATGGCGCGGGCGCTGGCGGGCAGCTGCGACCGCTGGCACATCGCGCCGTTCGCGGGCCAGGAGCAAGCGGGCTTGGACGTACTGCGTGCGTGCCTGGACGAGATGAAAGCCGAGTGGACCGAGTACGGAGCGATTGCCCAGGCGCGGGCGGGCGCCTTGGCGGAGCTCAAGCAGCAGGAGCGTTTGGTGGTGACGGGATCGTTCAAGACCGTCGAGGAATTCGTCAAGGCGCAGGACAGCGAGCGCAAGGCGGCCTGAAAATCCTCGCATCACAGCCTGCGTTCTCATAAAATACAGGCAATGCAGGCGCATCCGATCACTACGCAACCATCCCGCGTTGTACGCCGAGGCGCCCTGCTCGTTTTCTTGATGGCGCCGCTGCTGCTCGGCGGCTGTTCCTCCTACGACTTGGCGCGCGCCGAGGAATGCCTGACAGCGCAGCTGCCGCCGTCCGGCAACGCCTTCTACGACTCCGCCGTCTTCTTGGGGACGATGCCGCTGAAGGCGGGCTGGTGCCCGATCGCGGGCCCGATGGACCGGCACTATCCGCATGAGGACCGGCTGGCGGTCAAGCGCGCGCTGGACGAGGCCCGGGAGTACGGCCTTTACGGCGACGAGCATCATCATCATCATCATCAATAACGTACGCTGATGGCTGACAAGCAGGAAGCCGACAGCGGCAGCCGCGCGTTCGGCATCAGCGGCAGCCGCATCCGGGGCTTTCTCGCCCTGGTGATCATCGGCGTCGGCTTCTATCTCATCCTGTTCGAGAGCGATCCGCCGCCCGACTACACCGAGGTCGAGGTCTCCGTTCCCAAGCAGCCGGAGCCCGACTTCGACGAGCGCACCATCGTGCTGCCCGACTTCGAGAGCAGCCCAGAGCTTGATGAAGACCTTGAGGTTGGCGACGGCGTCGAGCTCAGCGCCGCCACGCAGCAAGAGCAGCCAGAGCCCGTCGTCGCGGTCGACCCGGAACCAGAGCCCGAGCCGGAACCCGTCGAAGAGCCTGCGCCGGAGCCGGAGCTGTCGCCGCCGGCTGTGCCCGATTCCAATCTTGAGCCGGTGGCCGCGCCCGAGCCGGAACCTGAGCCCGCCGAGGCGGCGCGCCCGCCCGACGGCTCCCAATCGATCTTCTATCTCTATCAAGACGGCGAGGTCACGCCCAGCGAAGTCGGCAGCATCGTCGGCTGGCACGTCCAGGTGGTGGCGCTGAAGAGCAACTCCAGCGCCCACAAGCTGGCGCGCGAGCTCGCCGGCGATATCCGGGGCAACACCTACATCCATGCGACCGGAGACGATCCGCTGCTGCGCGTGCGGCTGGGTCCGTTCGCCGACCAGGCGCGGGCCAGCGTTGCCCTCGAGCAGGTACGCGAGTTCTATCCCCAGGCCTTTATCGATTCAGCTGAGTAGCGGCCGGTTCTGATGGCGGCGGCCGATCTCGTCATCCTGGTCATCCTGGGGCTGTACGGCTTCTTCGGCCTGGTGCAGGGCTACGCCGTGGGCCTGGTGCGGCTGGCGTCGCTGGTCGCCATGTATTTGGTGCTGACGGTGTTCGCCGACCAGCTGATGGCGATGTTCCCGCAGATCCGCGCCATCAGCCTCAACGACGACATCGCCTATGCGATCGTGGCGGGCGGCGCGATTGTGGCGCTCAAGCTGGGCACCGGTATGGTCACGACGATGCTGACGGCCCTGCCATCGGACTTCACCGACCGGCTGCTCGGCGGCTTCATCGGCCTGTGCCGCGCGAGCTTGATGATTGTCATGGGGGTGATCGTAACTTCCATGCTGCCTCCGGGCTGGACCACCACTCACTGGCACCAGTCCCAGCTGCTGCGTTTTTACGGCAGCGTCACCGAAATCGCCCTGCTGGTCGTGCCCGAGGGCAAGCCCGGCGACATGCAGTTCCAGCTCAACCGCCTGGTCTTCGACGAGCAGACCAACCAGCCCTTGCTGCTGCACCGGGCGCCGGAAGAAGAGGTGCTGGAGATAGAGGGGCAGGTCAGGCAGAAGGAGTTGGCGGAGCGCATCGGCGACGCGGTGCCCAACGCCGGCCGGGAAGGCGATGTTTTCGATTCGGAGGCCATGCCGGCCCTCGAGCGGATCCAGCAGATGATCGATGGCAGGCCCGTCGAAAGCCGGCCAGCGCAGTTCGCGGACGAGGAGACAGTGCAGCAGCTCATCCAGCAGATAGAAAACCAGGCGGGCGGAGAGGAGACGCCGGAGGTCCGGCGGATCATCGATCAGCTGCGGCAAAACAGAGAGCTAATCATAGAATAGCAAAATGAAGCGGAAACAGACCCGAGCAGTGCGCGCCGGCGCGGCGCGCTCGCAGCACGGCGAGCACTCCGAGGCCCTGTACCTGACCTCGAGCTTCGTCTTCGCGAGCGCGCAGGACGCGGCCAAGCGCTTCAAGCAGGGCAAGGGCAACTACGTCTATTCGCGCTACACCAATCCCAGCGTCCGGACCTTCGAGCAGCGTTTGGCGGCGCTCGAGGGCGCCGAGGACTGCCTGGCCTTCGCGAGCGGCATGGGCTCGATCCTGGCCTGCGTCCTCGGGCTGTGCCGCCAGGGCGACCGCATCGTCGCCTCCAAGCAGATCTTCGGCGCGACCCTCGGGCTGCTGGACAACATCATCGCGAAGTTCGGGGTCAAGGTCGACTACGTCTACGGCCCGCGGCTGGCGGACTGGGAGCGCGCCATACGCAAACGTCCTAAGCCGCGCCTGATCTTTCTCGAGACGCCGTCGAACCCGCAGCTGGACGTCTACGACATCCAGGCAATCGCCGACCTCGCCCATGCGGCCAACAAGCAGGCCAAGGTGGTTGTCGACAACTGCATGTGCACGCCGATTCTGCAGCAGCCGCTCAAGCTGGGCGCGGACATCGTCATGCACTCCTCCACCAAATACATCGACGGGCAGGGCCGCATGCTCGGGGGCGCGCTGTGCGGGCCAAAAGACCTGCTGAGCGACGAGCTGCTCGTCACGTTGCGCAGCGGCGGCATCACGCTGTCGCCGTTCAACGCCTGGGTGCATGCCAAGGGCCTCGAGACCCTGCAGCTGCGGGTAACGGAGATGTCGCGAGTGGCGGAAACCATCGCGCATGAAATCGAAGGGCATCCGACGCTGCAGCGGCTGCGGTATCCCTTCCTGCGGCGGCATCCCGGCCATGCGCTGGCGCAGGCGCAGCAGCAGGCCGGCGGCGGCATCATCACGCTTGAGTTCAAGCGCGGCCAGGCAGCGGCCTTCCGCGCGGTCAACGCCTTAGGCGCGAGCGGTACCTTCTCGATCACGGCCAACTTCGGCGATGCCAAGAGCACGGTCACCCATCCGGCGAGCACCACTCACAGCCGGCTCAGCGCGACCGACCGGCGACGGCTGCGCATCACGCCCGGCCTCATCAGGCTGTCGATCGGACTCGAGGACGAGCGGGAGCTGCGGCGCAGCGTCCTGCGCGCCCTCGACGCGGCCGCAGGCCGACGCTGAGCGCGCCGTCGCCAGCGGAGGACGCGCCTCCGGCGGCGCTGCTCGACGAGCAGGAGCAGCCGATTGCGGCGCCCGACCATTCGGACCTCACCAAGGGTCCGATCAACACGCATCTGCGGCGCATCGCGATCCCGGCGGCGATCGGCAATTTCTTCCACATTCTCTTCAACGTAACCGACACCTACGTCGCGGGCTACATCTCGACCGACGCGCAAGCGGCGCTGGCTTTCTCCTTCCCGCTGTTCTTCGTCATCATCGCCTTGGGCGTCGGCCTGTCGCAGGCTACGACCGGGCTGGTCTCGCGCAGCAAGGGCGCGGACAAGCCGAGCCACGGGCGCTATTACATCGCGCAGCTGCTGGTGGCGGTGCTCAGCCTCGGCCTGGCGACCGCAATCCTCGGCAACATGGCGGCCCGGCCGTTCATGCAGTTCCTCGGCGCGAACGAAGTCCAGACCGAGCTGGGCCTCGCCTACATCCGCTGGCTGTATGTCGCAGCGGCCTTGTTCATGGCGGTCCAGGTGGCGGCGGGCATCCTGACGGCGCATGGCAACACCCGCACCTACCGCAACGTGCTGGTAACCTCCTCGGTCCTCAATCTCCTGCTCGATCCGATGCTGGCCTTCGGCTGGTTCGGGCTGCCGGCCCTGGGCATGCTCGGCATCGCCATCGCGACGGTGATCTCGATGCTGATGATGCTGGTGTGGATGGGCGCGGTCATCATCAAACTGCCGATGGTGAAAACCCTGCGGGCGAAGCACTTCAGTCCGCGGCGCCGCGGACTGTACGAGATCACGGCCCAGGCGCTGCCGATGACCTTCAGCATGTTCGCGATCAACATCGGCTTCGTGATCAACACTTATTTCCTCGCGAGCATCGAGAACCTGGCGGTCGCGGCCTACGGCATCGCCCTGCGCATCGAGCAGCTGATCTTGCTGCTGAGCATCGGCCTGTACACGGCATTGCTGAGCATCGCGGGCCAGAACTTCGGCGCGCGGCAGTACGACCGCATGTACGAGACGCTGGTCCAGGCCAATCGCTTTGGGCTGATGCTAGCCTTCGCCGGCAGCCTCATCATGCTGGCTGGCGGGACTTTCCTGGTCGGGCTGTTCAACAAAGAGGAGATCATCATCAAGTACGGCTATCAGTACCTGGTGGTCGGGGCCATGCTGGGCCCGGTCTACATCATCAAGCATCATTTCTCCTGCATGCTGCAGGCGATCGGGAGGCCGGCGATGATCGCGGTCTTCGGGGTCGCGCGCCTGGTGGCGTTGCCGCTGGTGTTCTGCTCGCTCTTCGTCCTCGTCCTGGAGTGGGGCGCGCCCGGCATCTGGGCCTCCTTGTTCCTGTCGAATTTCCTCGTGACCATTGTGGCGGCGTGGTACAGCCTGCGCATGCTGCGCAAGCATGCGCCGATGCCGGACCATCGCTGGCTATGAAGCTGCGGCGGCGCGCGCTGCTCGCCTGGCCGCTGCTGCTGCTGGCGCCGCGGGCTTATGCAGCGAGTTTATTGGAGCAAGCGCAGGGCTTCATCGATGAGCTGGTGACCGAGCACAGCTTTGAGCGCGAGTACCTCGAGGGAATCTTTAGGGGCTTGAGTGCCAATACTAAGGTCATCGACTTGATCAAGCCGCCGGCCGAAGGCGGCCGGGTGGTGCATTGGGACGAGTACCGCGACCGGCATGTAACCTTCCGCAAGATCCGCAACGGCGTTTCTTTCGCGCGCGAGCACGCCGACGCCTTGCAGCGCGCGGGCGCGGCCTACGGGGTCCCGCCCGAGATCATCGTCGCGATCATCGGCGTCGAGACCCGCTATGGCGGCTACACCGGCAATTTCCTGACGGTCGAGGCCTTGGCGACCCTGGCCTTCGAGTATCCGCCGCGGGCGGAGTACTTCCGCAAGGAATTGCGGCAATTGTTCCTGTACGCCCGGTCGGCCGGCATCGACGTGCTTGAGCTGCGCGGCTCGTACGCTGGCGCGATGGGGGTTCCTCAGTTCATGCCGACCTCAGCGCGCGAGTGGGCGGTCGACTTCGACCGCAGCGGGCAGCCGGACTTGTTCGCGCCGGTCGACGCGATCGGCTCGGTCGCGAACTTCCTGCAGTTCCATGGCTGGGTGCGCGACGCGCCGGTCGCCTTCCCGATTGAGGCGGCGGCGGACAACCGCGCCGGGCAATTATTGGAGGCCGGCATCATCCCGGCGCTCGGGGTCGCGGACTTCGTGAAGGCGGGGATGCCGATTGAGTTCGGCGAAGCGACGGCCTTCGCCGGGCCCTATGCCCTGGTCGATTTGGAGAATGAGGATGAAGTCGAATACCGCGCGGGCACCATGAACTACTATGCGCTGACGCGTTACAACCGCAGCAACAAATATGCGATGACGGTCTTCGACCTGGCGCAGGAGATCAAGGAGCGGCTGTGATGCGAGCGATGATTGGCCGCGCGGCCCTGGCCGCCATGCTGTTAGCGGGCTTGTCCAGCCAAGCGCTGGCTGAGAGAGAGTTGACCGCAGAGGAGAGCGAGGCCTTAGTGGCGCTGGAAGTAGTGCTCGAGGCGGTCAACAAGGTTTTCTATTACATCGATCGCGCCACTGCTGACCTGCCAGCCGCGGTCGAGCGCGATCCGCAAGCCTGGGCGCGGGTCGAACCCGACGTCCCGGAGCTGGATCTGTACATGGCGCGGGCCATCGAGGCTTCGATGTTGATGGCTGAGTACTCCACCGGCGATCACAGCGATGCGGATGTGGGCCGTTTGGTGTCGACGGTGCATGGCTCGGCGGAGACCTTCGTTGAGACGGCTTTCGAAATCCACAAGTTCATTTACAAAGCGGGCGTGTACGACAACATCACCACCGGCTTGTTCGACGCGGCCTTGGAACTGGAAGACGCCAACCGCGCGCTAGCGCTGCATATGTAGCGCTACGGCAGCTCGGGTATGCGCAGGCTGCGCAGGTATTCATAAGTCCCGTCGTAGTATTCAGGATTGCGCGTCGGATCGACCTTGCTGCCCTCGGGCACGCACAGCACCATGCCCTGCCGCGCCCGGGTCAGCAGGACGCGATAGGCGTTCTTCTGGTACTCGCGCCGTTCGGGCGCGTTGATGCGCTCCCACTTCTTGCCGCGGAAGGCGTGGTTGCTCCAGTTGCCATTGACATGGCGAAAGTCGCCGTCCCAGCACACGCAGGTCCAGTCCAGCTCCAGGCCCTGCACATGGAACTGCGTCGCGACGTCCTCAAGATAATAAGACGAGCGCACATCCTCCTTGTCATTGAGAAACCACTTGACGTAATCGATCTTGGTACGTACATCGACGGCATAGGGCTTGAGGCGCTCAGCCTGCGATGAGACCAGCAGGCCGTAGCGCTCGCTGCCGCTCGCCTGTTGCCGCAGCCAGTCGCGGGCCTGCGGCAGGCTGCGCGTCAGCCAAATGGGATATTTATTGACGCCGATTTCCCGCAGCAGTTGCCGCGCCTTGTCCTCTTCCAGGTCAAGCAAGGCGGTCACGAAATCCGACAGCTTCTCCGCCCGGTACGAGCGCACCGACACTGCCAGATGCAACTCATCGCTGTATCTGACTTCGGTCCGCGCCGCCGCCTGCGCCAGCGCCGAGCGGGCGGCATACTCATCCTCGCGCAAGCGCGGCGAGACATGCACTTCCCACTTGTCCTGCGACCGCGCCAGCGATTCCAGCCACTCGGCGATGCCGGCCTCGCCGGTGTTGATTTCCTGGCCGCCGCCTACCAGGCACACCACCAAGGCCCAGTCGGTGTGGCGCTCCATGCACGACAGCAGGAACTCGGGCTCGGACTGGTCAAAGCCCTCGATGTTGCGCTTGCGCTTCATGAAATTGCTGGCTTGCTTCTTGTCCCAGCTGCGCTGCGCCTCATCGAAAATCACGACGTGGTCGGCCGGCGGGTTGACGATGTCCTTGAGATACTCGTCGCGGAAATGATGGATGTTCTGGATGAACGTCTTGACCTTGGTGCGCGCAGCTCCTTTCAAGAGCATCTCGCCCTGCTCTTTCGCGCGATCGACACTATCGCGCGCCAGAGCCTCGCGCAGCACGTCCACCAGCGGGCCGTTGCCCGACAGGTACACGCAGTGGACATGGTCCTCGGCCGCCGCGCGTCCCTGCTTGGACGCGGCGAGGTCCAGGCCGACCAGGGTCTTGCCTGCGCCGGGTACGCCGGTTACGAAGCAGATCGCCTTGCCGCCTTCGCTGCGCTTGCGCCGCGCGACCTCCCGCAGGTAATCGCGGGTGCGACCGAGGTGCTCGGCGCCCGCGTCGCTGCGGGTGATGTCGTTGACATTGTGGCCGGCATACAACGCCCGCGCCGCTTCGACAATGGTGGGTGTCGGCAAGTACCGCGACCGTTCCCAGCTGCCCGCATCGGCCGTCTCGCCGCCGCCGAGTTCATCCAGCGCGAGATCGATCGCATCCCGCAGGTTCGAGCCGGCGACGCGCAGCGGCTGGTACAGGCCAGGCTGACGCGGGTGTGCAAGCAGCTCGAGCGGCTCAGGCGGAGCTTCGGTCGCGACCAGCATGGGGACGATGCCGCGCTGATGGCTGCCCTCATGAAAATATTTCAGGTCCAGCGCATAGTCATAAGCCTGATCGAAATCCTGGCCCACGAACATCTTGGAGCCGGCCTTGAACTCCAGCACCAGCAACCTTCCCTGCATGAACAGCACCACGTCGGCGCGATTGCCCATGCGCGGGATCTCGAATTCAAAATACAGCTGACCGATCTTGCCCTCGAGCGCCGGCTGCAGGAGCTCGCACTGGCTGCGCCAGGCCTCCTTTTGATCCAGATTGACATCGAACGTGCCGCTGCCGCTCAATTGGTTGACGACATCCTCGATGTCCGCAGCGCGGAAGTCGTCGATGCTGGCGCTGTACCACGCCCTCTCGAAATGCGGCGTCGCTGGATTCACCTTGCGTCCGAGCGCCGCAGCTCACCGGGTACGGCGAACGCGACGTTCTCCTCGACGCCAGGCAACTCCGCCACCTGCGCCGCGGGCCGCAGTTCACGCAGCCGCGCGATCACCTCGCCAATCACCTCTTCGGGCGCGCTCGCACCGGCGGTCACGCCAATCGTGTCGCAGCCATCGAGCCATTCAGGCTGGATGTCGTCGGGACCATCGACCAATTCAGCGCGGGCGCCGTACTTCCGCGCGACCTCACACAAGCGGTTGGAGTTCGAGCTGGTCGCCGAGCCGACCACTAGCACCAGCTCGCAGTCCCCCGCCATGCCCTTGACCGCGTCCTGCCGGTTCTGGGTCGCGTAGCAGATGTCTTCCTTCGCGGGCTGCTTGATCGCGGGCCAGCGTTCTCGCAAGGCATCGATCACCGCCCGGGTCTCGTCCACCGACAGGGTCGTCTGAGTGACGTAAGCGAGCCGGGCGTCCGGCGCGAAGTCCAGCTCGGCCACGTCTTCAAGGTCCTCGACCAGGGTCACGCCGTCCTTGACCTGCCCCATGGTGCCCTCGACCTCCGGATGGCCAGCGTGCCCGATCATCAGGATGTGAAAGCCCTCCGCATGCATGCGCTGGACCTGCGCATGCACTTTCGAGACCAGCGGACAGGTCGCGTCGTACACCCGCAGGCCGCCCGCCTTGGCCGCCGTCCGCACCGCCTGGGACACGCCGTGCGCGCTGAAGACCAGCACGCTTCCCTCTGGGACTTGCGTCACGTCCTCGATGAAACGCGCGCCCTGCGCGGACAGCTGCGCGATCACCGCGGTGTTATGCACCACCTCGTGCTTGACGTAGATGGGCGCGCCGTGCTTGGCGAGCAGCGCCTCGACGATCTCAATCGCGCGCTCGACCCCGGCGCAGAAACCGCGGGGGTTCGCCAGCCAAACGCGGGTAGCGCCCGCCGCGGCCATGGACGGCTAGCAGCCCGGGCTGCGGAAGCGCTGCTTGATGTCGTCGATCTCCTTCATCAGCTCCCTGCTCAGCTCGACCTCGGCGGCGGCGATGTTGGTCTTGAGCTGGTCCATCTTGGTCGCGCCGATAATCGAGGAGGTCGTGAAGTTGTTGCGCAGCGTGTAGGCGATCGCCATCTGGCAGGGATCGAGATTGTGCTTGCCCGCCAGGTCGATGAAGGCCTGGATGCAGCTCTCGGTGTCCGCTTCCTCATAGCGCGAGTTGAAGCGCTCGCCGAACAGCGTGATGCGCGCGCCCTCGGGCTTGGCGCCGTTGAGGTACTTGCCCGACAGCTTGCCCGACGCCAGCGGCGAGTAGGCCAGCAGGCCGACATCCTCGTAGCAGGAGACCTCGCTCATGGCGTATTCGTAGACCACGTTGAGCATGCTGTAGGCGTTCTGCACCGAGACCACCCGCGGCAGGTCGTGCTGCTCGGACAGGCGCAGGAACTGCATGGTCCCCCAGGGGGTCTCGTTCGACAGGCCGATGTGGCGCACCTTGCCGGACTTGACCAGCTCGCCGCAGGCCTGCAGGGTCTCGAGGATCGGGACGCCCGCCTTGGTCGGGAACTTCAGCGGCAGGAAGCGGGTCCCGAAGGCGTTGACCGGCCGGCTCGGCCAGTGCAGCTGGTACAGGTCGATGTAGTCGGTCTGCAGCCGCTGCAGGCTCTTGTCCACCGCGGCGCTCAGCTGATCGGGCGCGAGCTCGGTGCGATTGCCGTCGCGGGCGTACTTCATGTCGGACGGGCCCATGGCCTTGGTCGCGATGATCAGGTCGTCGCGCTTGCCGCGCTGCTTGAGCCAGTTGCCGATGTACTGCTCGGTCAGGCCGTAGGTCTCCGCCTTCGGCGGGATGGCGTACAGTTCGGCGGTGTCGAGGAAGTTGATGCCCTGCTCGATGGCGTAGTTGAGCTGCTCGTGGGCCTCGGCCTCGGTGTTCTGCTCGCCCCAGGTCATGGTGCCCAGGCAGATCTCGGAGACGTCGATGCCGGTCCGGCCCAGTTTTCTTGTTTTCATAGTTATGCTTCCCAATCAGCGAAGGTCTATAATTTTAACCATCCCCGCCGCCGCCATCCCGCCATGACCGACAAGCCCTTCACTCTCCCGCTCGGATCCACGCCGCCGGACTTCCGCCTGCCCGCCACCGACGGCAAGGACTACGGCCCCGGCGACTTCGCCGGCACCGACGCCCTGGTGGTGTTCTTCACCTGCAACCACTGCCCTTATGTGACCGGCTCGGACGAGGTCACCCGCGCCAGCGCCGAGCGCGTCGCCGGCCGCGTCGCCTTCGTCGCGATCAACTCCAACTCGGCCAACACCTACGCCGAGGATTCTTTCGAGCACATGGTCAAGCGCATGGAGCAGCACAAGTTCCCCTGGACCTACCTGCATGATAAGTCCCAGGACACCGCCCGGGCCTACGGCGCGCTGCGCACCCCGCACTTCTTCCTCTTCGACAAGGACCGCAAGCTGGTCTACACCGGCCGCGCCGTCGATAATCCGAGCGCCGCCGCCCAAGCGACCGTCAACGACCTCGACCGCGCCATCGACGCCTGCCTCGCCGGCGAGCCCATCGCCACGCCGCTGACCAACCCCATCGGCTGCAACGTCAAGTGGGACGGCAAGGACGCCCACTGGATGCCGGCGGACGCCTGCGACCTGGTTTAGTCTTCCTTCCCGCCGACGAAGACCTGCCACAGCAGCAGCAGGACGCCGGCGGTGATCGCCATGTCGGCGACGTTGAACGCCGGCCAGTGCCAGCCGGCGGCATGCAGGTCGATGAAGTCGAAGACCTGTCCTCGCCACACCCGGTCGACGGCGTTGCCCGCGCCGCCGCCGAGCAATAAGGCCAAGGGTACGCCCAGCGCCATGTCCAGCTTCTTATAGAGGCGGATCGCCACGAACAAGGCCGCGCACAACAGCAGGGAGGCCATTTCCAGGTACGGCTGCGCCGAAGCGAAGATGCCGAAGGCCGCGCCGGTGTTGTGCACCTCGACCAGGTTCAAGAACGGCGCCACCTCGATGTGGCCGCCGTGCGCGTGCACCAGGCCCTGGAAGAAATGCTTGGTGTACTGATCCAGGCCCGCGATCGCCGCCGCCGCCAGCACCAGCACGAGGCGCTTGGCCGGGCTCAGGAACGGCACGGCCTTCTGGCCTGCCAGGTTCTTTACTTCGTCTTGGCCTTCGCCAGGCTCGCGGTGCAGCGCAGGCATAGCTCCTCTCCCTCAGCGGCCGGCGCGCGGCGCCAGCAACGGGCGCATTTCGGCGCGTCGGCCTGGCGTACCTCGACGCGCTCCTCGCCCTCGGTCAGCGCGACCTCGGATGCGATAAAGGCCTCGGCCAACTCCTCGTCGCTAAGCGCGCGCAGCAGCTTGAACTCGTCCGCGGGCGCGCGCAGCTCCAGGCGCAGTTCGACGTCCGGGCACTCGAGACCGCCGGCCGCGCGCGCTTCCTCCACCGCCTTGGCGACCTTGGCGCGCCAGGCACGCACCGCGCCCCAGCAGCGCAGCAGCTCCTCGGCGTCCGCGGGCTGCGGCATGGCGGTGAGCTCGTGCAGCAGCACGCTCTCGTTCTCATCTTTCATGAGTACCTGCCAGGCCTCGTCGGCGGTGTAGGCCAGCACCGGCCCGAGCGCGATGGTCGTCATCACGGCGGTGTAGGCCAGCGCTGTCTGCGCGCTGCGCCGCTCGCGGCTCGTTGGCGGCAAAGTGTACAGCCGGTCCTTGATTGCATCCATGTAGAAGCGCCCGAGGTCCTGGTCGCAGAAAGTGCGCAGGCGCTGCATGGCGCCGACAAAGGAGTAGCGGTCGTACAGCTCATGCACTTCGGCGCGGCACTGCTCGGCTAGCACGAACAGGTAGCGGTCGATCGGCTGCATCTCATCGAACTCGATCTTGTCCGCGGGAAAATCGTAGTCGCTGAGGTTCGCGAGCATGAAGCGCAGGCGGTTGCGCAGCAGCCGGTAGCTGTCGATGTTGGTCTTGAGGATGTCCTCCGACAAGCGGATCTCCTGGCTGTAGTCCGACGACGCCACCCACAGCCGCAGGATGTCGGCGCCGTGCTGGTTGAGGATCTTGTCTGGCGCCATGGCGTTCGCGCTCGACTTGCTCATCTTCTTGCCATCGCCGCCGACGACGAAGCCGTGGGTCAGGATCTGCCGCCACGGCGGCTCGTCGTACAGCGCGCATGCCGTGACCAGCGAGGACATGAACCAGCCGCGATGCTGGTCGGAGCCCTCGAGATACATGTCCGGCCGCTGGGCCTTGCCGCCGTTCCAGTCCATCACCGCAGTATGGGTAACGCCCGAATCAAACCACACGTCGAGAGTGTCGGCTACTTTCTCGTATTTGTCCGCCTCAGCGTCCAGCAGCTCGGCCGAGTCCAGCGCGAACCAGGCCTCGATGCCATCCTTCTCGACGCGTTTGGCGACTTCCTTGATCAGCTCAGCAGTCTTGGGATGCAGCTCGCCGGTCTCCTTGTCGACGAACAGCGCCACCGGCGAGTTCCACATGCGCTGCCGCGACAGGCACCAGTCCGGACGATGCGCCATCATCGCCCGCATGCGCTCGCGGCCCCACGCCGGAAAGTACTCGGTGTGCTCGTCGATCGCGGCCAGGCAGCTGTCCCGCAAGCTGCGCTTGCGCTCCTGCGCCTGGGCGTCCATGACCACGAACCACTGCTGGCTGGTCCGATAGAACACCGGCAGCTTGTGACGCCAGCACAAAGGATAGCTGTGCGAGTGGTCCGCCTGCGCCAACAGCGCGCCCTGCTCTTGGACCTTGGCGATGACCGCCGGAATGGCCTTGCGGATGTCCTGGCCGCCGAAGTCATCGACCCAATCATAGTAACAGCCGCGCGCATCGACGGGGCTGCGATCCTCCATGCCATTGCGCACGCCCAGCTCATGGTCCTCGACGCCATGCGCCGGCGCGACATGCACCAGGCCGGTGCCCTCCTCGGTCGTTACATAATCAGCTGGAAACAGCGGCGCGGGACGATCGCAGAACGGATGTTGCGCCTGCAGGCCTTCGAGCTTGGTACCTGGCGCGGTTGCTATAACCTCGCCTTCGATGCCCCAGCGCTTGAGCGCGGCATCTTTCAATTTCGCCGCGACCACCAAGGCGCCGCGCGGCGTGCGCATGAGACAGTACTCCAGCTCGGGGTTGTACGCCAGGCAGCGGTTGCCCGGGAGAGTCCAGGCCGTCGTCGTCCAGATGGCGAAGCCCGCCTGCTCCGGCGCGTCGCAGCCGAACGCTTTACCCACGGCCGCGGCATCGGCGGCCGGGAAGGCCACGTCCACCGCCTGGGAAACGACGTCGGCGTATTCGATCTCGGCCTCCGCCAGGGACGAGGCGCAGCTCGGGCAGTGCAGTACCGGCCGCAGTCCGCGGCGCACCAAGCCGGTGTCCACCAGCGCGCCCAGCGTCTCGATGATGCGCGCTTCGGTCGGCGGATGCATGGTGCGGTAGGGGTTGTCCCAGTCGCCCACCACGCCCAGGCGCTCGAACTGCCCGCGCTGCAGCTCGATCTGCTGAGTGGCATAGGCCCGGCAGCGGCGCCGGAACTCAGCCGGATCGTCCTTGGGCACCTTCTGCTTTTCCATTTCGCGCTCGATTGGCAGACCGTGGCAGTCCCAGCCGGGCACGTAGCTGGCGTCATAGCCCAAGATGGTCTTGCTGCGCACGACGAAGTCCTTGAGGGATTTGTTCACCACGTGGCCGAGGTGGATGGCGCCGTTGGCATACGGCGGCCCATCGTGCAGCACAAAGGTCTTGCGGCCCGCGCATGCTTGGCGGATGCGCTCGTACAATTTGCTCTGCTGCTGCTTGGCGAGCATGTCCGGCTCGCGCTTGGCCATGTTCCCGCGCATCGGGAACGGCGTGTCGAGCAGGTTGAGGGTCTGGCGGTAATCGCCCATTTGAGTCAGCGCCCCGCAGCGGGCGCGATTGATCTAAGCGGCTTCGATGTTGGCCACGATGGCCTTGCCGAAGGCGCTGCTCGGGACGGTCTTGGCCTCGGGCCGGCCTTTGGCGAGGTCATAGGTCACCGTGCCCTCGCGGATAGCCTTCGCCATGCCGGCGGTCAGCAATTCGCAGGCCTCGGTCCAGCCGAGGTGCTCGAGCATCATCGCGGCCGACAGCAGCAGCGAGCCGGGGTTGGTGTCGTCCTTGCCGGTGTGCTTGGGAGCGGTGCCGTGGGTGGCCTCGAAGACCGCGCACTTGTCCGACAGGTTGGCGCCCGGCGCGATGCCGATGCCGCCGACCTGGGCCGCGAGCGCGTCGGAGATGTAGTCGCCGTTGAGGTTCATGGTCGCGACCACGTCGTAGTCGGGCGCGTCGATGATGATCTTCTGCAGGAAGTTGTCCGCGATCACGTCCTTGACCACCAGGTCCTCGCCGCCGTCGCGCGCGATGCGCAGCCACGGGCCGCCGTCGATCTCCTCCGCGCCGAACTCCCGCTTGGCGAGCTCATAGCCGAACTTGAGGAAGGCGCCCTCGGTGTACTTCATGATGTTGCCCTTGTGGACCAGCGTCACCGAGCGGCGGTTGTTGTCGAGGGCGTACTGCAGCGCGCGGCGGATCAGGCGCTCGCTGCCCTCCTTGGAGATCGGCTTGATGCCCAGCGCGGAAGACTCGGGAAACGGCAGCGACTCGACCCCGAAATCGTCCCGCAGCACCTTGACCAGGCGCTGGGCCTCCGGGCTGTCATAGGCGAACTCGATGCCGAGATAGATGTCTTCGGTGTTCTCGCGGAAGATCACCATGTCGGTGCGCTCGGGATGCTTGAGCTGCGATTGGATGCCCTCGAAGTACCGCACCGGCCGCACGCAGGCGTACAGCTGCAGCCGCTGGCGGATGGCGACGTTCAGCGAGCGCAGGCCGCCGCCGACCGGCGTACCCAGCGGTCCCTTGATGCCGACCTTGTACTCGGCGAGCGCCGCCAGGGTCTCTTCCGGCAGGGGCTGGTCGGCGCCGTAGCGCTCCTGGGCCTTCTCGCCGGCATACAGCTCCATCCAGGCCAGCTCGCGCTTGCCGCCGTAGGCCTTGGCGACCGCGGCGTCGACGCAGCTGCGCATCACCGGGGTGATGTCGACGCCGATGCCGTCGCCCTCGATGAAGCAGATGATGGGGCGGTCGGAAACCTCGAGGCCGCCGTCGGGGCGGTACTCGATTTTCTGGCCGTCAGCGGGCGGTTGCAGCTGGGATTCGCTCATGATAAGAAGACGCATTTTAACACCTGCCCCGCTGGCGGGCGTCGGATTCAATTCCTGCTAAAATGCCTGTGTCCCGACGCCGCTGCCCCAGCGCCCGACCCATGAAAACACCAACCGCCCTGGCCGCCGCCCTGGCTGCGGCCTGCGCGCTCGCCGTACCCGCGGCGCAAGCCGACGACATCGAGATCACCATGCTGCTGGCCTCGGACATCAACCGCCTCGAGCCTGACAACGGCCGCGGCGGCTTCGCCAAGGCCGCCGCCGTCGCGCGCGCCGAGCGGGCAATCCACAGCAACTTCCTCTATCTCTTCGCCGGCGACACGCTGTCGCCGTCGCTGATGAGCAGCATCGACCAGGGCGCCCACGCCATCGAGCTGCTCAACGTGGTCCCGCCCGACGTCTTCGTACCGGGCAACCATGAATTCGACTTGGGACCGGAGGTCTTCGAGCAGCAGGTGCTCGAGAAGCTCGACTCCCACATCCTCGGCGCCAACATCCGCGACGGCCAGGGCCGCCGCCGCTACGGCATCGAGGACGCCCACATCTATGAGTTCGAAGGCGTCAAGGTCGGCGTCTACGGCCTGCTCGAAACCGTGACCAGCGAGCTGTCCTCACCCGGGCCCAACTATTCCTTCCAGCCCATGCCCGCCGCGGCCAAGGAAGCCGCCGCGGCCCTGCGGGAGGCCGGCGCCGACTTGATCGTCGCGGTCGCCCATGGATCCTTCGGCGATGACGAGGAGCTGCTGACCGAGGCCGGCGACGCCATGGACATCCTGCTCAGCGGCGGCGACCACCAGCTGCGGGTGGAGTACGACGGCGTCAACGTCTTCGCCGAGACCCGCTCAGAGGCCGATTACATGGTCGCGGTCGATCTGCGGGTCAACGTCTCCGAGAAGGACGGCAAGCGCCGCGTACGCTGGTGGCCGAACTTCCGCGTCATCGACACCGCCAGCTATCCGCCCGATCCCGAGGCCGAGGCCCTGACCCAGGGTTTTCTGAGCCGCATCGACACGGCCATGGATGAGGACATCGGCTCGACAGCGACGGCGCTCGACACCCGCCGCGCGACGGTACGCGGCGGAGAAGCGACCTTCGGCAACCTGCTCGCCGATTCGCTGCTTGAGTTCACCGGCGCCGACGTCGCCCTCGTCAACGGCGGCGGCATCCGCGCCAACAAGGAGTATCCGGCGGGTACGGCACTGACGCGGCGCGACATCTTCTCGGAGCTGCCGTTCGGCAACGCGGCCATCATGCTGCGGCTGTCAGGCGCCGACCTGCTCGCTGCGCTCGAGAACGGCGTATCCCAGGTCGAGGACGGCGCGGGCCGTTTCCCGCAGGTTGCAGGCCTGAGCATGAGCATCGACCGGGATCAGCCGGCGGGCGAGCGCGTCAGCAACGTGACGATCGGTGGCCAGCGCCTGCGCCCGGGATCTTCCTACACCGTCGTGACCAATGATTACATGGCGGGCGGCGGCGACGGCTACGCGAGCCTGACGAACGGCGAGGTGGTGATGGACGCGACCGACACCGATTTGGTCGCGGCGATCCTGATCGAGTACATCCGCGCCAACAGCCCGGTCGCACCGGCGATCGACGGCCGCATCAACTTCAACTAGATAGAATCATCGCATGCGCTACACTGCTACCTGCCCGCAGTGTGATCAGACGGTCAGTCTGGACGACAAGACCTGTCCGCATTGCGCGGCCGCGCTGACCAAGATGAAGTTCAAGCCGGGAGCGGTATTGCTGTACGGCGCGATCTCCGTCGGCGTAGCCTGGATTATGGCTGTGCTCATACCGTTGCTCCTGGTACCCTTGGTGATAATCGGGACCATCGTCTGCATGTTCTTGCGCGACAAGCTGCACGTCATCAAGTACCACAGCGATGACGGCTCCGCGCCGCCGCCGGCCGACAAGGTAGCGAAAGAAACCTAAGGGGTCCGCGGCCGCGGCCGCGCTACATCGTCGCGCCCAATTGCCAGGGCACGAATTCCAGATCGCCGAGTCCTTGCTGCTCGCTCTTAGAGGGTTTGCCGGAAGCGAGGGTCAATAGCCGTTCGAAAATCAGCTCGCCGACATCAGCGATGGGCGTGCCTGCGGAGATGATGGCGCCGGCGTCGATATCCATATCCCCCTGCATGCGGCGGTAGGTGGATGAGTTCGAGCAGATCTTCAGGGTCGGCGCCGGCTTGGAGCCGAAGGCCGAGCCGCGGCCGGTGGTGAAGGCGACCAGGTTGCAGCCTGCGGCGATCTGGCCGGTTACCGACACTGGATCGTAGCCGGGACTGTCCATCATGACGAAGCCGCGGCGCTGCGGCGGGCAGGCGTAGGGCAGGAATTCGCGGAAGGCGGTGGTCCCGCCCTTGGCGACCGCGCCCAGCGATTTCTCCAAGATAGTGGTGAGGCCGCCCTGCTTGTTCCCCGGCGAGGGATTGTTGTCCATGGAGCCGGCGTGGCGGCTGACGTGTTCTTCCCACCAGCGCAGGCGCTTGATGAGCGCGCGCGCGACCTCGGGCTGATCGGCCCGGCCGGTGAGCAGGTGCTCGGCGCCATACACTTCGGGCGTCTCGGCGATGACGGCGGTCCCGCCCTGCGCGACCAGCATGTCGACGGCGCGCCCCAAGGCGGGGTTGGCGGTCACGCCGGACCATGCATCCGAGCCCCCGCACTGCAGCGCGAGACGCAAATCGGCGACGTCGCATGCGGTCCGCCGCAGCCGGTTGGCCGCGTCCAGCAGCTGCTCGACGGCCGCGATGCCGCGCTTGATCGCGGTGCGCACGCCGCCGGTCCCTTGGATTGTCATGCTCTTGAGGGTCGTGCCCAGGCGCAGCTTCTGATCGCGCAGCAATTCACCGAGCTGGTTGTCCTCGCAGCCGAGGCCGAGCAGCAACGCGCCGGCGACGTTCGGGTGGGTGGCGTAGCCGCGCATGACGCGGCGCAGGTTGGCGAGGCCCTCGCCGTCATGCGCCATGCCGCAGCCGCTGCCGTGGACGAAGGCGACGACGCCATCGACGCGCGGCCAGCGTCGCATGCGCGCGGGCGTGAAGTGGGCGGCGATCCGCCGGGACGCGGTGGCCGAGCAGTTGACGCTGGAGATGACGGCGACGTAGTTGCGGGTACCGACCCTGCCGTCGTCGCGGCGGAAACCCTGGAAGGTCGTCCGCTGCTTGACGGGCACCATGCGGGTACGGCGCGCGTCTTTGCCGATGCGATAGGACGGCCGGCTTTGCTGGAACGCGAGGTTGTGGGTGTGGACGTGGGCGCCGGCCGGGATGGCGCGCTTGGCCTGGCCGATCACCTGCGCGTATTTGCGCACGGCGGAGCCGCGGGCGAGCGGCCGGACCGCAACCTTGTGCCCGCGGGGGATGGCTTCGCGAACGCGCTCACCGTCGCCGATCAGCTCGCCTGGTTTAAGGTCGCGCGCGGCGATGGCGACGTCATCGCTCGCATGCAGCATGATGCAAGCCTGGCCAGCGGGCAGCGGCGCCGCAGGCGGGCTCATCGCCTGCCACGCGCGGCTGGTGCTGCGCGCCATCAGATTTCCAGCAGCTGCAGGCGCATGCTGGCGCGCAGCTCCTGTCCGTGCTCGAGTACTTGCAGGCCCATGGGTCGTGCAGATTCTGCCAGATTGTGCTCGTCGATCTGATGGGAGACCGGCTCGAAGCAGAAGAAGCCGCAGTCCGGATCCGGCGAGTACACATGGCAATTCTCTGCTAGGTTCGCTGAGGCGGTCAGCAGCAGCTTGAGCTGGCAAGACGGCCAGCGGATCTCAGCTTTGCCATTCCAGCCGCTGAAAGGATTGTCGATGAATGATGACGGCAATGGACGATGGTCGCTGAAGTCCCACGCCGGCTGGTCGCTTATCGGTTGCCAGCCTTGCGGGCGGATGTCGTCATCGACCAGGCCGACATGGGTGGCGGGCGCCAGCAGCGTGGTATCTGAATGGCGCACGAACCATGGATGGAAGCCGCAGCCGTACGGCATGGGCTCGGCGCCGAGATGGCGCATGCTGAGTTCCATCTCGAGCGCGGCGCCGTCGATTGCGTAGCGCACCTCAGCGTGATAGTGAAAATCCGCGATGGCGTCGGAGGTGAGTTCCAGCACCATCTCCCGCTCGCTGCGATCGCGCAGGGTCCAAGCCTGGACGAAGCCGTTGCCGTGCAGCGGGCCCGGCAAGTCCGGCAGCGGCGGGCCCAGCTCGATGCGACGGCCGGCGTGGCTGAAGCCGCCGTCGAAGATGCGGCTGCACCACGGCAGCATCAGGATGCAGGAGAGGTCGAGCGGCGTGGTGGTGGCCGACAGCTGGGTCGGCCGCATCAAGGGCTGCCATGCATCGTTGGCTTTGGCGTCGAAACCAGCGAGGCCGGCGCCCATGCCGGGGACTATCGCAAGCCGCAGCGACGCGTTTTCGAGCAGGATCGGATTATCCATTATTTGATCTAAAATAATTTTCGTGGAAATCACCCCTGCCAGCCTGCCAGCCCGCACTCTCGCGGTCCGGCAGCCGCCGAAGGGCGCCAAGGATTTTAATTGCCCGCCCGCCCGGGAAGGCATGCGCAACCTCGGCGCGCCCGCCAACATCGAGCCCGCCGCGAAACCCTTCGTCAAGTGGGCGGGCGGCAAGCGCGGCATCATCGTCAAGCTGCTGCAGCGTGTTTCCCGGATGGGGGGGGGTCGGAAGGGTCTATTATGAACCCTTCCTCGGCGGCGGAGCGCTGTTCTATGCCCTAGCGAATCAACTGACGCAAGCGCGTCTTTCCGACGCCAACGCGGAGTTGATGATGGCCTACCAGGCCATCCAGGAAGACGTCGACAAAGTCATTCGCAAGCTCGCGCATCATGCGCGCAAGCACAGCGAAGAGGATTACTTCTATCGCATCCGCGCGCAGAGCTACGACGACATCTTCAGCGTCGCGGCGCGGCTGATCTATCTCAACCGGACCTGCTACAACGGCCTGTACCGCGTCAACCAGCAGGGCGGGTTCAACGCGCCCAAGGGCCGGTACGTCAATCCAGTCATCTGCGACCGGGCCAACCTGCGCCGGGTCGCGCGTGCCTTGCGCAAGGCGGAGCTGCGCTGCCGCAGCTTTGCGCTCATCCGGCCAGGGCGCGGCGATTTCGTCTACTGCGATCCGCCCTATGACGCGACTTACAACGGCTACACCCCGCTGGCGTTTCCCGCAGAGAAGCAAGAGCAGCTGGCGGCATGCGCAGCGCGCTGGGCCCGGAACGGCGCGAAGGTACTGCTCAGCAATTCGGACACCAAATTGATTCGCAGCTTGTATGCCGGCAAGCAGTGGCGGGTCACGCGCATCGCCGCGCCACAAGCAATCAACTCAGACGGCAGCAAGCGCCAGCCGCGCCTCGAGCTGCTGATCAACAATGTCTTCTAACAGACGTAGCAGAGACACGCGTACCGGCGACAAGCTGGAGAGTTTCATTGAGCACCTGCTGAAGGAAACGGATTACCAGGAGACGAGCAGCAGCGCGTTCGAGAACGGACAGGAGATGCTGCATCCGGCCTACGCCAAGCAGTTTCAGATCGGCGAAACCATCTACGGCAGCAAGAGGTATGTGGATTTCATCATCTACCATCCGGAGCGCTGGCCGAAGTGCCTGGTGCTTGAGGCCAAGTGGCAGCAAACCTCCGGATCGGTAGACGAGAAGCTGCCGTACTTGGTCGAGTGCATCAAGTACTCCAAGTACCCGACGGCGATTGTGCTCGATGGCAAAGGCTACCGAGAGGGAGCGCGGAACTGGCTGCACGGCAAGGCGGGGCAGGATTGCCTGCTGCATGTCTTCAGCATGAGCGATTTGCAGACTTTCGCCAATGAAGGCAAGCTGTAGCAAAAGAAGATTCGATGCCCAAAAGCCAACGCAACAAAGGCCTGCGCGAAATAGCCTGCTCCTTGAACAGGCATGGCTACGCCAAGGTCGACGCAGATGTTTTCTCCGTGTGCGAGAACAAAATGAAGCAGGTATACGCCGAAAGGTTTCCAATTGGGCAGCATCTTTACAGTGACTCGTATAAGATTGATTTCATCATCAATCATCCAGGCTTCCTGGCTCCGCTAGGTCTGATTTACAGACACCAGGAGCCCGACAGCTCGGGCACTGCCGATCGCAAGATTGCCTTCGACATCGAGTCCATCAAAATCAACCGCTACAACGTCTGCTTCGTACTGGGCGAGGGATTGATTGATGGCATGGCAGAAAAATACCTGCTGCAGCAAGAAACCCAGATGGGCCAGCTGGTCGCCACCATCGGGATACGAAAATTGGATGAATTCATCAGCAATCTGCCCAAGCATTACCATCCTTGACGGCAGCCAGCTACAAATCCACCTCAGGCGCTACCACGACATGATGATGTCGTTCTCTGCCTAGCCGCAGCAGCAGCACCAAACCTAGCAAGCCGAAGAAGACGCCGAACATCCCCATCACCGTCGCATAGCTGTCCACCGTCAGGTAGACCAGCGCGAACAGCCAGGGGCTGAACGCCCCGCCGCAGAACAGCACGCAGAACGAGCCCGCCAGCTGCTCTTCCATGTCCGGGCCGCGGGCGTGATAGGCGAACTCGGAGATCACCACGCCGTTCCAGCCCACGGCGAAGCCGCCCAAGAAGAGGTATAGCAGCAGCCACCAGCCCAGCGCCAGGCCGGCGGGCAGCAGGCTGAGCAGCAGCAGCGTGGAAGCAATCAACACCGCCAGCGTCCGCATCACCAGCACCGGACTCTGCAGGCGGTCCGCCAAGTACCCCCAGCTGATGCGGCCGATGATGCCGCCGACATGCGCGCACATCAGGATGAAGCCGGCCTGGCTCAGGCTGAAGTCGCGCTCGACGGCGAACAGGTTGCTGGTGTAGGTCAGGATCGCGCCCTGGCACATGCCGAACGACAGGCCGACGCAGGCGGTGTAGCGCAGCGGGCGGTTGGCCCACAGGGCCCGCAGCGCCCGCAGCGGCAACTGCAGCAGATTGGCGGATGGCAATTCCCGATTGGCCGCAGCCGGCAGCAAGCGCTGCAGGCGCGGCAACAGGCACAGCAGGACGATCTGCAGCACCGCCAGCGGCAGCATGGCGAAGCGCCAGTCGAAGCGCTCGGCGATGAACGGCCCGACCAGGCTAGCGGCCAGCAGGCCGAGCGGGACGCTGCACTGCTTGATCGAGAACACGACGCCGCGGTTGCTGTCGGAGACGAAGTTCTTCAGGATCACCGCGGTGCTCGGATTGGTCAGCGAGTGGCTCAGGCCAAAGCACACGGCGCCCAGCAGGATCGCCGGGATGTTGTGCAGCGCGGCCAAGGAGATGCCTGCCAGCACCAGCAGCATCGCCAGGCCGAGCGCCCGCACCGGGCCGATGAGGCCGATGATCCGCCCCGAGTAGAGCGTCGCGAAGATGGTGCAGAAGAAGATGGTCCCGCCCTGGACGCCGACATACAGGGGGTCGATGCCGAGCGCGGCCGAGGCCGCGAGCGCGATGGGCGGGAAGATGAACAGGCTCCAGGCGATGCCCGCCTGAATCAAGGTGGCCAGGGTTACCGCCAGGCGCAGCCTGGCTTTCGCCTCATCTGCTCGCACCGCCCGCGGCTAGACCTGCGGTGCTGGCGCCCGCCAAGCCGGTGCTCCTGCCATTGCACCCTATTTTATGCCCGTCCTGCCGTGCTTGAGAGCGTAAACAGCGGTTTGCTCTCCAGCCCTTGATTTTTCTGAAAATCGGGTTATAATATAAATAGGAGAGAAGAAAGGAAGCGTTCATGTCATATCTATCCCCCCAGCAAGCTGACGAGCTCGACGAGGAAAATGGTCACGGCTTCGTCTGCACCTGGACGAATCATCAGGGCGACTGCATCCATAAAGTCATCTACAACCGCCACGACATCCCCGAGGAGATCGAGATGGGCGATGGCAGCACCGGCTGGCTCGCCGACGCCAGCAAACACAAGCGTCCCCTCTACTCCCTCTCCAGGATCAGAGCGGAAGAGCAAGGAGCCATCCCGGCCGCGGCGCTCCAGGAGCTGCCTGTGTCGGACGAGTTCCGCGAGGACTTCCTCGACTGTCTGGCCCTGCATGCCGACTTCCTCAGCAAGCGGGCCCAAGCCGAACCTAGCAGCGAGAATATTGACGAGGCGGCCGCCAGCCAGGAACATCATGAAAAATGGATGAAAGCTTGCGAGCGTGGCTTCCTTGACAGCATCTACGCCGATGGTGTCCTGCCCCAGAGGGAGCGGCACGCCAAGCGCAGGAAAAAAGCCCTGCAAGCCGACGACATGGTCAGGGCCGCAGCCCATCAGCGCATGGTCGAGCATTTCGACGCGCTGATCGAAGAGCACGGCCTCCTCAATTAGCCATGCGGGCTGTACTGCAAATGATCGTCAATGCGGCTTGGCGCCTCAAGCAGATGCTGTCCCCGGCGCCAGTGTCGCCGGCAGAAGCCGCGCGCCGCGCCATAGCCAGGGCGCAGCGCAATATCGAGCGGGCGCGCCGGCGCGACCTGCGCAAAGGCGACGGCTACGTCTGCCTGTGGCGAGATGCCAGCGGCGAGGAGGTGTTCACGGTCTATTACGACCCCGACAAGGCTCCGAAGGAGCTGAAGCTAGGCGCGAACTTCCTCGGACAGCTCATCAGCACCACGCACCATCAGCATCCTCACACCTTCGTCGCCGAAGACATCTGCAAGAGGCTGCAGACCAAGGAGCAAAGCAGGAGGTTCGATAGCTTGGAAGATCCTGCGGCCAAGCTCAAGGAAGCAGCGAAGCTGGACCAGGAGCGCGGGCCAGGCTACATCTGCTTATGGCGCGATCACGACAACCACCAGGCTTTCAGCGTCTACCATGAGGGCGTCAAGATTCCGGAAACGGTCGATTTAGGTAGCGGCAGAACGGCTCAAATCGTAGAGAAGAAATACCATCAGCAGCCTTATACCTACATCGCTAGGACGTTTGGTCCGGAAGCAGAGCCCGCGTCTCCGCAGCCGGACGAGAAACCGCCCGAGGACCCGCCGCCGCATGCGCCCGACCCCGACAGCCCGCAAGAGAAACGCTATCCCCTGTCAGAAGGATTCAAGCAGGCCTATCTCGCGCCCCTGCTGCTGCAGGCGGAATTCTTCAAGAGACTAGCCAGCGCCCATGAACCCAATCCGAAACTCGAAAAGAACATCGCCAAGATCCAAAAAGATCATGCGACGTACAAGCAAGCTTTCGCAAGCGGAGAATTGTGCAACATCACGGCCGAGGAGATCTTCGTGCATCGCCGGAAAACGATTTCATTTGGCCAGCAAGCTTCCGATTACGGCGACGAGCCCACTGCCATCGCCTGCTATCGGCTGCTGCAGCATTATGACGCGATGATCGAGGAGCACGGCCTCGACTGCCAGGACGCCCGGCGCGACCGGGAAAACTCTTAGTCCTGCTGGGATAGAGCAGCTAGCTGCGCGACCGTCTTGATGGTCGCGGCCGCCTCAGCGAGCGGCAGCTGCACCGCCGCGTCGGAGACCGCCCGCTCCGGCCGCGGATGCGCTTCGATGAACAACGCATCGATGCCGACCGCAGCCGCGGCCCGCGCCAGTACCGGCGCCAGTTCGCGCTGCCCGCCCGTAGACGTGCCCGCCGAGCCCGGCAACTGGGTGCTGTGGGTCGCGTCGAAGACCACGGGACAGCCGGTCGCGCGCATGATCACCAGCGCGCGCATATCGACCACCAGGTTGTGATAGCCGAACATCGTCCCGCGCTCGCACAGCATGATGCCGCTCGCCTTGGCCGCCTGCAGCTTGTCCACGACCGCCTGCATGTCCTCCGGCGCGAGGAACTGCCCTTTCTTGACCATGACCGGCTTGCCGGTCGCGGCGGCGGCGGCCAGCAAATCGGTCTGCCGGCACAAAAAGGCCGGAATCTGCAGGGCGTCGCAGACCTCGGCGACCGGAGCGGCCTGCTCGGGCAAGTGGATGTCAGTGATGATTGGAACCTGCAGCTCGGCCTTGACCTGCTTCAGGATGCCGAGGCCCTCCTCCATGCCCGGCCCGCGGCCGGTGGTACCCGACGTGCGGTTGGCCTTGTCGAAGGAAGCCTTGAACACATAGCCGACGCCCGCGTCCGCGCATGCCTGTTGCAGCGCCGTACCGGCCTCGAGGCACAGCTCCAGGGATTCGGCCGCGCAGGGCCCGGCGATGACCGCTAGCGGCTGGCCGGCGCCGATCTTGACGCCGTCGACCGCGACCGCAGCAGGCATCGCTAGCGGCGGCGGGAAGCCGCTTGGATGAAGCTCTTGAACAGCGGATGGCTGTTGTGCGGATTGGATTCGTACTCGGGATGGAACTGCGTGGCGATGAACCACGGATGGCCGTGCAGCTCGATGGCCTCGCAGTAGCGCCGCTCGTCATCGGACCATGCGCTCAGCTGCATGTTCGACTGCGCGAACGAATCGCGGAAGGCGTTGTTGAACTCATAGCGGTGCCGGTGGCGCTCGTCGATGACGTCCTGGCTGTAGATCTCATGCAGCATGCTGTTGGGATCAATCCGGCACTTGGAGCCGCCCAGGCGCATGGTCCCGCCCAGGCCTTCGTCAGCCGACTGCGCCTTCTCGAGGCACACGACCGGATGCGGGGTGTCCTCGTCGAACTCCACCGAGTTGGCGCCGGCGAGGTTGAGCTGGTTGGTGGCGTATTCGACGAGCGCCAATTGCATGCCCAGGCAGATGCCGAGGAAGGGCTTGCCCTGCTCGCGCGCGATGCGGATGGCCTCGATCTTGCCGGCGACGCCGCGGTCGCCGAAGGCGCCGGGGACCACGATGGCGTCGCAGGCCTCGATGCGCGCGGCGATGCCGTTGGTCTCCTCGGTGTCGATGTGCTCGATGACGACCTGCCGGCCGGTGTGGATGCCGGCATGCTCGAGCGCCTCGACCAGCGAGCGGTACGACTGGTTCGGATTGGCGTACTTGCCGACGAAGCCGATGACGGCCTTCTTGCTGCGCTTGTTGGCGTCCTCCTTGAACCGCTGCCAGGCGGACAGGTCGGGCTCGGCGCCGCCGATGCCCAGCTGCGCGCAGACGGCGGCGTCCAGGCCGCGGGCGGCAATCTCCAGCGGCATCTCGTAGATGATGCCGACGTCGGGGATGCCGAAGACCTTATCCTCATGCAGGTTGGAGAACAGGGCGATCTTGCGGCGGTGCTCGTCGGGCAGCGTGCCGGTGACGCGGCACAGCAGCAGGTCGGGCTGGATGCCAATCTCGCGCAGCTCGCGGACCGAGTGCTGCGTTGGCTTGGTCTTGAGCTCGCCGGCGGACGCGACCTGCGGCACCAGGGTCATGTGCGCGAACAGGCTGTCCTCGGGCCCGCGCCGCAGGCGCATCTGCCGGATGGCCTCGAGAAAGGGCAGCGATTCGATGTCGCCGACGGTGCCGCCGACCTCGATGATGACGACGTCGTGGGCCTCGTCCTGCTGCTCGATGAAGGCGATGATCTCGTTGGTGATGTGCGGGATCACCTGGACGGTCTCGCCGAGGAACTCGCCGGAGCGCTCGCGGCGGATCACCCGCTCGTAAATCTGCCCGGCGGTGCAGTTGTTCTGCCGCGACATGCGGCGGTTGAGGAAGCGCTCGTAGTGCCCGAGGTCGAGATCGGTCTCGGCGCCGTCGTGGGTGACGAAGACCTCGCCGTGCTGATGCGGGTTCATGGTGCCCGGATCGATGTTGATGTACGGGTCCAGCTTGATGATGGTGGTCTTGAGCTGGCGCGCCTCGAGCACGGCGCCGAGAGCGGCGGCGGCCACTCCCTTGCCGATCGAGGAGGCCACCCCGCCAGTGAAGAAGATGTATTTCGCCACGCAGGCTTATTATATTACCCGCCGCGCTGTAATAGAATGGATTCGCATGAATGCAGCGGCCATGCCGGAATTCATCCGCCCCTGGTGGCTATGCAGCACCCATCTGGAGACCATCTGGGCGCGGCGGCTCGGGCCCCATCCCACCTGGCGCCGCGAGCTGGCGACGACGCCGGACAACGACGTGGTCGCCTTTGATTTCCTCGACGGCGAGGCGGGCAAGCCCCGGCTGGTGATCTTCCACGGCCTCGAGGGCTGCTCGCGCAGCCACACCGTGCGCCAATGCGCCGCGTGGTTCAACGAGCAGGGCTGGAGCATCGTCGTCCCGCACTTCCGCAGCTGCGGGGTCATGAACCGCCTGCCGCGCGCCTACCACGCCGGCGACACCGCCGACTGCCGCTGGATGCTCGGCTACGCCCGGCGGGAGGACGAGCCCAGCTACGCCCTGGGCATCTCGCTCGGCGGCAACGTGCTCGCGAAGTTTTTGGGCGAGCAGCCCGAGCAGCAGCTGGTGCGCGCCGCATGTACGGTCTGCGCGCCCGTCGACCTGGCCGACTGCGCGCGCCGCATCGACATGATCTTCAACCGCTGGCTGTACGGCAGCTATTTCATGCGGCGCCTGCGGGCCAAGATGCTGGCGAAGATCAAGCTGTATCCGTTCCTCGCCAAGGCGCGGGAGATCCGGCGCCTGCGGCGCATCCGCGACTTCGACGAACGCTTCACCGCGCCGCTGCACGGCTTCGACGGCGTCGACGACTACTATGCCAAGGCCTCGGCGCAGCCGCTGCTCGGGCAGGTGGCGACACCCCTGCTGCTAGTCGAGAGCGGCAACGACGCTTTGGTCCCGCCGGCCAATCTGCCGGACAATCCGGCCATCGAGACCCTGCGCGTCAAGGCCGGCGGCCACGCCGGCTTCGTCACGCCGCCCTTCCCGGGGCGCCACGACTGGCTGGCGCGGGCGGCGCACTCCTTCTTCAGCCGCCACTCGGCATGAGCGACTTGCCCGCCGCGGAGATCTTCCGCGCCTACGACATCCGCGGCCTGGTCCCGGAGATGCTCAACGAGTCCGCGGCCCGCCTGGTCGGCCAGGCGCTGGGCGCGAAGGCCAAGGCGGCCGGCAGTCCGGCGGTGCTGGTCGCGCGCGACGGCCGCCTGAGCAGTCCCGGCCTGGCCCAAGCCCTGGCGGAGGGCCTCAACGCCATGGGCATGCCGGTGCGCGACGCCGGCATGATGCCGACGCCGACCGCCTACTGGGGCGCGAAGCAGCACACCGGCGGCAACAGCGTCGTCATCACCGGCAGCCACAATCCGAAGAGCTACAACGGCATCAAGATGACGCTCGGCGGGGTCCCGCTGGCGGGCGAGGAGGTCACCGAGCTGCGCGCCATGATCGAGAGCGGCCTGCAGCCGGCTGACCAGCCGGCGGCGACCGAGCCGCTCGACGGCATCGTCGCGGCCTACGCCGACGCGGTCCTGGCAGGTCCGCAGCTGCAGCGGCCGGTCAAGGTGGTGGTCGACTGCGGCAACGGCGTCGCGGGTCCTTCCTATCCGGAAGTGCTGCGGCGGCTGGGTTGCGAGGTCAGCGAGCTGTACTGCGACATCGACGGAGAGTTCCCCAACCACCATCCCGATCCGGCGGTGCCCGAGAACTTCAAGGACGCGGTCGCGAAGATGGAGGCCGAGGGCGCCGAGATGGTGCTGGCCTTCGACGGCGACGGCGACCGCCTGGGCGTGTGGCTGCCCGAGGGCATTTTGTATCCGGACCGCATCCTGATGCTGCTGACCCGCGAGCTGCTGGCGCGCAAGCCCGGCAGCGAAGTGGTCTATGACGTCAAGTCCACGGCCAATCTCGGCCCGTTCATCGTCGCTGCGGGCGGCAAGCCGCATGTCTGGCGCACGGGCCATTCATTCATGAAGAAGGAGCTGGCGAAGCGCGGCGCTCCGCTCGGCGGCGAGCTCTCCGGCCATTTCTATTTCAACGAGGAGGGCTGGAGCTTCGACGATCCCTTGCTGACCGCGGTGCGGCTGCTGCGCATGGTGGCCGAGGCGGAATCGGCGACGCAGCTGAGTACGACCGTACCCGATTCATATGCGACGCCGGAGTACACCGTCCCGCTGGGAGCGGCGGCCAATCCCCATGCGCTGGTCGAGCGGCTGGTCGCGGCGCAGGCATTCGACGGCGCGCCGCAGATCGTCACCATCGACGGCCTGCGCGCCGACTGGGAGGACGGCTTCGGCCTGGTGCGCGCTTCGAACACCACGCCGAGCATCATCATGCGCTTCGAGGGCAAGGACCCCGCGGCGCGCGACCGCATCCGCGACGCGTTCGCGGGCTTGATCGCCGCGGTCGACGCCTCGGTCGCAATGCCTTTCTGAGCAGGGTTTCGGCCCCGCTACAGCTTCTCGTAATCGAACTCGGTGTTGATGATGGCGGCGACCAGCTGGCGCCGGCTGCTGATCAGCCACAGGTCATGCTCGTCCTGCTCGTTGGCAGCCGTCTCGGACTTGCGGTACCATTCGAGCGCGTCCGCGCCGCGCACGTCAGTGCCCCAGCCGATGGCGTACATGTGGCTCAGCCGCAGCTGCTCGCGCCATTCACCGGCCTGGGCGCCGACGAGGGCGACTTCAAACGAGCTATGGGTGAGTTCACGATCGCTGTCATCCTGGCGCGGGTCGCTCTTGGGAAAGTAGCCCAGGTGGCTCGAATTGCCGGTGAGAGCGTAGCGGATGCCGTTGCCGGCCTCATTGACGAAGTTGAAGGCGATGAGGAAGAACACCCGGTCGCCGTTGCGATAGCCGGCCAGGGCCTGCTTGGTCTGCGGGTAGTCGTGGATGTTGGCCAGCACGAGGTAAAAGCAGGCGCTGGACACGGCGATGATCGCCGTGCGCAGCAGCAGCACACGCAGCAAGTCCAGCATCCAAGTTATCTCCCACTACTATTTTACTTGTAAGATAAGAGTCGGAACCAAGGGGCGAAACGAGCGGGCATGCGCACGATACTGGTATGGATTTGGCGCAGCCATGTCTGGGTTGTGGTCACGCTGTTCGTGCTCGTGATCGCCATCAAGGCCGTCATCCTGCCCTACTTGCTCGAGCCGGGCACCCGCCAGCTGCTGGCGGGAATCAGCGCGGGCCTGACCGAGCAGCTCGGCCGCGAGGTCGACATCGGCTTTGGCAGCCTCGAGGTCAGCCTCGGGACGCGGCAGGCCTTCGTGGTCGTCACCGATCCGTACATGAGCATCGGCGAGCAGACGATTCGCGCGCGGCGCGCGCGGCTGGTCTTCGGCTATCAGCAGCAGCCGGTGCTGGCGGTGGACAACGCCAAGCTGGCGGTGGTCCGCAACGCCGACGGCACCCATTCCGTCGGCGGCATCACTGCCGGCCAGCTGCGGCGCGCGCTGCGCGAGCTGGTCCCGCAGCTGCTGCGCCGGCTGCCGGCCGGCGGCGGGCAGCCGCAGCTGCCGGTCCCGGAGCTGTTCATCGCGACCGATGCGAATGTGAGCTATGCGCTGGACGCCGAGAGCGAGCCGGTGCTGTTGCCGGGCACCAATTTCGCCCTGCGCACGACTGACGACGGCGCGCTGCAGCTGTCATTCAAGTCCCTGGGCGGCGCGCCCTGGGCCTATGAAGGCCGGTTCGACCTCGAGCGCGACGATGAGGCTGGCGATCAACTGGACTTCTACGCGGACATCAGCAAAGCGGGTCCGCTGCTGCGGCGCCTGGACCTGCCGCAGGAGGCCGAGGGGCTGAGCATCAGGATCTGGGGCGATGTCGAGCGCAGTGCCCACATCAACATCTACGCCCGCGCCCAGGCGCCGGCCGGGTCCTACGCCAGCGACGCCGCGCCGCTAGCGATGACGGTGTCGGTCGGCTTATCCAGCATGGAAATGAGCGCGCGGGTCGCAGATGCCTTCGAGCCGACGCGGCAGGTCGCCGGCCAGTGGCGGCTGGACACCAATGCGATGCAGCTGCTGTTGCCGACGATCTTCCTCGACGGGCAGCTCGACCTGGCGCGGGTCGAGAGCAGCGGCGGCTTTCGCTGGAATGCGGATAGCTGGAACCTGCGGGCGGACGACACGCGGCTGACCGGCCCGGTCGGCGTGGGCCGTTTTGAGCTCGACCTGGCGCAGGGTACGGAAGGGCTGCTCGCAGTCAACCTGGTCGGCGGCGCGCCCGAGGGCGATTTCGAGACCATCGTAAACCTGATGCCGCGCTCGCTGAGCGAGGACGGGGTGGCCTACCTGCGCGAGCGCCTGCGCGCCGGGCGCGCGAACATGCAGACCATCATCGTCGCCGGCTCCGACGCCCGCGGCTTTCCCTGGCCGGACGGCGGGGGGCGCTTCGCGATCGGGGTCAACGTCTATGACGCCGAGCTCGACTACGCCGACGGCTATCCGGTGTTGACCGACGCTGCGGCCAAGTTCGGCATCGAGGGCACGCGCTTCGCCCTGACGATCGTCGAGGGCGCGACGGCGGACGCGGACCTGCGCGTCGCGCGCGTCGGCATTGACGATCTCAAAGCGGATCTGATCACCATCCATGTCGCGTTGGACGCCATGCTGCCGAACGACGGCCTGGGCGCGGTGCTGCTGCAGCTGCCGCCGACCCGCGCCAAGGCGCAGGAGCTGCTGGGCGTCATCCAGCCGTTTGGCACGCAGCGCCTGCTGCTGACCGTCGCGGTACCCGTGACCGAGGGCGAGCCCAGCGTGGTCGGCGCGCTCGAGATGGGTGATGGCAGCGCCGCGGTCTACATGCCAGCTACCTTGACGGCCAGCGGGCTCGGCGGACGCCTGACGATCCGCGACGGCGGCGTGAGCGGCCTCCTCGGCGGCAAGGTGCTGGGGAGCAACGTCGTGCTCTCCTTGGCCTTGGCCGACGACCGCGAGCGGCTGCGGCTGCGGGGTTTTTACGACCTGCGGCAGGCGCTGGCGGACCTCGGACAGCCGACGGCGCTGGAGCTGCAGGGGACCAGCGCAGTGACCGCCAGTTACGTCGACGGCGACTTCAGCCTGGCTTCCGGGATGCAGGGCACCTCCCTGCGCCTGCCGGCGCCGTTCGGCAAGGACGCGGCCAGCGAGCGTCCGCTGCGCATCAGCGTGGGCCCTGACGCCACCATGCTCGATTACGACGACGGCCTGCTGCGCGCGCGCTTGCCACAGGCCGGCGGCGCGGCGCTTGCCTTCGGCCCGGACGGCGAGGTACCCCCGGCGCCGGCGGCGGGCACTCGCATCCGCGGCGAGGTCGCCGGCATCGACATCGACGCCCTGCTCAGCGCTGGCGGGGACGAGGACGCCTTGGCGCCGCACTATCCGCTGGACATCGCGGTCTCCCTGCCCCGGGCGCGGCTGCTCAAGTTCGAGCATGCCAATCTCGACGTGCGCGCGACCATAGCTGCTACCCTGACGACGGCGTACCTGACATCGGAGATCCTCGACGGGGCTGCGCGCATCGGCCCCGGCGGGACCGTGTTGATCAGCATGGCGCGCCTGAGCGTGCCCGCGCCTGCTGAAGAGCCAGGCGAGGAGATAGCGGCCGGCGCGCCCACGCCGGCGCTGCCGGCGCTGGACGCGCGCATCGATGTGTTCGAGTACAAGGACAAGACCTACCGCGACATCCGCCTGCTGCTCGAGCCCCGGGACGGGAGCTGGATGGAGGCGAGCGCGGCCTGGCGCCTGGCTTCCACATCCTTCAGCGTCGCTGGCGGTACCGACACCGCTCATCCGTACACGGCGCTGACGGTGGACATCGTGGTCCCGCAGCTGCAGGAGTTCGTCTCCCGGCAGCTCGACAGCGACAGCGTCACCGAGGGCGCGGGCCAGGTCACCGGGCTGCTGAGCTGGAGGGACGACCTGTTCAGCCCGCACTATCCATCGCTGCGTGGGACGCTGAACTTCACGGCGGAAGACATCATCATCACCCGCGGCTCCGGCGGCGTGCGGCTGCTCAACCTGCTGTCGCCGTTCACCTTGCTCAACACCCTGTCCGACCTCGACCTCGAGGGCACCCGCTTCGACAGCGCGAACGGGCAGTTCGCCTTCGCCGACGGGCTGCTGCTGATCAACCAGCTGGAGATGGAAGGCGACGAGGTCGACATCAGCGCATCGGGATCGACCGACATAATCGCCGAAACCAACGACATCGACTACAGCGTGGAGCTGGCGGCGACCGACACCTTGACCGCCGGCGCGGTCTCCTTCGTCAATCCCCTGGCGGGCGCGATCCTGCTGGTGTTCGGCAACGTGCTCGACGCGCCGCTGCTCGGGCGCCCGAACTTCAACTACAAGGTGACCGGCACCTGGGACGAGCCGGAGATCATCACCCAGACGCCGGGCGAATGAGCGGGGGATTGTTCCTTTAACTTCACGGATTCCGCTAAGACGAGCTAGCTGTTTGGGAAACGGATGCTTGGCCGTCCATGCTCCGGATCAAAGCCGTGAAGTCGCATGCATTAGTTCCCTTTTCTTGGCAATCAATACGCTGCGGGATTAAAATACAGACATGACGGAAGAACAGACTGCGGGCAATCCGTTTTACACAGGCTCAGGCTCAGTACCCGATCATCTGGCGGGGCGGGAGCCAGAGCAGTCCTTGATCAAGCGGTCGCTGGCCGATATCTGCGGCGAGCGGGAAAAAGACTACGGCCCTTTGCGCGGCCGGCCACCGCAGCATTTGAAAATCGTCGGCCCGCGCGGGATGGGCAAGATGGCGCTGTTGGACTGGGCGCGGCGCGAAGCTGAGTCCCTGGATGCCGATTTCGTGCGCCTGTCCCATGAGCCGAATGCCGATTCAGATGATGCGCTCTCCGCGCTCCTGAGCAAACTGGCCGACATCCCAGGCTTGGACCGGAAGCAGATCCCAGCTTGGGAGAGCGATTATCTTCAGTGGGCACTGGACTGGCAGCCTGGGAAGCCGGCGCTGGAGTTCGAGAGGATCCTGGCGATACGCCTGCGTTTCCGTCCGCTGATGCTGGTGCTGGACGATGTCATACATTACGATTTGGACATGCTGGACCTGATGCTTAATCAGTATCAGCTCCTAGCCAGATCAGGATGGCCGCTGGCATTGGTACTGGTGGGGACACCGGCATTGAACTCACGCTTAATTCAGGTGAAGGCGGGCTTCATTCACCGCTCTAGGGACATCAACATCAATGCTCTGGAGCCCGCTGCGACGCGCGAGGCCTTAGGCAGGCCATTCCAGGACCGCGGCGTGATGGTGGCGGGCGAGGCGCTGGAGCTGATGGTGAGCTGGACCGACAATTATCCCTATTTCACCCAGATCGTGGGCAGTGAAGTCTGGAAGGCCAAGAAGGGCGCCGCGAAGGTGGATGTGGACTTGGTGCGGAGCGTAGAGCAAGCCGTGCACAAACAACGCGATGATTTTTACGAATCGATCTACGAGATCATCGAAACCGCCCACTTGGTGGAACATGGGATGAAGGCGGTGGCGGCCATTGAGGCCGCGCCTGAGCCCCTAACGCCTGCGCAAGTGCGTACCTCCCTGGCGGAAGGCACCGACTTGGGCGAGCAACGCATTTTTGAAATCTACAACCAGCTGCTGGATGCTGGCTTGTTTTGGCAACCTAGCTCCCGCAGGGTAGGCCCGGCGATTCCGTCATTCTTCAATTATTTCAAGGAAGAATACAAGCGGGATCACGCCTGATGCGCGCCAAGCCAAACCTCGTTAAGCCAAAGGAATAGATCCCAATGAGCAAGCGGGCTACGATCGAGGCCGCGCTGTGCCAGATGAGCTCGGGCGCCGAGATCGCGGCGAACCTGTCCGAGGCCGAGAGCCTCATCAGCGCGGCCGCCGACAGCGGCGCCGAACTGGTCTGCCTGCCGGAGATGTTCGCATGCATGGGCGCGGACCCGGCCGCCAAGCTAGCAGCGGCCGAGGAGCCGGGGAGCGGGCCGGTGCAGGATTTCCTCGCGGAGCAGTCTGCGCGCCGGGGCGTCTATCTCGCTGCCGGATCATTGCTGATCAAGGGGCGCAAGCTGCCGCTGAACCGCTCCATCCTATATGGGCCCGATGGATCAGTCCTAGGTCATTACGACAAGATCCACCTGTTCCGCTTCAGCGCGCCGACGCGCGAGTACGACGAGACCAAGGAGTACGAGGCGGGCAAGCAGGTTGTGGCCCTGGCGACGCCGCTGGGACGGATTGGCCTGTCGGTCTGCTACGACCTGCGCTTTCCCGAGCTGTACCGCCAGCTGGGCTCCTGTGACGTGACCCTGGTCCCCGCGGCCTTCACCCGGACGACCGGCCGGGACCATTGGCAGGTGCTGCTGCGGGCGCGCGCCATCGAAAACCAGTGCTTCGTGCTCGCCGCGGCCCAATGCGGGGAGCATGCCGGCGGCCTGCGCACCTGGGGCCGGTCGCAGGCGATCGACCCGTGGGGCAAAGTCATCGCCGAGCTCGAGGGCGATCCCGGCGTATTGCGCGTACGGCTGGACCTCGCGGCGCTGGCGGCGGTGCGGGACAAGCTGCCGGTCGAAGCCAGCCGAGTGCTGTGAATGCGGGCGCAAGCGTAAAATCCCTGCCGCGCCCATGACCATCACCGCCAGCGAACTGCTGCTCGCCCATGCCGACCTCGACGCCGAGCGTCTCATCGACGCGGTCGCGGCCGTCCAGGGCAAGGACGCGGACTTCGCCGACCTGTATCTCGAGCGGACGCGCGAGGAATCCTGGAGCCTGAACGAAGGACGCATCGACGCCGGCGGCTTCGGCGTGGAGCAGGGCATGGCGCTGCGCGCCGTCAGTGGCGAGGCCAAGGTACTCACCTGCGCCGACTTGATTCAAGCCGACACCCTCGCGCAGCTGGGCCGGACGGTGGCCGAGGGCCTGCCCTTCGTCACCGGCGGCAGCGAGCGCGTCGAGCTGCCCGCGCCGGGCAAGGCGACTCCGCGCTACGCCGGCGACGATCCGCTCGTGCTGCCCGAAGAGCGCCGTATCGCCATCTTGCAGCATCTCGATGAACGGGCCCGGCGCGATAAGCGGGTCTTCAACGTCCGGGCCTCGCTCAGCATGGAGCATGCGGCCGTGATGGTCTGCCGCGGCGACGGCGAGGTCCGCAGCGATTTGCGCCCGCTCGTGGGCGTCAACGTCGCGGTCTTCGTCAAGGAGGGGGAGCGGGTCGAGATCGGCGGCGCGGCCAAGGGCCGGCGCGGCTCGCTCGAGGACTGCTGCGCTGAAGCCACGCTCGACGCCCTGGTGGACGAGGCCCTGCGCCTGGCCGACGTCAACCTGCGGGCGCAGCCGGCGCCCGGCGGCATGCTGCCGGTGGTGCTCGGCAACGCCTGGGCCGGCGTCCTGCTGCACGAAGCGGTCGGCCACGGCCTGGAGGGCGATTTCAACCGCAAGGGGCAATCGGCCTTCAGCGGTCGCATCGGCGAGCGCGTGGCGCCCGCCGGCGTGACCGTCGTCGACGACGGCACCCTGCCGGACCGGCGCGGCTCGCTCAGCTGCGACGACGAGGGCACGCCTTCGGCCCGCAACGTTTTGATCGAGGACGGCATCCTCAAGGGCTACATGCAAGACGCGGTCAACGCGGCCTTGACCGGCGTCGCGCCGACCGGCAACGGCCGGCGGGAGTCCTATCGCCACGAGCCCATGCCGCGCATGACCAACACCTTCATGCTCGCGGGCGAGCTCGCGCCGGAGGAGATCATCGCCTCGGTCGAGCGCGGCATCTACTGCAAGAGCTTCGGCGGCGGCTCGGTCGACATCACCAACGGCAACTTCAACTTCAACGTCAGCGAGGCCTATCTGATCGAGAAGGGCAAGCCGGGCCCCAGTCTCAAGGACGTCACCATCATCGGCAACGGGCCCGAGTCCATGATGAAGATGTCAATGGTCGGCAACGATCTCGAGCTCGACCCCGGCCAGGGCATGTGCGGCAAGGATGGCCAGTGGGTGCCGGTCGGCGTCGGCCAGCCTCACTGCAAGGTCGACGAGATGCTCGTCGGGGGCACCGAAGTCTAGCTCGCGCCCGGGCCGGGCGCGCTTATTCGAACAGGAAGTAGAAGCCGTAGCCGATGATCAGAGCCGGCACGCCCGAATACAGCGTCGCGAGGATCGCGACCCGGGGCGCGGCGACGATGGTGGGGAACAAAGCGTCGCCGTCGTTGGAGATGGCGTTCGCCATCAGCGCCGACAGCGGGATGATGCCGTTGAGGTACAGCGTGGTCACCACGATCTGCGGACCGCAGCCGGGGACGAAGCCGACCAGCGTCGCAATCAGCGGCAGCAGCGGCAGCCAGCTGCCGAACAGCGTGCGCAGGTCCAGGCCGAGGATGCCGACCGCGAGCTCGTAGGCGACGTAGCCGACAATGACCCAGAAGGTCACGAAGTTGGTGGTGTCGCAGACGCGGCGGTTGAACGAGCGCGTGCTCGAAGTGAACAGCCTGAAGTCGGAGATGGGATTGACCGCCCACATGAACACCGACAGCAGCGCGGCGGTCAGCGCCAGGGCGGTGACCAGGTCGACGCCGAGCCAAGCGGAGCTGAGCGCGGCGGGATCGATTTGGAACGCCAGCAGCAGGCCGGCGGCCGCGCCAGGGATGAAGCAGGCCATCCAGACGTAGTACATCGGCGTCAGCAGTTCGTTCTCGACGATCAGCTCCTCCTCGTCAGCGTAGCCGTCGTCCTTGATGCGCAGGAAGTCGCGGCCGTGGATGGCGTCGACCACCAGGCCCGAGACGATGCCGACGGTGAAGCAGGTGGCGAAGACCAGCAGCGCGGTTCCCGGCTCCTTGGCCAGCAGCAGGAAGGCCGCGTCGCCCATGGTCGCGACCAGCACGGTCACCACGCCGCCGAAGCTCATGGAGCCGCGGATGTACTGGGTGGTCACCATGATCGCGCCGCCGCAGCCGGGGATGGCGCCGAGCACCGCGGCGAGCGGAATCTGCAGATGCCGGAAGCGGCGCATGATGTGCTCGAGGTTGGTCCGTCCGATGCGCTCGAGCAGGAACAGGAAGGCGAGGGTCGCGGCGACGAAGACGCTGACCTGCAGGTAAGCGTCCACCAGCGAGGTCTTGACGGCCTCATGGGCGGTCTCGCCGAGGAAGAACAGCCCGACCAGGCCGATGCCGGCCATGCTCTTGCCCGCGCTGAAATTCTGCGAAATCTGGCTCAGGCCCTGGCGGATGACGACGGTGTTCATAGCAAATGCGCCTGCAAGCAGGCAACTAACATTTTATAAAATTCAGCATTGGCGGACAAGCGGCTGCTACCCACGATGCTAGTACTGATAGATCGCCTGCGCAGCCTCAACCTGTACCAAGCGCCAGGCGCGACGGTCCAGCCGTCCTGGCGCTACCTGCCGCATTGCCTGGCCGCAGCGCTGCTGCTGCGGCTCGGGCTGCATATGTTCTCGGACTTCGTCTCCTATCCGGACGAGCTGCAGCAGTATTTGGAACAGGGCCACAGGTTGGCGTTCGGCTACAGCTTGGTGACCTGGGAGTGGCACTGGGGCGCGCGCAGCTATCTGCTGCCGGGCATCGTCGCGGCGCTGCTGCTGCCGTTCAAGTGGCTGGGCATCGACCACCCCGCTTACTACGTCCCCTTCGTCGAGGCATTCTTCTGTGTTTTCTCACTGCTGATCCCCTGGGGGCTGTACCATTTCACCCGGCACCAGCACGGCGAGGCCGCCGGGAGGATCGCGCTGCTGCTCGGCGTCGTCAACTTCTATCTGCTGGCCTTCGCGGCCAAGACCCTGACCGGCATGCTGTCCAGCGTGGTGCTGGCGGCGGCCATGGGCCTGGCCGCCCGCCCGTTCATCCGCGGCGACGCCGGCGCCTGGCTGTTCGGCATCATGCTCGGCGTCGCTGCCTTCCTGCGCTACCTCTACCTGCCGGCGCTCGGCATCCTGTGGCTGGCGGTCGCCGTCGTCATGCCCGCGCGCTGGGCCCTGCGCTCACTCGCGGGCGGACTGCTGGCCATACTCGCCTACGGCTTGCTGGATTTCCTCACCTGGGGCCGCATATTCAATTCAATCTACATGCACATTCTGTGGAACCTCAACCCGCCGGAGGGTTTCCACACCGGCGGCGGCGAGATCTTCTATCCGCAGCGGCTGCTGTTCATCACAGCTGGCTACATCCTGCTCGCTGTCCTCGCCTGGCTGTGGCGTCCGCGCCTGCATCTGCTGACCATGCTGATGGCCCTGTCCATCCTGCTGCCGCACATGCTGACCGTCCACAAGGAGTTCCGCTATGTGGCGCCCTTGCTGTTTTTGTGGATGCCGGCCGCCGCCTGGCTGTTGATCTTTCGCCATGCCAAGCTGCGCCGGTATCGCCTTGGCCTGGCCCACGGCCTGATTGGCATCCAGCTGGCCTTCGGCATGCTGGTCGCAATCGGCGTCATCAAAGATAATTGGATCTACAAGGTCGGTGCTTTCGACAAAGGCATCGATCAGCTCGGCTACCTGCACAACACTCCCGACTTCTTCGCCGGCATCGCCTGGCTGCATGAGCAAGATGATTTGGAGGGCGTATACTTCACTGATAATAATTTCAACTACTACTATATGCATCGCAATGTTCCCATCTATGATCAGTTTAAGCTTTACTACGCCCAACTCAAGCACCCGGACCAGAAACTGTTCTCACACATCATCACCTATGGCGAGATACGTCATGAAAATTACATTCTCTCCAAGGAAATAGGGCATGTCAGGATTTACAAAGACATCAGGGACGCGCCGATCTACATCGACGACTACACTTCAATGTATTATGAGGAACCCAACTGGCAGAACTCCGCCAAGGTCCTTCCGCAGCCCGTGCATCTTTGAACGCAACCGTCGTCTCTAGCATGCTGCTCCAGCTGCGCCGCCTGGGAATATACCAAGCGCCGGGCCCGACGGTCCAGCCATCCTGGCGCTACCTGCCGCATTGCCTGATCGCCGCGTTGCTGCTGCGGCTCGGCCTCCATATGTTCTCCGACTTCGTCGCCTATCCGGACGAGCTGCAGCAGTACCTGGAGCAAGGGCACAAGCTGGTGTTCGGCTACGGCCTCGTCTTTTGGGAGTGGCACTGGGGCGCGCGCAATTATCTGCTGCCGGGAATCGTCGCTGGACTGCTGCTGCCGTTCAAGTGGCTGGGCATCGACCATCCCTCCTATTACGTCCCTTTCGTCGAATCTGTTTTCTGCTTTGTCTCGCTGCTGATCCCGTGGGGCCTGTACCATTTCACTCGGCAGCAGTACGGCGAGACCGCCGGGCGGATCGCGCTGCTGCTCGGCGTCGTCAACTTCTATCTGCTGGCCTTCGCGGCCAAGACCCTGACCGGCATGCTGTCCGGCGTGATGCTGGCGGCGGCCATGGGACTGAGTGGCCGGCCGTTCATCCGCGGCGACGCCGGCGCCTGGCTGTTCGGGATCCTGCTCGGCGTCGCCGCTTTCCTGCGTTATCTCTACCTGCCAGCGCTCGGCATCCTGTGGCTGGCGGTCGCTATCACCATGCCCGCGCGCTGGATCCTGCGCTCACTCGCGGGCGGACTGCTGGCCATCCTCGCTTACGGCTTGCTGGATTTCCTCACCTGGGGCCGGATGTTCAACTCCATGTACATGCACATGCTGTGGAACCTCAACCCGACGGAGGGCTTTCACACCGGCGAAGGCGAGATCTTCTATCCGCAGCGGCTGCTGTTCATCTCGGCCGGCTACATCCTGTTCGCTGTCCTCGCCTGGCTGTGGCGGCCCCGCCTGCATCTGCTGACCCTGCTGATGGCGCTAGCCATCATGCTGCCGCACATGCTGACCGTCCACAAGGAGTTCCGCTATATAGCGCCGATGTTCTTCCTGTGGATACCGGCCGCGGCCTGGCTGCTGAGCGCCTGGTTCCGCCACGCCCAGCTGCGCCACATTCGCCATGACCTGACCCGCGGCCTGATCGCCTTGCAGCTGGTCTTCGGCTTGCTGGTCGCGATCGGCGCCGTCAAGGACAATTGGATCTACAATGTCGGCAGTCATGACAAGGGCATCGACCAGATGGGCTACCTGCATAACACCCCAGCCTACTTCGCTGGCCTCACCTGGCTGCATGAGCAAGATGACTTGGAGGGTCTTTATGTCAATGTGAATAATTTCAACTACTACCACCTGCATCGCGATGTCCCTATCTATGATGATTTGAAATATCTATATGCCCAGCGAAAGCACCCGGATCGGAAATTCGTCTCGCACATCATCACCTATGGCGAATTCAGCCCGCCCCAGTACGTTCTCGTCAAGCAAATCGGCCATCTCAAGATTTACAAAGACATTCGGGATGCGCCGATCTATGACAAGGAATACACCCCGATGTACTTTGAAGAACCCAACTGGCAGAACTCCGCCAAGGTCCTGCCGCCGCCCATCAGGCGCTGAGCGCGGGCGCCGTCCCCAGCATGCTTCTCCAGCTGCGCCGCCTCAACCTGTACCAAGCGCCTGGTACGACGGTCCAGCCATCCTGGCGCTACCTGCCGCATTGCCTGATCGCGGCGCTGCTGCTGCGGCTCGGGCTGCATATGTTCTCGGACTTCGTCGCCTATCCGGACGAGCTGCAGCAGTACCTGGAGCAAGGACACAAGCTGGCGTTCGGCTACGGCCTCGTCTTTGGGGAGTGGCACTGGGGCGCGCGCAATTATCTGCTGCCCGGCATCGTCGCGGCACTGCTGCTGCCGTTCAAGTGGCTGGGCATCGACCATCCCTCCTATTACGTTCCCTTCGTCGAAGCCTTCTTCTGCATCGTCTCGCTGCTGATTCCGTGGGGGCTGTACCATTTCACCCGGCAGCAGTACGGCGAGGCCGCCGGGCGGATCGCGCTGCTGCTCGGCGTCGTCAGCTTCCACCTGCTGGCCTTCGCAGCCAAGACGCTGACCGGCATGCTGGCCGGCGTGATGCTGGCGGCGGCGATGGGCCTGACGGGCCGGCCGTTCATCCGCGGCGACGCTGGCGCCTGGCTGTTCGGCATCCTGCTCGGCGTCGCCGCTTTCCTGCGTTATCTCTACCTGCCGGCGCTCGGCATTTTGTGGCTGGCAGTCGCCGCAACCATGCCCGCACGCTGGGCCTTGCGCTCGATCGCGGGCGGGTTGCTGGCGATAATCGCCTACGGCTTGCTCGATTTCCTCACCTGGGGACGTCCGTTCAACTCGATCTACATGCACATGCTGTGGAACCTCAATCCACCGGAGGGCTTTCACACCGGCGGCGGCGAGATCTTCTATCCACAGCGGCTGCTGTTCATCTCGGCCGGCTGCCTCGCGCTTACCATCCTCGCCTGGCTGCGGCAACCGCGCCGGCATCTGCTGACCATGCTGCTGTACCTGGCTATCCTGTTGCCGCACATGCTGACCGTCCACAAGGAGTTCCGCTATGTGGCACCGCTGTTCTTCCTGTGGATGCCGGCTGCTAGCTGGCTGGTCAGCGGGAGCCGCCGCGCCCGGCTGCGCTGGTATCGCCATGACCTAGCGCGCGGCCTGATTGGCATCCAGCTGGCCTTCGGCGTGCTAGTAGCGCTTGGCGCCATCAATGACAATTGGGTCTACAAGGTCGGGCATATTGACAAAGTCAACGACCAGCTCGGCTATCTGCACAACACGCCGGATTTTTTCGCCGGCATCGCCTGGCTGCATGAGCAAGAGGATGTGGAGAGCGTTTATTTCAATGTGAATAATTTCAACTACTATTATCTGCATCGCGATGTCCCCATCTATAATAGCTGGACATTGAAAGACGCCCAGCTCAAGCACCCCGGCCAGAAACTGTTTTCGCACATCATCACCTATAGCGCTTTGATTAATCCCGATTACGTTCTCGCCAAAAGAATCGGCAACGTCAGGATTTACAAAGACATCAGAGATACGCCGACCTACATCGACGGCTACAATTCAAGGTATTATGAGGGACCCAACTGGCAGCACTCCGCCAAGATCCTGCCGCCGCCTATCAAGCGTTGACGTGGCACAACCTCCAGCATGATTCTTCAGCTACGCCGCCTCAACCTGTACCAAGCGCCTGGTGCGACGGTCCAGCCGTCCTGGCGCTACCTGCCGCATTGCCTGCTTGCGGCGCTGCTGCTGCGGCTCGGGCTGCATATGTTCTCCGACTTCGTCGTCTACCCGGATGAACTGCACCAATACCTGGAGCAGGGACATAGGCTGGCGTTCGGCTACGGCCTCGTCTTTTGGGAATGGCACTGGGGCGCGCGCAATTATCTGCTGCCCGGCATCGTCGCGGCGTTGCTGCTGCCGTTCAAGTGGCTGGGGATCGACCATCCGTCATATTACGCCCCCTTCGTCGAAGCCTTCTTCTGCATCGTCTCGCTGCTGATTCCATGGGGGCTGTACCATTTCACCCGGCAGCAGTACGGCGAGACCGCCGGGCGGATCGCGCTGCTGCTCGGCGTCGTCAACTTCTACCTGCTGGCCTTCGCGGCCAAGACGTTGACCGAGATCATGGCCGGTACCATGCTGGCGGCGGCCATGGGCCTGGCCTCCCGGCCGTTCATCCGCGGCGACGCCGGCGCCTGGCTGTTCGGCATCCTGCTCGGCGTCGCCGCTTTCCTGCGTTATCTCTATCTGCCAGCGCTCGGCATCCTGTGGCTGGCGGTCGCTATCACCATGCCCGCGCGATGGACTCTGCGCTCGATCGCGGGCGGGCTGCTGGCCATATTCGCCTATGGCTTGCTCGATTACCTCACCTGGGGACGCCCGTTCAACTCGATCTACATGCACATGCTGTGGAATCTCAATCCACCGGAGGGCTTCCACAGCGGCGGCGGCGAATCCTTCTATCCACAGCGGCTGCTGTTCATCTCGGCCGGCTGCATCGTTCTTACCATCATCGCCTGGCTGCGGCAACCGCGCCTGCATCTGCTGCTCATGCTGCTGTACCTGGCTATCCTCCTGCCGCACATGCTGACCGTCCACAAGGAGTTCCGCTATGTAGCGCCGCTGTTCTTCCTGTGGATGCCGGCCGCTGGCTGGCTGGTCAGCGGCTGGGGCCGCCGCGCCCGGCTGCGCTGGTGTCGCTATGACCTGATGCGCGGCCTGATTGGCATCCAGCTGGCCTTCGGCGTACTAGTAGCGCTTGGCGCCATCAATGACAATTGGATCTACGAAGTCGGGGATATTGGCAAAGGCAACGTCGAGCTCGGCTATCTGCACAACACGCCGGATTTTTTCGCCGGCATCGCCTGGCTGCATGAGCAAGAGGATGTGGAGAGTGTTTATTTCAATGTAAATAATTTCAGCTACTATTATCTACATCGCGATGTTCCCATCTATGATGAGTGGAAATTGGAAAACGCCCAGCTCAAGCACCCCGGCCGGAAACTGTTTTCGCACGTCATCACCTATGCCGCTTTGATTAAGCCCGATTACGTTCTCGTCAAAAGAATCGGCAACGTCAGGATTTACAAAGACATAAGGGATTTGCCAATTTACAGCGCAGACTACGTCCCGACTTATCCTGATGAACGCTTCTGGCAGCACTCCGCCAAGATCCTGCCTCCGCCTGTCAAGCGTTGAGCGTGGCACAACCTCCAGCATGATTCTTCAACTGCGCCGCATGGGAATATACCAAGCGCCTGGTACGACGGCCCAACCGTCCTGGCGCTACTTGCCGCATTGCCTGATTGTGGCGCTGCTGCTGCGGCTCGGGCTGCATATGTTCTCCGACTTCATCTCCTATCCGGATGAACTGTATCAGTACCTGGAGCAGGGACATCGACTGGCCTTCGGCTACGGCCTTATCACCTGGGAGTGGAACTGGGGCACGCACAGCTACCTGCTGCCAGGGATCATCGCTGGGCTGCTGCTGCCGTTCAAGTGGCTAGGCTTCGATCATCCTGTCTACTACGTGCCTGTCGTCGAGGCCTTCTTCTGCGTTTTCTCGCTGCTGCTCCCCTGGGGGCTGTACCACTTCACCCGGCACCATCACAGCGAGGCCGCTGCTCGGATTGCCCTGCTGCTCGGCGTCGTCAACTTCTACCTGCTGGCCTTCGCGGCCAAGACCCTGACCGACATACTAACCGCAACAATGCTGGCGGCGGCGATGGGCCTGGCCGGCCGGCCGTTCATCCGCGGCGACGCCGGCGCTTGGTTGTTCGGAATCGTGCTCGGCATCGCCGCCTTCCTGCGCTATCTCTACCTGCCCGTCCTTGGCATCCTGTGGCTGGCGGTCGCGGTCGCCATGCCTTCGCGCTGGGCCTTGCGCTCCATCGCAGGGGGAATGATGGCCGTACTCGCCGCCGGCTTGCTCGATTACCTCACCTGGGGACGGCCTTTCAACTCGATTTACGCTCACTTGGTTTGGCACCTCAATCCAGTGGACAAGGAAGGCTTCCATACCGGCGACGGGATTTTCTACCCGCAGCGGCTGCTATTCGTCTCAGCTGGAGGCATCCTGCTTGCCTTGTTTGCCTGGCTGCGTCAGCCGCGCCCGCATTTGCTGGCCATACTGCTGTCCCTAGCCGTCCTGCTGCCGCACATGCTTACTTACCACAAGGAGTTCCGCTATGTGGCGCCGCTGTTCTTCCTGTGGATGCCGGCTGCCGGCTGGCTGCTCAGCGACTGGGGCCGCCGCGCCAGGCTGCGCCGGTACCGCCATGACCTTACCCGCGTCCTGATCGGCACCCAGCTGGCCTTTGGCATGCTGGTCGCGCTTGGCGCCGTCAAGGATAATTGGATCTACAAAGTCGGGCATATTGACAAAGGCAACAACCAGCTCGGATACCTGCACAATACCCCGGACTTCTTCGCCGGCCTCGCCTGGCTGCATGAACAAGAGGATTTAGAAGGTGTGTTTTTCAGTGAGGACAATTTCAACTACTACCATCTGCATCGTGATGTTCCCATCTATGATTTGGTCAAGCTCGGCCTCGCTTCCCGAAAGCATCCAGGCAAGAAACTAATTTCCCATGTCATCGCCTACAATCCAATCAATAAGCCTGGCTTTCAGCTAGTGCATAAAATAGGCGAAGTCTATCTCTATAAAGATTCCAGAGAAGGGCAGGTGTTCGTCGATGACTACATCCCGACATATGAGGATGAAATCCTATGGCAGCACTCCGCCAAGTTCCTGCCCTCGCCAATCAAACGTTGACAGCATGGCAACCTACCTGCGGAGCCTAAACCTGTACCAAGCACCGGGGCCAAAGAGCAGGCCATCCTGGTGCTATCTGCCGCATTGCCTAGCCGCTGCGCTGCTGCTGCGACTCGGCCTTCATATGTTCTCCGACTTCATCGCCTATCCAGACGAACTACATCATTACCTGGAGCAAGGCCATAAACTGGCCTTTGGTTACGGCGTCGTTCTATGGGAGTGGCACTGGGGCGCACGCAGCTATCTGCTGCCAGGGATCATCGCCGCTTTGCTGCTGCCGTTCAAATGGCTAGGCATCGACCATCCCGCCTATTACGTACCCTGCGTCGAGGCATTCTTCTGCGTTTTATCGCTGCTGATTCCGTGGGGCCTGTACCATTTCACCCGACACCAGCACGGCGAGACCGCTGCTCGGATCGCATTGCTGCTCGGCGTCGTCAGCTTCTACCTGATAGCCTTCGCGGCCAAAACCTTGACCGAGACACTGTCAGGCGTGATGCTGGCGGCGGCGATGGGTTTGGCGGGGCGGCCGTTCATCCGCGGCGACGCGGGCGCCTGGCTGTTCGGCATCCTGCTCGGCTTCGCCTTCTTCCTGCGCTACCTCTACCTGCCCGCCATCGGCATCCTGTGGCTGGCGGTCGCCATAGCCATGCCCGCGCGCTGGATCTTGCGCTCCATCGCTGGCGGGATGCTGGTGGTGATCGCATATGGATTGCTCGACTATCTCACCTGGGGGCGGCTGTTCAACTCAATCTACATGCACATGCTATGGAACCTCAGCCCGCCGGAAGATTTTCACTCTGGCGGCGGTGAAATCTTTCATCCACAGCGGCTGTTATTCGTTTCGGCCGGCGGCATCTTACTCACTATTTTCGCCTGGATACGGCTCCCGCGTCTGCATCTGCTGACCATCCTGATATCCCTGGCCATCCTTTTGCCGCACATGCTTGCCCCTAACAAGGAGTTCCGCTTTGTGGCACCGCTGTTCTTCCTCTGGATGCCGGCCGCGGCCTGGCTGCTCAGCGTCTGGAGCCGGCGCGCCCGGCTGCGCCCTTATCGCCATGATCTGGCTCGCATCCTAATCGCCAGCCAACTGATTTTTGGCTTGCTGGTTGCGACTGGCGCCGTCAATGATTACTGGATTTACAAGGTCGGCGACTATGACAAGGACGCCGACCAACTCGGCTACCTGCACAACACCCCTGACTTTTTCGCCGGCATTGCGTGGCTGCACGAGCAAGAAGACCTGCAAGGAGTTTTTTACGGCGGCAACAATTTCAACTACTATTATCTGCACCGCAATGTTCCTGTTTACAACTTGGAACGACTAAAATACGCCTCAAGCAAGCACCCGGGCAAGAAACTCGTCTCGCATGTGCTCACCTATAACCAACTAGACACTCCTGGCTTCTCCTTGATCAAACGCATCGGGCTGGCTCGCATCTATAAGAACATGGCAATGGACCAGGCGGTTGCCGATGACTACAATCCGATATATTATGAAGAACCTCTATGGCGGCACTCCGCCAAGGTGCTGCCTGCGCCCATTAAACGCTGAGCGCGAGCGCCGTTCCAGCATGATCCTACAGCTGCGTCGCCTGGGAATGCACCAGGCGCCGGGTACGACGTTCCAGCCGTCCTGGCGGTACCTGCCGCATTGCCTGGTAGCCGCACTGCTGCTGCGGCTCGGCCTCCATATGTTCTCCGACTTCATCACCTTTGCGGATGAACTCTGGCATTACCAAGAGCAAGGCCATCGGCTGGCCTTCGGCTACAGCATTACGATCTGGGAATGGCACTGGGGGGCGCGCAGCTATCTGCTGCCCGGAATCGTCGCCGCTTTGCTGCTGCCGTTCAAATGGCTAGGCATCGACCATCCCACCTATTACGTCCCCTTCGTCGAAGCCTTCTTCTGCGTTGTCTCGCTGTTGATCCCCTGGGGTCTGTACCACTTCACCCGGCATCAGTACGGCGAGGCCGCCGGGCGGATCGCATTGCTGCTCGGCGTCGTCAGCTTCTACCTGATAACCTTCGCGGCCAAAACCTTGACCGAGACACTGTCAGGCGTGATGCTGGCGGCCGCGATGGGTTTGGCGGGACGGCCATTCATCCGCGGCGACGCGGGCGCCTGGCTGTTCGGCATCCTGCTCGGCTTCGCCTTCTTCCTGCGCTACCTCTACCTGCCCGCCATCGGCATCCTGTGGCTGGCGGTCGCCATCACCATGCCCGCACGCTGGGCCCTCCGCTCAATAGCGGGAGGGTTGCTGGCGATTATCGCCTACGGCTTGCTTGATTTCCTCACTTGGGGACGGCCGTTCAACTCCATCTACATACATATGCTGTGGAATTTCAATCCTACTGAAGGTTACCATTCGGGACGGGACGTGCTCGTGTATCCGCAGCGGCTGCTGTTCATCTCGGCCGGCGGCTTCCTGCTCGCCATCTTCGCCTGGCTGCGACGTCCGCGCCTGCATCTGCTGACCTTGCTAATGGCGCTGTCCATCCTGCTGCCGCACATGCTCGCCACCCACAAGGAGTTCCGCTTTGTGGCGCCGCTGTTCTTCCTGTGGATGCCAGCTGCAGGATGGCTGCTCAGCGACTGGGTCCGCCGCGCCCGGCTGCGCCGGTATCGTCATGACCTGGTACGCGTCCTGGTCGGCATTCAGCTGGCCTTCGGCATGCTGATCGCGTCCGGCTCCGTCAATGATTACTGGGTTTACGATGTCAGTGGTAGCAACAAGGACAATGACGAGCTCGGCTATTTGCACAACACTCCCGATTTCTTCGCCGCCATCGCCTGGCTGCGAGAACAAGATGATGTGAAAGGCATATTGTTTGCCGTGCATAATTTTAATTACTACTACCTGCATCGCAATATTCCTATTTACAATCTGTCGATGTTCGATCATGCCACCAAGCAGAACCCCGGCAAGAAACTGGTCTCGCACATCCTCACCTATCATCTGTTTTCCTCGCCTTATTTGCGCCTGGTCAAGCAAATCGGCAGTGCGAAGATCTACGAGGATGTGAGGGCTGGCCCAATCTACACTGAAGATTACAGTTCCGATTACTCAACAGATCCCAACTGGCAGAACTCCGCCAAGGTCCTGCCCGCGCCCAGCAAGCGCTGAGCGAAGGGTCCGTTTCCAGCATGCTTGCCCAACTGCACAGCCTCAATCTGTACCAAGCGCCAGGTACGACTCCCCAGCCGTCATGGCGCTACCTGCCTCATTGCCTGATTGTCGCACTGCTGCTGCGGCTTGGGCTGCATATCTTCTCGGACTTCATCGCCTTTCCGGATGAAATCTGGCATTACCAAGAGCAAGGCCATCGGCTGGCCTTCGGTTACAGCATTACGATCTGGGAATGGCACTGGGGGGCACGCAGCTATCTGCTGCCCGGGGTCGTCGCCGCCCTGTTGCTGCCATTCAAGTGGCTAGGCATCGACCATCCCGCCTATTACGTCCCCTTCGTCGAAGCCTTCTTCTGCGTTGTCTCGCTGTTGATCCCCTGGGGTCTGTACCACTTCACCCGGCATCAGTACGGCGAGGCCGCCGGGCGGATCGCATTGCTGCTCGGCGTCGTCAGCTTCTACCTGATAACCTTCGCGGCCAAAACCTTGACCGAGACACTGTCAGGCGTGATGCTGGCGGCCGCGATGGGTTTGGCGGGACGGCCATTCATCCGCGGCGACGCGGGCGCCTGGCTGTTCGGCATCCTGCTCGGCTTCGCCTTCTTCCTGCGCTACCTCTACCTGCCCGCCATCGGCATCCTGTGGCTGGCGGTCGCCATAGCCATGCCCGCGCGCTGGGTCTTGCGCTCCATCGCTGGCGGGATGCTGGTGGTGATCGCATATGGATTGCTCGACTATCTCACCTGGGGGCGGCCGTTCAACTCAATCTACATGCACATGCTATGGAACCTCAGCCCGCCGGAGGGCTTTCACACCGGCGGCGGCGAGATCTTCTATCCACAGCGGCTGCTGTTCATCTCGGCCGGCTGCCTCGCGCTTACCATCCTCGCCTGGCTGCGGCAACCGCGCCGGCATCTGCTGACCATGCTGCTGTACCTGGCTATCCTGTTGCCGCACATGCTGACCGTCCACAAGGAGTTCCGCTATGTGGCACCGCTGTTCTTCCTGTGGATGCCGGCCGCGGCCTGGCTGCTCAGCATCTGGAGCCGGCGCGCCCGGGTGCGTCCTTACCGCCATGACCTAACGCGCGTCCTGATTGGCATTCAACTGATTTTCAGCATGCTGGTCGCGTCCGACACCGTCAATGATAACTGGATTTACAGCGTCGGCGACTATGTCAAAGACAACAACGAGCTCGGCTATTTCCACAACACTCCCGACTTCTTTCCTGCCATCGCCTGGATACGAGAACAAGATGATGTGAAAGGCATATTGTTTGCCGTGCATAATTTTAATTACTACTACCTGCATCGCAATATTCCTATTTACAATCTGTCGATGTTCGATCATGCCACCAAGCAGAACCCCGACAAGAAACTGGTCTCGCACATCCTCACCTATAATCTGATTTCCTCGCCCTCCTTGCGCCTGGTCAAGCAAATCGGCAGTGCGAAAATCTACGAAGATGTTAGGACTGGTCCGCTTTACACCGAAGATTACAGTTCCGATTTTGCCTCGGACGATAACTGGAAGCACTCTGCCAAGATCCTGCCGCCGCCCATCAGGCGTTGAGCGCAAGCACCATCCCTAGCATGCTTCTCCAGCTGCGCCGCCTTGGACTTTACCAAGCTCCCGGACCAACGACCCAGCCGTCCTGGCGCTACCTGCCACATTGCCTGGCCGCGGCGCTGCTGCTGCGGCTCGGGCTGCATATGTTCTCAGACTTCATCACTTATCCGGACGAGTTGTATCAGTATCTGGAGCAGGGGCATCGATTGGCCTTCGGCTACGGCCTGACAACCTGGGAATGGCACTGGGGGGCGCGCAGCTATCTGCTGCCGGGCGTCGTCGCGGCGCTGCTGCTGCCGTTCAAGTGGCTGGGCATCGACCACCCCGCTTACTACGTCCCCTTCGTCGAAGCCTTCTTCTGCATCGTCTCGCTGCTGATTCCATGGGGGCTGTACCATTTCACCCGGCAGCAGCACGGCGAGACCGCCGGGCGGATTGCGCTGCTGCTCGGCGTCGTCAACTTCCACCTGCTGGCCTTCGCGGCCAAGACCCTGACCGGCATGCTGTCCGGCGTGGTGCTGGCGGCGGCCATGGGCCTGACTGGCCGGCCCTTCATCCGCGGCGACGCCGGCGCCTGGGTATTCGGCATCATGCTCGGCGTCGCCGCCTTCCTGCGCTACCTCTACCTGCCGGCGCTCGGCATCCTGTGGCTGGCGGTGGCCGCAGCCATGCCCGCACGCTGGGCCTTGCGTTCTATCGCAGGTGGACTGCTGGCCATATTCGCCTATGGCTTGCTCGATTACCTCACCTGGGGACGCCCGTTCAACTCGATCTACATGCACATGCTGTGGAACCTCAGCCCGCCGGAGGACTTCCACAGAGGCGGCGGCGAGATCTTCTACCCTCAGCGGCTGCTGTTCATCTCGGCTGGCTACATCTTGCTCGCCGTCCTCGCCTGGCTGTGGCGGCCGCGCCTGCATCTGCTGACCCTGCTGATGACACTGGCGATCATGCTGCCGCACATGCTATCTCCCCACAAGGAATTCCGCTATGTGGCGCCGATGTTCTTCCTGTGGATGCCGACCGCGGCCTGGCTGTTGAGCACCTGGTTCCGCCACGCCCAGCTGCGCGAGCTGCGCCATGACCTGACCCGCGGCCTGATTGGCATCCAGCTGATTTTCGGGATGCTGGTAGCGCTTGGCGCCGTCAAGGACAATTGGATCTACAAGGTCGGGAGCTTTGACAAAGACCCCTACCAGCTCGGCTACCTGCACAACACCCCTGGCTTCTTTGCCGGCCTCACCTGGCTGCAAGAACAAGAGGATTTAGAAGGTGTGTATTTTGATATGCAGCATTTCAGCTACTACTACCTGCATCGCAATGTCCCCATCTATGATAAAGAGAAGCTCCAAGACATCCAATCCAAGCACCCGGACCGGAAATTGTTCTCACACCTCCTCACCTATGGCGTTGTTGTCCTTGACACTAATTATGCCCCCGTCAGCCGAATCGGGATGCTCAGGATTTACAAGGACTTGAGGGACTTGCCAGTCTACAGCGACGACTACGTCCCAACCTATTATGACGAGCCTCTCTGGCAGCATTCCGCTAAAATCCTACCGCCGCCCATCAAACCATGAGCACGAACGTCATCTCCAACATGCTGCTCCAGCTGCGCCACCTCAATCTGTACCAGGCGCCAGGCGCGACGGTCCAGCCGTCCTGGCGTTACCTGCCGCATTGCCTGGCGGCGGCGCTGCTGCTGCGGCTCGGCCTGCATATGTTCTCTGACTTCATCGCCTACCTCGACGAAATCCAGCAATACCTGGAGCAGGGACATCGGCTGGCGTTTGGCTATGGCATCATCACCTGGGAATCACACTGGGGGGGGCGCAGCTATCTGCTGCCGGGCGTCGTCGCGGCGCTGCTGCTGCCGTTCAAGTGGCTGGGCATCGACCACCCCGCTTACTACGTCCCCTTCGTCGAGGCATTCTTCTGTGTTTTCTCATTGCTAATCCCCTGGGGCCTATACCATTTCACCCGGCACCAGCACGGCGAGGTCGCCGGGCGGATCGCGCTGCTGCTCGGCGTCTTTAACTTCTATCTGCTGGCCTTCGCGGCCAAGACCCTGACCGGCATGCTGGCCGGCGTGATGCTAGCATCGGCCATGGGCCTGGCTGGCCGGCCCTTCATCCGCGGCGACGCCGGCGCCTGGGTATTCGGCATCATGCTCGGCGTCGCCGCCTTCCTGCGCTACCTCTACCTGCCGGCGCTCGGCATCCTGTGGCTGGCGGTGGCCGCAGCCATGCCCGCACGCTGGGCCTTGCGTTCTATCGCAGGTGGACTGCTGGCCATACTCGCCTACGGCTTGCTGGATTTCCTCACCTGGGGACGCCCGTTCAACTCGATCTACATGCACATGCTGTGGAATCTCAATCCACCGGAGGACTTCCACAGAGGCGGCGGCGAGATCTTCTACCCTCAGCGGCTGCTGTTCATCTCGGCTGGCTACATCCTGCTCGCCGTCCTCGCCTGGCTGTGGCGGCCGCGCCTGCATCTGCTGACCCTGCTGATGGCACTGGCGATCATGCTGCCGCACATGCTATCTCCCCACAAGGAATTCCGCTATGTGGCGCCGATGTTCTTCCTGTGGATGCCGACCGCGGCTTGGCTGTTGAGCACCTGGTTCCGCCACGCCCAGCTGCGCGAGCTGCGCCATGACCTGACCCGCGGCCTGATCGCCTTGCAGCTGGTCTTCGGCTTGCTGGTCGCGCTCGGCTACGTCAAGGACAATTGGATCTACAAGGTCGGGAGCTTTGACAAAGACCCCTACCAGCTCGGCTACCTGCACAACACCCCTGGCTTCTTTGCCGGCCTCACCTGGCTGCATGAACAAGAGGATTTAGAAGGTGTGTATTTTGATATGCAGCATTTCAGCTACTACTACCTGCATCGCAATGTCCCCATCTATGATAAAGAGAAGTTCCAAGACATCCAATCCAAGCACCCGGACCGGAAATTGTTCTCACACCTCCTCACCTATGGCGTTGTTGTCCTTGACACTAATTATGCCCCCGTCAGGCGAATCGGGATGCTCAGGATTTACAAGGACTTGAGGGACTTGCTAGTCTACAGCGACGACTACGTCCCAACCTATTATGACGAGCCCCTCTGGCGGCACTCCGCCAAGGTCCTGCCGCCACCCATCAATCGCTGAGCGCCGGCAGCTAGCTCAAGCGGCCGCCAACTCAGCCAGCAGCACCGCGGGATCCTCGCTGCGCATCAGCGCCTCGCCCACCAGCAACGATCCAGCTCCGGCCTGCCGGGCGCGGCGCGCGTCGGCGACGGTGCTGATGCCGCTCTCAGCCACCACCAAACAACCAGCCGCAGCCGCCTGCGGCGCCAGGGCCTCGGTCACCCCTAAGTCAATCGTCATCGTACGCAGGTCGCGGTTGTTGATGCCGAGCAAGCCGGTCCCGGCTGCCAGCGCCGCCTCTAGCTCGCCCTCGGCATGGATTTCGACCAACACATCCAGGCCCAGCTCGCGGCCGAGACCGGCGAGATCAACCAGTTCACCTGGTTCCATGGCAGCGGCGATCAGCAGCATGCAGTCGGCTCCCAGCGCCCGGGTCTCATGCACCTGCCAGGCATCGACGATGAAGTCCTTGCGCAGTACCGGCAGCGCCACGCTCACGCGCGCCGCCGCCAGGTCATCGGCCGATCCGGCGAAGAAAGCGGCGTCGGTGAGTACTGAGAGACAAGCTGCGCCGCCTTCGCGATACTGCCGCGCCCGTGCCGCGACATCGTCGTCGATGCGCAAGTCGCCAGCGCTGGGACTGCGGCGCTTGATCTCGGCGATGATCGCCAGCCCCTCGCTTGACTGCCGCAGCGCCTGCGCAAAACCGCGCAGCGGTTCCTGCGCCGCAGCCCGGTCTTGCAGCGCAGGCAGGTCCAGTTCCCGCTTGGCCGCTTCCACCTCCTCGCGCTTGTGCGCGAGGATCGCCGGCAAGCCGGCGCTCACAGCTCTTGAGTGACTGCGATGAACTCGTCCAGCTTGGCGCGCGCCTGGCCGCTGGCGATCGCCTCTTGCGCTGGGGCGATGCCGTCCGCCAGTTCCGCTACCTTGCCGGCGGCGAACAAGGCGGCGGCGGCGTTGAGTACCACCGCGGCGGCGGGCGCGGGCTCCTTGCCGTCGATGGCGGCGTTGAACAGACGCTCGGCCTCCGCTGGGTCCGCCGCCAGCAGCGCCGCAGGATCATGCTCGCCCAGCTTGAGCGTCGCCGGATCGAACTCGCGCTCGCTGACCTCGCCCTGCTCATCGAGCACCGCGTAATGCGACGGGCCGGCGAGCACGAACTCATCGGTGCCGTCAGCGGCATGCACCACCACCGCCCGTCGCACGCCCAGGTCCCGCAGGACCTCGGCATAGGGCCGCACCCAGGCGCCGTCGTAGATGCCCGCCAGGCGGCAGCCGGCGCGGGCGGGATTGAGCAGCGGCCCGAGCAGGTTGAACATCGTGCGCACCCGCAGCTTGGCGCGCACCGGCCCGACCGCCTTGAGCGCCGGATGGTGGGCGGGCGCGGCGAGGAAGCAGATGCCGGCCCGCTGGTGGCAGGCGGCGAGCGCTTCCGGCGCGAGGTCGAGGCGCGCGCCGAGGCGCGTGAGGATGTCCGAGCTCCCGCAGGTGCCGGACATGGCGCGGTTGCCATGCTTGGCGACCCGCACGCCGCAGGCGGCCGCGACGAAGGCGGCGGCGGTCGAGATGTTGAAGGTCCCCTTGCGGTCGCCGCCGGTCCCGGCGGTATCGAGCACCGCGGCGGCGTCCGGCAGCTCCACCGGCCTCATAATGCCCAGCAGGTAGCGGGCGGCGACCGCCACCTCGGCGCTGGTTACGCCCCGCATGCGCAGCGCGGTCAAGAAGGCCGCGACCTCGACCTCGTTCCACTCGCCCGCCAGGATCGCGGCCAGGGCCTCTTCGAGCAGGCCGGGCTCAAGCTCCTTCCCCGCTCCCAGGGTACCGAGCGCGCGCAGGTAGCAGTCTTCGTTCATCAGCAGCGCCTTTTATTATAGGGAATAATCTACTTTTCTTGATGCCATTCTTTATCGGACATTGCTGCGACAGGCTGGCGCGCTACATTCAGCCGTTTGGTACGCCCAATCTTTTTTCAAGCGAACTAGGCGCAGTTTTCTCAAATCAAGCATATAAACCCTCTGCAATCCCCTAAAATATGGTTATGACTTCCCAGCCTGCCAAGCGGAGAAAAAAACCATTCACTCCCGGTACCGGGCACACCCCGGAGTATGTCGCCGGCCGGGAGGATGTGTTCGACGTGCTGGAGGATGCCCTGCAAAGCATCGCTCCGAGCGAGGTCCGGGAAGAAGATGGCCTGCTGGAGCATGATTTGACACCGCCGATAGTGCTCACCGGCCCGCGCGGGGTGGGCAAGACGCTGTTGCTCACCTGGATGCAGGAACGGGCCCAGGAGATGGAGATCAATGTGGCGCGGCTGGCGCATGCCAAGGACCTGATGGCAGGCGATGCGATGGGGCGCCTGCTCAAAGAGCTGGCCCGCGGCGCGGACAAGAAGGCACTGAAGGCGGTGAAGGGCTTCAATGCATCCATTCCCGGCTTCGGCTTAGGCGTGGACCTTCGCGATGACCCCGCTGACGGTTTCGAGCAAGTTTTGCGGGCCCGGCTGAGCCAGGGTCCCTTGGCCTTGCTGATGGACGAGGCCCATCATTACCAAGAAAACATCATGGGATTCATGCTGCAGAGCGGGCAGCGACTGATTAACGAGAAGTACCCTTTGGTGATATTGTTGGCGGGCACTCCGGATCTGCCTAGCTATCTGACGAACATCGAAGCGACGTTCATGTCAAGGAGTGAGAAAATCTACATCAACTTGCTGGCGACCGAGGAAAGCAAGGAAGCGCTCAGCGAGCCGTTCGCCAACCGCGGCATCGAGGTCGAGCCACAGGCCCTGGAGATAATGTGGGGCATGACCGACAATTACCCTTATTTCGTCCAGCTGGTGGGGGCGGAGGTCTGGAAGTTATTGCCCAAAGACGACGAAAAACGGCGCGTCGATGTCGCGCTAGTGGAGCAGGCCAAGATGGCCATAAGCCGCAAGCACAAGTATTTCTACCGAGACATCTATGCCGAGCTGTATAAGGGCAAGCTCACATCACATGCCTTGCGGGCAGCTGAGACCATCAACCGACAACAGGACGCCAGGGCGGAGCGCGAGACCATTGAGAACGATTTGAGGAAGAGCAATAAGAAGCTCAGCGAAGACGAAGCCATGGACATTGTCGATAGCCTGCAGAGGATAGGTTTCATCTGGCAGGGAGAGGAAGACCGCATGGAAGCTGGCATTCCCTCTTTCTTCACCTACCTGCAAGCCAAAAAAAAGCAGGCCGCAACGGAGAATGGAGGCTAGGCAGCCACACCCCTTGCCAGCCGATTCCCAACAAGATTTTGATTTCGCAGGTTGGCATACTACAGCCAGCACTTGATGCGCCAAGCCTTTCAATAAAGCGAATTAGGCGCAGTTTTCTCAAATAAAGCATACGAACCCCCTGCAATCCCCTAAAATATGGTTATGATCGCCCAGCCTGCCAAGCGGAGGAAAAAACCATTTACTCCCGGGACCGGGCACCGCCCGGAGCATGTCGCTGGCCGCAAGAGAGAGTTTGCCCTGCTAGAAGGGGCCTTGCAAGGCATTGACAGGTGCAAGATCCAGGAAGATGGCCTGCTAGAGCGTCCGTCAATGGCACCGTTGGTGCTGACGGGCCCGCGGGGGGGGGCACGCCGGACCTGCTCAGCTATCTGAATAAGATCGACGCGGGGTTCCTGGAACGCAGCGAGGTGATTCACATCAATTCGCTGGCGACCGAGGAGAGCAAGGACGGGCTCAGGAAGCCGTTCGCCGACCGGGGAATTGAGGTCGAGCCGGAGGCTCTGGAGATGATGTGGGGCATGACTGACAACTATCCGTATTTCGTCCAGCTGGTGGGAGCGGAGATCTGGAAATCCTTGCCCAAAGAAGGGAGGCGGCAAGTAGATGTCGCGCTGTTCGATCAAGTGCAAGGGGAGCTAAGCGACGACCTCAGGGATTTCTTCAGCCTGCTCTATGATGAGATGAGTACTAAAGGTCTCACATCATATGCCTTGCAGGCAGCCGAAGCCATCACCCGGCAACAATGCGCCGCAGTGGGGGTGAAGGACATCGAGATCGTTCTGCAGCAAGAGAACAGCGATCTAGGCGCGGCAGATGCCAGGAGCATTGTCGAGCGCCTGCGGTGGCTGGGTTTCATCTGGCGCGGAGAGGAAGACCGGCTGGAGATTGGCATCCCTTCGTTCTTCACCTATATACAAGCCAAGAAACAGCGGGCCGCGAAGCAGGGTAGAAACTAGCAAGCCACATGCTTTGCGTGTCGCAATCCCAATAAGATATCGCTGCCGCAGGATGGCGCGCCACATCTAGTCCCTTGGGCCGCCAAGCCTTTTATTAAAAGCGAACTAGGCACAAACTTGTCAAGATAAGCATATAAATTCCATATAATCCCCTAAAATATGGTTATGTCTGCCTCGCCCGCCAAACAGAACAAAAACCCGTTTGCTCCCGGTGCCGGGACCCGTCCGCAGCATGTCGTCGGCCGGAAGAGAGAATTCAAGCTGCTGAACAGAGCCCTGCAAGGCATCGCCCCGAGCGAGATCCAGAAAAATGGCTTGCTGGAAGATACGTCGATGACGCCGGTGGTGCTAACCGGTCCCCGCGGGGTGGGCAAGACGCTGCTGCTTGGCTGGATGGAGGAGCGGGCCCAGGAGGAGGGCATCCACGTGGCGCGGCTGGCGCATGTCAAGAACCTGACGGCAGGCGATGCGATGGGGCGCCTGCTCAAGGAGATAGCCGGCAAGGATCATTTCTTGCTGAAGTGGCTGAAGAGGGTGACGGGCTTCCAGGTTTCCTATGCCGATCTCGGCGTCCGCCTGGACCTGGGAAAGGCCGCTGAAACTTACGAGGAGGTTCTGCATGCCAGGCTGCGCAAGGGGCCCATGGTCCTGCTAATGGACGAGGCCCATCATTATGAAGAAGACATCATGGGTTTCATGCTGCATATTGGGCAGCGGCTGATCAATGCGAAGTACCCTTTGGTGATGCTGCTTGCGGGTACTCCGGATTTGAACAGTTATCTGATGAAGATCGGCGCTACCTTCATCACAAGGAGCAAGGACATCTACATCAACCTGCTGGCGACCGAGGAGAGCAAGGACGCGCTCAGCAAGCCGTTCACCGTCCGCGGCATCGAGGTCGAGCCGGAGGCCTTGGAGATGATGTGGGGCATGACTGACAACTACCCTTATTTCGTCCAGCTGGTGGGGGCGGAGGTCTGGGAGACCCTGCCTTCCAAGGGGAAGCGGCGCGTCGACGTCGCGCTGGTGGAGAAAGCCCAAGGAGCGATAAGGACGGAGCGCAAGTATTTCTACCGCAAAATCTATAAGGAGATGAACGATAAAGAACTCACGCCATATGCCTTGCAGGTAGCCGAGACCATCCACCGGCAAGAAGAGGCCAAGGCAGAGCGAGAGACCATTGAGTACGATTTGCGGCAGAAGAACAGCGATATCGACGCGGAAAAGGCTCGGGAAATCGTTGATAGCTTGCAGTGGCTAGGCTTCATCTGGGAGGGGGATGAAGACCAGATGGAGGCCGGCATCCCTTCGTTCTTCACGTACGTGCAAGCCAAGAAACAGCGGGCCGCGCAGCAAGGCTGAAAATAGCAAGCCACATACTTTGCTTGACACAATCCCAACAAGATTTTGATTTCGCAGGTTGCGCGCCACATCCAGCCTTCGGGTACGCCAAGCCTCGCTTGAAGCGGACTAGACGCAGGCTTGTCAAGCAAGCACATATCTCCTTAGCCTAGGCATTAGTAAAATAGCACTCGGCGGCGCTGCCGCCGCCCCCTCTCCCATCTGCCCTCCGGTCGCCTCATGAGCACGCCCGCTGTCGAGATCAAGAACCTCAGCTTCACCTATCCGGGCCGCGACACCCAGATCCTGCACGGCGTCGATCTGAGCGTACCGCGCGGCTCGATCGTGGCGCTGATGGGCGGCTCCGGCAGCGGCAAGACCACCATGGTCCGCCTGATGACCGGACAGTACCCGATTCCGGCAGGAGCATCGGTCAACGTCGATGGCGAGGACGTCGAGAAGCTCAACCTCGCCGGGCTCTACCGGCTGCGGCTGCGGCTGGGCATGCTGTTCCAGAACCCGGCGCTGTTCACCGACCTGTCGGTCGGCGAGAACGTCGCCTTCCCGCTGCGCGAGCACAGCCGCCTGCCGGAGGCCGCCATCCACGACCTGGTGCTGCTGAAGCTGCACGCGGTCGGGCTGCGGTCGGCCGCCGAGCGCTATCCCTCCGAGCTCTCCGGCGGACAGCAGCGGCGGGTGGCGCTGGCGCGCGCCATCGCCCTCGACCCGCATATCCTGCTCTACGACGAGCCCTTCGCCGGCCTCGATCCGGTCTCGCAGACCATCATCGCCAACCTGATCAAGGAGCTCAACGACCATCTCGGCTCGACCTCGATCATCATCACCCACGACGTCGAGCAGACTTTCGCCATCGCCGACCACGTCTGCCTGATGTGGCACGGCCGGGTCATCGCCACGGGCACCCCCGCTGAGATGAACGCCGCGGACGATCCCATCGTCAATCAGTTCATCCACGGCCGCGCCGACGGGCCGCTGCCCTTCCACCTGCCGGGCAGCGACTACCGCGGCGACCTGCGCCTCGGCCGCGACTGAGCCACTCCAATCCCGCCGGTGACCGAGCCCTCGCAACCCGACCAGCCCCGCAGCCTGGGCCGCAACCGCCGGCGCAAAGGCCTGTCCGCCTTCATCCAGCGCCTCGGCTGGCCGCTGGTCGAGAACGTCTTCTACCTCGGGGGCTTCGCGCGCTTTTGCTGGATGGTCGCCAAGCGGGTACCCGCCAGCCTGGCGCGGCCGCACCTGATTTGGATCCAGATGTACCACCTCGGGACGCGCTCGATGCCCATCATCGTGGTCTCCGGGCTGTTCATCGGGCTGGTGCTCGGGCTGCAGTTCCACACCATCCTTGACCGCTACGGCCAGACCCAGGTCGTCGGCGCCGCGGCCGCCATCGCGCTGTTCCGGGAGCTCGGCCCGGTACTCGCCGGCCTACTGTTCATCGGCTGCTCATGCACCGCGGTCACCGCGGCGATCGGCCTCAAGCGCTCCTCCGAGCAGCTCGCGGCCATGGAGGTCATGGCGGTCGACCCGCTCGAGCGCGAGATCGCGCCGCGCTTCATCGCCGGCTCATTGTGCCTGCCGCTGCTGACGATCATCCTGCTCGCGGTCGCGATCGTCGGGACCTACGCCATCGTCGTGCTGCGCATCGGCATGGACGAGGGCTACTTCTGGGGCAACATGCAGAGCTTCACCAAGTTCTTCGGCGACTTCACCGAAGGGATGCTCAAGAGCGCGGTCTTCGGCCTGACTTCCAGCATCATCGCGCTGTACCATGGCTACAACGCCCGGCCGACCGCCGAGGGCGTCGCGCATGCGACCACCAGCACCGTGGTGTACGCCTCGCTGACCCTGCTGGGGCTGGATTTCATCCTCACCTCGCTGCTGGCCCGCTGAGCGGAGCGGAAAGGATAGAATCACCGCAGATGAACCGCCAGCATATCGATCTGGGCGCGGGCCTGCTGCTGCTCGTCGCCATCATCAGCCTGGCCTTCATCGCCATGCGCGCGGCCAACCTCGACGCCATCGGGACCAGCGCGACCTACTCGGTCGACGTCTACTTCGAGAACATCGGCAACCTCAAGGAGCAGTCGCCGATCAAGAGCTCCGGCATCGTCGTCGGCCGCATCGCCGCGCTGAGCCTCGACCAGGAGAGCTATGAGGCGGTCGCTCGCATCGACCTCGACCAGCGCTACCAGTTTCCCGACGATTCGAGCTTCGCGATCGTCTCGACCAACCTGCTCGGCGAGCAGTACATCAACATCGTCGCCGGCGGCTCCGAGACCGCGCTGCAAGAGGGCGACCGCGCCCTCGGCGATTCGGCGATCATCCTCGAGGAGCTGATCGGCAAGTTCCTCTTCGACAAGGCCGCTGAATGAGGCTGGCGGCGCGCCTGGCGGCCCCAGTCCTGGCGCTGGCGCTGGCCGCAGGCGCAGGCGCGGATTCGCACATCGATCTGCAAGAGACGCTGAACGCCAAGGAGAGCGATATCCAGCAGGCCTCGATCAAGTCGGTGTCCAAGTTGGCGCAGCTCAAAAAGGAAGGCAAGCTCGATGACGCCAGCGCGCTGGAGCTGATTCAGTTCACGCTGTCGCCGCAGTTCGATTTCGCCCATCTGACCCGCCGCACCATGGGCAAGTACTGGGCGCGCGTCAACGACGAGCAGCGCGCCGAGATCATCCGGCTGTTCCGCGCCAAGATCGAGAAGACCTACGCCCGCTCGCTGTCGAAGTTCGACAACCAGCAGATCAGCTTCCCGCCGGCGGTGGCCCAGGGCAACGGCGACGTCAAGATCGGCATCGACATCGAGCACCGCGGCAACACCATCTACCTGCACTACATCCTGACGTTCGTGCGCGGCGAATGGGTCATCAACGACTTCCTGGTCGAGAACGTCAGCCTGACCCAGAACTTCCGCAGCCAGTTCTCGGTCCTGATCCGCAAGGAAGGCATCGAGGGCTTCATCGCCCGGCTGCGCCGGGACGTGGCCAAGGACGCATGAGCGCGCCCGCTCCCATCGCCATCGCCGAGCCCCTGACCATCGGCAACCACGCGGCCTATGCCAAGACCCTGGCGCTGCTCGGCGACACCAAGGAGGTCCAGTTGGATTTCAGCGGCGTCGAAGAAGCCGATTCGGCCGGCGTGGCCCTGCTGCTGGCGCTGCGGCGCAAAGCACAGGTCAACGGCGTGAAGCTCAGCTTCGTCAACCTGCCGGAGAAGATCAGCCGGCTGATTGAACTATACCAGGTCGAAGACCTGTTGGATTGATTCCCCCGCGGCTCGCGGCCGCGACGTAACTTAGTTGACGGTGCCGGCGGGCGCGCGGTGCCGGCGCGTCGGCGCGACGTGGATCAGGCGATAGGCCCGCCGCACGATCTCGGCGGGATCCATGTCCCGGATGTCGCAGCCGAGGGTCTGGCTCAGCAGCTCGCCGGCCGGGTTGGCGGTGTCCGCGAGCGCCGCTTCGAGGATGTAGCGATAGCCGAAGGCCGGGTCGCGATCGACGCCGCGGCCGTCGAGATGCATCAGGCCCAGCTGGTACTTGGCGGCGATGACGCCGCGGGCGGCGGCCAGCATGAGGTACTTGAGCGCCTTGCCCAGGTTGGTGCGCACGCCCAGGCCCTCGAGGTGGCACAGGCCGAGGCGGTACTGCGCCCAGGGGTGCTCGTGGCGGTCGGCCTGGCGGTACAGGCCGTAGGCCCGGACGTAGTCGCGATCGACGCCTTCGCCGCGGAAGTACATGTCACCCAGGCTGCGCCAGCCTTCGGAGTTGCCCTGCTCGGCGGCGCGCTGGTAATAGACGCCGGCGAGGTGCGCGTCGCGCTCGACGCCTTCGCCGCGCAAATAGGCGTCGGCGAGCGCGACCATGCCGTCGCTGTCATCGCGCCGGGCTGAATCGCGGAACAGCTCGAAGGCCTTGGTGAGGTTGACTTTGACGCCGAGCCCTTCCTTGTACATCTCGCCGAGATAGTAAGAGGCGCGGGCGTTGCCCTGGCGCGCGAGGCGGCGGAAGCCCTTGATGGCGTCGGCGAAGCGGCCGTCGTGATAAGCGTCGATGAGACGTTCGAGCGGCGGGTGGCGCAAACCTGCGGTAGGTTTCTCGCCAGTCGAATCAGTAGCCATTAAGTCGGGTTAATTTTACTAGATTTTGCAAGCGGCCGCTATCAACAGTTTATCCACAATCAGGCCACAGGCTTATGCACGGGCCCGTCCACAGCCTTATCCACAGGCAAGCCGGCGCGCCGCAGGAAATTGGCGAGCAGCCGGCAGCCCGCGGCGGCGCTCTTCTCCGGATGGAACTGGGTCGCGAGCAGTCCGTCGCGGGCAGCGGCGGCGGCGAACGGCGCGGTGTGCTCGGCCCGCATCAGCACCTCCTCGCCGCCGGCTGCGGCGTAATAGCTGTGCAAAAAGTAAAACCGCTCGTCCGCCCGCAAGCCAGCGCAATACGGCGAGGCGGCGTCGAGCCGCGCGTCGAGCCAGCCCATCAGCGGGACCTTGGCGCCAGGCTGGGACGGAAAGCGCCGCACCGTACCGGGCAGCAATCCCAAGCCTTCGCCCGCGCCCTCCTCGCTGCCTTCATACAGCAGCTGCATGCCCACGCAGATCGCCAGGAACGGCCGTTCTTGCGCGGCTGTCTCCAGCGCCGCGCGCATGCCGGGCCGGGCATCGACCTCGGCCACGCAGGCGCTGAAGGAGCCGTCGCCCGGCAGCACCACGGCATCCGCCTCCCGCACCGCCGCCGCGTCATCGACGAGCACTACGGACTCATCGCCGGCCAGGCGGCGCAGGCAGCCGAGCAGCGAATGGATGTTGCCCAGGCCGAGATCGACGACGGCCAGGCGGGCGGCGCTCAAAGGCTGCCTTTGGTCGACGGCACCTCGCCGGCGGCCACTGGCGCGATGGCCTGGCGCAGGGCGAGCGCGAAGGCCTTGAAGATCGCCTCGGCCTGGTGGTGGGCGTTGACGCCCTCGAGCAGGTCGATGTGCAGCGTGGCCTTGGCGGCGTTGGCGAAGCCCTGGAAGAACTCGCGCACCAGCTGCAGGTCGAAGTCGCCGACGCTCCCGCGGGTAAACGTCGCGCGGTAGTACAGCCCCGGCCGGCCGGACAGGTCGAGCACCACCCGGGCGAGGGCCTCGTCCAGCGGCGCGCAGGCATCGGCGAAGCGCGCGATGCCGCGCTTGTCACCCAGCGCCTGCTCCAGCGCCAAGCCCAGCGCGATGCCGGTGTCCTCGACGGTGTGGTGGAAGTCGACGTCGAGGTCCCCCTTGGCCTTGATCGCGAGCTCGAGCAGGCCGTGCTGCGCGATCTGGGCGAGCATGTGATCGAAGAAGGCGATGCCGGTCGCGATCTTCCGCTGGCCCGGCCGCAGCCGCAGCCGCACCTCGATCGCGGTCTCGCCGGTGCTGCGCTTGACGACCGCGGGCTTGGGCTCAGCCATCGCGTTTTTTCCGCCGCCGCGCCGCCGGCCGCTCGGGCTCCGCCGCCGTACCCGTCGGCTGCATCATGCGCGAGGTGTTCGCGAGGATCTCGCGGTTGACGTCCTCCATCATCTTCATGCTGCTGTTGACATACTCCTGGAAGGAGTTCCCGAGCAGCATGCCCTGCAAGGTCGCGAACTGGTCGCGGATGCGGTCCTGGCCGGGCATGGCGCCGCCGGGCGCGAACGGCGGCTCGCGCAGCTGCTGCTTGAGCAGCGCCGGCAGCATCTGCTCGAGAAAGCCCGAGAACGAGCTGCGCATGCCCGAGCCCGAGAACAGGATCACGCTGCGCAGCGCCTCTTCGGTGAACAGCGGCACGCCCATGATCTCCTCGTCGAGGATGATGTGCAGCAGCACCGCGCGGGTGACGTCCTTGCCGGTCTTGTCCTCGACGATGCGGAAGGACACGCCGCTGAAGACGTATTCCTTGATCTGGTCCTGGGTGATGTAGCTGCTCGCCTTGGTGTCGTACAGCCGGCGGTTGGCGTACTTCTTGATGATGTGCTGGCGGTCGTTGGCCATGGCGCTCAGGCTCCGGCGCGCGCCAGCAGCGCGTCGAGGCGGCGATCCAGCGCGCGGGCGGCGCGGCCCAAATCGCGCAGCTCGTCCTGGCTCGCCAGCAGCGGGTACTCGTTCGTCAGCCAGTTGCCGACGTTCGCGCCCAGGCGCTCGCCAGCGTCGCGGCACCAGTCCGCCGGCCGGCCGGCCGGCATGAGGGCGGCGCGGGCCTCGCCCAGCGCCCGCAGCAGCTCGGCGTCGCCGGCGGCCTGCGGCGCGGTCCCGGCGGCGAAGGCGATGCTGGCGTCAGGGGTGAGCGCGGCGCTGGCGGGCTCCAGGCCGCCGTCGGTACCGACCCGCAGCGCGAGGCGCGCCGGGCCGGCGCGCAGCAGGACCACCTTGCCGGCATGGGGGCGCAGGGACGCGCGGCTGGCGTCGCCCAGCATGCGGTCCAGGGCCCGCCCGCGCCAGCTTTTGCCTAGAATCATAGTCCGTAGATGGAGGGAAACCGTGATAAGCAAAGATTCTAGCAAACGCCCGCTGGCGGCGCTGGCGGCCGGCCTACTGCTGGCGACGGCGGCGCTGGCCCAGCAGACCCCGCCGCTCAAGCACCTCGTCCCGCCCACGCTGCTGCAGGTCTCGGCCGCATGGCTGGACATGGCGCTGTGGGACAGTTCGCTGCGCGACGGCATGCTGACCGTCGACCGCGACGATCTGCGCTCGTTCGTGCCGGTCGGCGCGCCACACCAGCGCATGCAGATCGGCCCGCGCGTCGACATCACCAACTACCGCGCGCTCCCCGGCGACGATGAGCCGCTGGTGCCGGCCTCGCTGGTAATCGCCGTCGACGGCGAGTATGTCGTCGGCGCCAAGGGGTACCAGTTCGAGCTCGAGCAAGACAGCGAAAACCTGATCGTCAAGCACTGGAACGGCGAGCCGGGCTGCTCGATCTCGGCCTGGTGGTTCGAGTTCGACGCCGACAGCGTCGACTACCTGGGCTCGGAGTACCGCGACTATCCCACCGAGGCCAAGTGCGATCCCTAGGCCTGCTGGCCCTGGCGCTGCTAAGCGGGGCGGCTAGCGCGCAGGATACCGCCTGGTCCGCGGTGCCGGACGGCACGGCCGGGACCGACATCGCCCTGCTGATCGACCACGAGCAGCTGCGCGGCTACGAGCCCGCGGGCCCGGTGGTGAGCAAGGAGCGCTTCGGGCCGCTGGTGCTGGAAGTGCGCTCGGCCACGGCGGCCCCGAGCGCGGACGAGCAGGGCCTGGTGATCGCCTCGCCGGCTTCGATCGTGGTGCGGCTGCGCAATCGTTTGATCGCGGCGGCGCTGGGCTATCGCCTCGGCGGCGACATCATCCACAACGGCGTCATCATCGAGGCCTGGGACGGCCGCGACCGCTGCCAGTACACGCAGTGGCGCCTGCGCTTCGCCGGCGAGCGCCTCGAGCTCGAAGAGGAGCGCCTGCTGCAACGGCAGGACTGCGACAGCTGAGGTGCTGGCCCTGCTGCAGCGGGTGGCGAGCGCCCGGGTGGCGGTGGCCGGCAAGGAAGTCGCCGGCATCGAGGCGGGCCTTCTAGTACTGCTGTGTGTCGTGGAGGGCGACGATGAGAAAGACGCGGACCTGCTGGCGGCCAAGGTGGCGCGGCTTCGCATCTTCGCTGACGACGCCGGCAAGATGAACCGCGCGGTGGGCGAGGCCGGCGGCGCGATCCTGCTGGTGAGCCAGTTCACCCTGGCGGCCGACGCACGCCGCGGCAACCGTCCGTCTTTCGCGCGCGCGGCCCCGCCAGAGCAGGCGCAGCAGCTGCTCTCGCGCTTCGCGGCCAACCTGGAGCAAGAGGGCCTGACGGTCAAGCAGGGGGTGTTCGGAGCCGACATGGACGTGCATCTGCACAACCAGGGGCCGGTTACCATGCAGCTCGACAGCCGCGAGCTGCGCGGCGCTTAGGTCAGGTCGCGAGCTCGAGGATCGCGCGGCCGTCCGCATGGGCTCTGTCCCAGCGGGTCGCGTCGCCGACGGCGAGTGAGCCGGCGGTGATGACGCGGAAATACACGCCGACATGGCCCGAGCGCAGGAAGCGCTTGCCGAAGCGCGGGTCGCCGATGACGTGGGTGAGCTTCGAGCACGGGATGCGCGGCCACACCGCCTCGAGCACCGCGTCCGGCAGCACCAGGCGCTCGCCGATCTGCACGTCATGGGTGTCCATGTTGGAGATGACGAGGTTCTCGCCGAAGGTCCCTGGCGGCAAATCGCGCTGCAGCTGCTCCTGCCAGTAGTCGCGGTCGCGGTCGCCGAGCGCGTAGACCGCCTGCTCGGGCCGGCCGTGGTTTTCCGAGTCGGCGACGCCGTCGCCGGCCAGGCCGCGCGGGCCCAGGACGACGCGTTCTTCCGTCGGGCTCTTGACGATGCCCGAGCACTCGCCGAAGCCGGGCAGCTCCGCGGGCATGCCGACGCAGACCGCCAGCAGGCGGCCGTCGCGGCCGGTGGCGTCCGTCAGGGCCTCAGATTTCGAGATCTTCGAACACGCGGTTGTGCGTGCTGTTGACGCGCACGAAGGTCGTGCATTTGGGCAACTCACGCAGCTCGCGGGCGCCGACATAAGTGCATGCGGAGCGCAGCCCGCCGAGGATGTCCTGGACGGTAACCTCGACCTTGCCCCGGTAGGGAATGCGCACCTTGCGGCCCTCGGCCGCCTTGTAGTCCTTGAGGCCGCCGCTGTAGATCTCGTTGGCATGCTCCGACGACATGCCGTAGAACTCCTTGTACTGCTTGCCGTCCTCCTCGGTCAGGTCGCCGCCGCTCTCGGCGTGGCCGGCGAGCATGCCGCCGAGCATGACGAAGTCGGCGTTGGCGCCGAAGGCCTTGACCACGTCGCCGGTCCGCGCGCAGCCGCCGTCGGCGATGATGCGCCCGCCGAGGCCGTGGGCGGCGTCGCCGCATTCGATCACGGCGCTCAGCTGCGGGTAGCCAACGCCGGTCTTGAGCCGGGTGGTACACACGCTGCCGGGGCCAATGCCGACCTTGACGATGTCGGCGCCGGCGAGGATCAGCTGCTCGGTGATGTCGCCGGTCACCACGTTGCCGGCGATGATGGTCAGGTCCTTGTGCTCCTTGCGGAAGCGCTCGACGAAGTGGATGAACTGCTCCGAGTAGCCGTTGGCGACGTCGATGCACACGATGCGGATGTTGCCGGCCTTGACCTGGCTGGAGACCTCCTGCCAGCGGTCCCAGTCCTTGCTGCTGATGCCGGTACTGTAGGCGGCGTGGGCGCGCTCCTCCGCGAAGAACTCAATCAGGTCCTTGACCTCGTGGTGCTTGTGCAGGCAGGTGAGCATGCGGTGCGCCGCGAGCGCCTCGGCCATGGGGATGGTCCCGGTGGTGTCCATGTTCGAGGCGATGATCGGCACGCCCTTGAAGAAACCGAAATCGCGCTCGAGGTCGACGGTGGCGCGGCTGTCGAGGGTGGACCTCTTGGGCCTGATCAGGACGTCGTCGTAATCAAGCTTGACTTCGTTGTCGATACGCATGGCTGGATGCCTAGTAGAATCAGCGAAGGTAATTATATGTTTTCCAGCCCGCAAACCGCCCGGGCGCCGGCCCAGCCGGCATGAAGCAAGGCTTGCCGCCGGCCAATCTGCCGCCCGACACCGATATTGATGTCGAGCCGCTGATTGAGGCTTTCAAGTCCTTCACCTCATCTTACAAATTCCTGCTGCTGCGCACCATTCTGCAGGAAATCAAGAAACATCCCGGAGCTCGCGAGCTAGCAATTGACAGCAAGGCGCTGAGCCGCGCGATGCTCGCGCAAGCTTGGTTTCCGAGCCGGCATTTCAAGCTGGCGCTCGGCCAAGAGGACAAGACAGCTGAGATGTTTCGCAATCTGGAGCAAGTCGGGCTCCTGGACGACGCCACGCGCGTCACCGCCGACAAGATGCGCAGCATTCTGGACCGGCATGCTGACCGGCTCGATCGCATGCCGCGGATTCATCAGTTGGCGAAATTCCCCCTCTTCGTCATGATCAGAAGATGGTTTCCGGAATTAGGGCACATGAAAGAACCTCGCCAGCAGGTAGCCGAGCTCAGTACGGAGCATTTCAACGAGCGCCGGCCGTTGTACAAGCTGGAACTGCCAGCGGACCGCATCGTCATCCATCCGTCTTGGCTGGCTTACCTCAACAAGCACATGACCATCGTCGAAGGCTGGCTCGACAGCCAATGGCTGCGTTTTCTCGAGAGCAGGAACCCTAACGTCCCATCCTTGTCAGCCAAGCTATGGGACCGGCCACGGCAACGCAAAGACCTCAACCTTCAGCATCGGTACTGGGACATCTACCTCAAACACAGACCGATGGCCTGCATCTACTCCGGCGACCCTATTGCCGCGCCCTACGCGCTGGATCATTTCCTGCCTTGGTCCTGGGTGGGACACAACCAAGCATGGAATCTTATTCCCACCGCAAAGGGTCTCAACAGCGACAAGAACGATCGTCTGCCGCCTGCGAAACTGATTGGCAAACTCGCCGACGCCCATTATCAGGCGCTGGCGATTGTCCGAGAGACCAAGCCACGCGAATTGAAAAAGATCCTCGACGACTATCGCCTTGGTCTGCGCGCCACCGACGCTGAGCTGCAAAACCTACGCCTCATGCGCGCTGCTTACGCCGGTACCGTTGAGCCGATGTTGAAACTAGCGCAGCGCCAGGGTTTCAGCGACTGGAAACGCAAAGCATGAAGAATCCGCCGCCGTCAGCCGCCGGCCTGCCTCTGAGCGGGCAGGTCGATGTCAACTGCCTGGCCCAGTCTCTCGAACGCGCCAACGCCTCCTACAAATTCCTGCTGCTCAAGATCATCCTGCAGCGGGTGGAGAAACAGGCCGGCGCCGAGGAGATCGCCATCAGCTTCGACGCCATCCGGCGCGAGATGCTCATCCTCTCCTGGTTCCCGATCAGGCATTTCCGGCTGCACTTCGGCACCTCGGACATGATCGGCTCGGTGCTGCAGGACCTGACCGACAAGCGCAAACTAGGACTCATCGCCAGCGAGGCTTTCACCAACACCGACCAGGTGCGGCGCAGCTTCGCCAAGGTCGCTGACCGCGTCGCCGAGCTGGTCCAGGTCAAAAACCTGACCCATCATCCTCTCTATGTCATGATCAATCCGTGGTACAGGGAACACACCAAAGGCATGGTGCACAACAAAGCCTACAGACTCATCACCGAGCTCAGCAACGAGTGCTTCGCCGACACCAAGAACCCGCCCTTGTACCGGATTGACGCGGAACAGCAACGCATCGTCGTGCACCATCGCTGGCGTACCTACTTCGAGGACAACCAGCAGATCATCAACGGCTGGCTGGACAGCCAGTGGCTGCGTTACCTGGCCAACTGCAATCCCAATGTCCCTTCGCTGTCGAACAAGCTGTGGGAACTGCCCGACCGCCGCTCGCTGGCGCGGCAGCGCAAATACTGGCGCTATTACATGGAAGACAACAAGCTATGCTGCCTGTATTCGAATCAGGTTCTGGACAATCGGCACTACCATCTCGATCATTTCCTGCCCTGGACCTGGATCGGGCATGATCAACTATGGAACCTGGTGCCCGCCAACCCCAACATCAACAGCAGCAAGAACAACCTGCTGCCGAGCGCCGAGCGCATCAACGCGCTGGTAGACATGCACCTGAAGTTCTTGACTTTCACCAACGAGCAGCTGTCGGAAAACGTCTGGCAACGATGGGTCGATGATTACGTGGTGGGTCTGAGTACTGATTTCAACGACCTGCTCAAGAAAGACAATCTCGCCAACGCGTACGACAGCACCATCAAGGCACAGCTGGCCCTCGCCAGGCGGCAGG